>DASZVD010000336.1:0-29598 GCA_035547375.1 Steroidobacteraceae bacterium
TCCCGTCCGCCAACGCTACGACATCGATGGGGCACAATCCGGCAAAACGCTGCTCACCATGCCCGCCTGGCAGGCCAACGGGGCCGTCGGCGTCAAGCTCGTCACCGTCTTCGCCGACAACGCGATCCGAAGCCTGCCGGCGGTACATTCGTGCTACGTATTGTTCGACGCGGAGAGTGGCGCGGTGCGTGCCATCCTGGATGGCCATGAGCTGACACTCAGACGAACGGGCGCCGCCTCAGCGCTCGCGACAAAATATCTGGCACGACCCGACGCCCGGCGGCTCCTCATGGTGGGCACCGGTGAGCTCGCGCCGCACCTGGTGTTGAGTCACGCGGAAGTGAGACCCATCGAAGAGGTTCTCATCTGGGGACGTAGAGCGGAAAAAGCGCGTGAGACCGCAGCGGCACTGCAAGGGCACCATTTTGCAGTCGATGTCTGCACCGATCTGGAATCGGGTGTCGCGAGGGCCGACATCATCAGCTGTGCCACACTCAGCCAGGACCCGCTGATCGAAGGCCGTTGGCTGCGCCCCGGTCAGCACCTGGATCTCGTAGGAGCCTTCCGCCCCAACATGCGAGAGGTCGATGATACGGCGATGAAGCGCGCCGAGCTTTACGTCGATACGCGCGCGGGCGCGCTCGCGGAAGCCGGCGAATTCGTGCAAGCTATCGCCAATGGCGCAATCAAACCGGACGATGTGCGCGGCGAGCTGAGTCAGCTGGCGCGCGGCACGATACGCGGGCGATCCGACCCGCAGGCCATCACCCTGTTCAAGAGCGTCGGCACCGCGATAGAGGACCTGGCCGCCGCCGAGCTGGCTACCGAAGCCGCCGGAACCGCCTCTAATAAGGGCGTCTAACAAAAAGGCCCGTCCCGGGGGCTTGCGCGGTCGGGAACCGCGCCAGAGCCTACAGGGATGTACTTGCGGCGTCCCCCGGGACGGGCCTTTTTGTTAGACGCCCTAAACCTCGAGCCCGATCGCGCGCATGAGCTCGATACCATTGCTCTTGGTGACCACTCCATCCCGGAGAGTGAAATCGAACCGCATCCGCCCCTCGACCAGCTCGTCCTGGAAATGGACATTGCGCAAAGCGCCGGGCGCCAGCCCGCCGATATCCGCGAGCGCCAGGTCGTGGGTGCTCACGAGACCGATCGCGCCGCTGGCCACGAAGGCGCGCACGATACCTTCCGCGCCGGTCAGCCGATCCCTCGAATTCGTCCCCTGCAGCAGCTCGTCGAGCAGAAACAGCAAGGGCCGCTCGCGCCCCAACAGCACATGGAGCGCGCGCAGGCGGGTAATTTCTGCGTAGAAGCGCGAGCTGCCCTCGTGCAGAGAGTCGTTCACCCGGATACTCGCCCCCACCTGCAGCGGTGTGAGGCGCAGATGGCTTGCCCGCACCGGGGCACCGGCCATGGCGAGGACCGTGTTGATTCCGACCGTTCGCAGCAAAGTGCTCTTACCGGACATGTTCGATCCGCTCACGAGCAATACGCGTGTGGTCCCCTCGATAGTGACGTTGTTGCGAACGCACTTCGCCGCCGCCAGCAACGGATGGCCGAGCTCCGTGGCGATAAAAACCGCCGGTCCTTCCACGATGTCAGGAAACGGATCGAGCGGATGCTCGTAGCTGTAGCCTGCGAGGGATGACAGCGCCTCGAACTCTCCTAACGCCTCCACCCACTGCCGAACCACCTTACCGTGTTCGCGGCGCCACCTCTCCGCCGCAAGGGCGACGTGCACGGAGTACATCAGCGGCGTATCGAGCATTCGCAGAAACGGATTGTTCCGCGCGTCCGCGTAGTCGACGACCCTCGCCAGGCGACCGATGGTCGCGGAGGCGGTCAGGGTGTGGGAGGAAAGCCGGTGTGCCAGATCCTGGAGACGTGCCGCGTCGAAGGAGGTCCGCTCGATCCGAATCAGCAGCTCCGCAAACAGTTTCAGGTCGGCGAACGCGCTCTCGGAACCGTAGATCGCCTGCGCCAGCGGCGCCTTGACCGCGTGGATGACCAGCGCCTCCACGAGGACGACCAGCACGAACGGCACAGCGAGCCCCCAGATGCTCCAGACCACGGCGGCGGCCAACGCGAGCACCGGCAGAACCAGCGCCAAAGCCGGCAGCCAGCGCCGGGGCAGCTCGTTCGGCGCCTCCGCCCAGCCCAGCAGCGCCTGCGGCTGCACACCAACCTGCGGATCCTCACCCAGGACCGCCAACTCCTCGCGAAGATCGAGCCGGTCACGCAAATCCACGACGCTGGCGTGGCGGGCGCGAATGTCAGCGAGCGATGCAGCCGGAGCCAGTAGCCAGTGCGCCAGTGTGTCTTCGCCCATTCGGGTCCGGGCGGCGGACAGGAGCTCGAACAAGCTACCCTTACCGAAGAGATCCAGATCGTCCGCATACAGGTGCGACGGGCTCGCGAAACGATCGCCCGGCTGTCCGAGCCCCGCCCACCGGTCTTCGAGACGCGCGATACGCTGCCGGTAGTACGCCGCGGCGCGTTCCGCCCTCGAGCGCAAGCGCCGGACCGACGCATGATGGAAAATCAGCGCCGCCAGTGCGCCGGCGGGAACCAACACCCACAGAGGATTGCAGGCCCGGTCGAGGAATGCGGCCCAGGCAACGGCGAGCGCCACCGCGCCCAGGGCCACGCGGAGTCCGCCAATACGCTCGTGCAACTGGGTAAAACCGGCGACTTCGGCTTCGCGAGCCTCGAGCCGCCGCGCATACTCTTCGGTCACTGACACCGGCACACAACCTTCACGCTTCGGTCGCAGAAGCTTAACGCGTGCCGCTTACAGTGTCTTCGCGCCATTAGACGCGCACAAGTCTCCCGTTATCCGGAGACGACCATTGGGCGCCGGCCGAGAGGGAGTCGGCCGGCGCCCTCACGCGGTAAAGGGCGTCCCGGAGGTAAGGGGCATCCAGGAGGTAACGTCACTCCCGGAGGTCGGTCATCCCGGCGCGAACGAGTCCGCAACGTCGTGCAGGATCTTGCCGACCTGCTCGGCGGCCTCTTCGGTGTTCTGCGCGCGCAGCCGCGACAGCAGCTCCGTGTGCATGCTGATGAGCGAGCCGAGACAGCCGCCTTTCTCGGTCCGCCGCCGCAAAGCGATCCGGCCGCGGACATCCCACAGCAGCGAGTCCCACACGCTCAGGAAAGTGCGGTTGCCGCTGGCGGCCACCAGGCGGCGGTGAAAGCTCAACGCGGCATCGATGTAGCGCTCCGGGTCGTCGGCCGCGACCGCGATTTCCATGAGCCGCAATTTTTCCTCTAAATCCGCCAGCAGCTCCGCCGAGTACGGCGCGGCCAGCCTGGCGGAGCGGACTTCCAACATGGTGCGCAGCTCATAGGATTCGCGCATCTCGGTGAAGTCGGCGCCGCGCACGCGCGTGCCGCGGAAGCGCTCGTTCGTCACGAGGCCGGAGCCCTCGAGCTCGCGCAGCGCCTCGCGGATCGGCGTCTGGCTGACGTTGAACTCCCGGGCGAGAGACAGCTCCTTCAGCTGAGTTCCTGCGGCGTAGGTCCCGTCCAATATACGCCCAACCAGCACGTCGCGAATGCGATCCCGCATGCACGTGCGTTTGAACGCTGCCCCCTCTGTTGTACTCATAGCCTGTCGATCTGGTCTCTTGTCCAGCCTCCACCTGTCGCCCGCACCAGCGCGACCGCCGCATTCAGCTGCGCGACACGCACGGAAATCGTGTCGCGCTGCTCCTGCAGGGCGGCTGTATGGGTCGTCGTCACCTCGACATAATCCGCCACCCCCGCGTCATAACGCTTGTCCGAGTGGTAGGCGGCGCTTTGCGCGGACTTCGATGCAGCCTCATCCGCGATCAACTCGTCGGCCAGATGGTGCAAGGCCGCGAGGTTATCCTCGACTTCCTGATAAGCGGTGAGCGTCGCCTTGCGATAGGTCGCGACCGCCTCGTCGTAGGCGGCCCGCGCTTGCTGATTCACGGCAGAGCGCGCGCCGAAATCCAACAGAGGGACCGTGGCCGCCGCGGGACCCACGGCCCACATCCGACTCGGAGCCTTGAACCAGGTCGAGGAATCCACGCTCTCGAAGCCGGCCACACCGGTCAGTGAGAACACAGGGAACCACGCAGCCCGGGCTACACCGATCTGGGCGTTAGCCGCCGCCATCGCTCGCTCCGCACGAGCGACGTCGGGACGACGTTGCAGTAGAGCCGAGGGGAGTCCGCCGTCGACGGCGGGGACCGTGCTGACGAGCTGCGCGGGCTCCAGAGAAAACTTGGAAGGTGTCGTGCCGAGCAGCACGGCGATCGCGTGCTCGAACTGCGCGCGGTCACGGCGGGTCGACGCCAGCTGCGCACGGGCATTCTGGCGCTGCGTGTCAGCCTGGTCCACGTCCGTGGCCGCCGCGATGCCTTCCTCGTAACGGTTCTTCGTCAACTCGTAGGCACGGTCATAAACCTTGATCGTGTCCTCGAGGAGCTGGATCGTCGTGTCATCGCCGCGCAGCGTGAAGTAGTCGCTCGCCAGCTCGGCCTGCAGACTCAGGGCCACTGCCGCGGCATCAGCCTCGCTGCTCTGCGCCTGCGCGCGTGCGGCGGCAGCGGTGTTGCGCAACCGGCCGAACAGGTCGATCTCCCAGTTCAGGTTGGCCGAGGCCACGAAATCGTTCGACGTGACCGGGACATTGCCGATGAGACCGGCAAGAGGAGCGTTGGCGGAGCTGCGGCCCCGTTGCCCGGTCACACCGAGACCGAGTGTTGGAAACTCGCTCGAGGTGTCCTGCCGCGCCACGGCGCGCGCCTGCTCATAACGCGCAAGTGCGGCCTGCAGATCGGGATTCGCCTGATCGAGCTGCTGCTCCAGCTCATTGAGCCGGGTGTCGCCGAATACCTCCCACCACTGGCCGCGCTGCTGCGTGTCAGCCGGCTGTGCCGGCATCCAGTCGCCCGCTTCCTTGAAGCGGGCAACGGGCTCCGGCGCCGGTGGCTTGTACGCGGGAGCCAGCGAGCAGCCGCTCAGGGCCGCCGCGACGGCGACGGCTGCGACGGCGGCCCGCTTGGAGGAGACGATGCGGCTCACGATTTGGCAACCTGCGAAGTCTTCGGAGTGGCCGCCTTCGGAGTGACCACCCGAACCGTCACGCCGCCGGCCAGCGAGTCCGGCGGCGAGAGGATGACGTTGTCGTCGGCATCGAGGCCGTGCACGATCTCGATGTCCGCCCCGTAATCCCGGCCTATGGTGACCGGCTTCAGCACCACCTTGCTGTCCGGGCCCACCACGCCGACGTGCATGCCGTCACTGCGGAACAGCAGCACGTTCGCCGGCAGCTTGTAGGATTCGCCACCCGCGCCGGGCGGCAGCTTGAAGTGCACTTCCGCATAGGCCCCCGGCAGGAGCTCGCCGTTCCTGTTGTCGATGACGAGCTGCGCGAGCAAGGTGCGTGTCGCGGTATCGATCGCGCTCGAAGTGCTGTCGAGGGTCGCGGTGTATTTCCTTCCCGGGCGGTCCGGGAAGATCAGGTCCGCCGTCAGACCCGGCTTCATGCTGGCCGCGTACGTCTGCGGTACGCGCACGTAGAGGCGCAACCTGCGCATGTCGGCTACGCGGAACAGCTCCGGACCGGTGTTGTTGCCGGCGGCGATGAGCTGGCCGATGTCGGTGTTGCGCGCGGTGACGACACCATCGAAGGGCGCGACGAGCTTCTCGAAGCCGGCCAGCTCGCGCAGCCGCTGCACGTTGGCGTGCGCGGCCTGCACCTGCGCATCGAGGGACGCTGCGGTGCTGATCTTCTCGTCGGCCTCCTGCTTCGACACGGAATCCGTCGCACGCAGATTCCGCCAGCGCTCGGCCGTCAGGTCGGCGATCTTCTGATTGGCCTCGGCCGTGACCAGGTCGGCCTCGGCCTGGCGCAGCTGCGAGTCGACCTCGGGGGACTCGATCTCGCCCAGCAGCTGCCCGGCCTTCACCGGCGTGCCGATGTCGACGAGCCAGCGCTTCAGGTAGCCGCTGGTGCGCGCGTAGATGGGCGCCTCGTAGTTCGCCTGGATGTTACCCGGCAGGATCAGCTCGGCGAGCTCGGATTGGGCCTGCGGCTTGATGGTCGCCACATCGACGACCGCCGCCGCCTCCGTCGCCTCTTTGAGCTTCGCCGCCGCGTGATGCGCCGACAGCGCCGCCCACACCAGCACGGCCAGGCCGGCGACGCCCAACATCGTGCCCACGCGCCGCAGCTGGCGCGCGCCGGCTTTGGAATCCGCGGGGGGGCCGTCCGCACCCTGTTCGGTCGATCGAGTCAGTTGGTCCATGAGCGTCTCAATTCACTGTCTGCATGAGTAGGTCCCGCGCGCCGCGTCAATGCGCCGCGCTCGGGGCTGGGTTCAAGGGCTCGAGCTTCTCGCCGCGGCGTCCGTGAACGGCGGCGAACACCGTCGGGACGAAGATGAGGGTCGCCACGGTTGCGAACAACAGTCCGCCGATGACGGCACGGCCGAGCGGCGCATTCTGCTCACCGCCCTCGCCCAGGCCCAACGACATGGGCAACATGCCGATGACCATCGCGAGCGCCGTCATCAACACCGGGCGGAACCGCGTGAAGCCGGCCTCGAACGCCGCCTGCAGCGCGGCGACTCCCTGGTTCATGCGATCGCGCGCGAAGCTCACGACCAGGATACTGTTGGCCGTGGCGACCCCCATGCACATGATGGCGCCGGTCAGCGCGGGCACGCTCAGCGTCGTTCCCGTGATCAACAGCATCCAGGCGATGCCGGCCACCGCGGCAGGCAAGGCGGTGATGATGATGAACGGATCGACCCACGACTGGAAGTTGATGACGATCAGCAGGTACACCAACACGATGGCGCCGATGAAGCCGATCGCCAACCCCTCGTAGGAGGCGGTCATGGTCTGCACCTGGCCGCGGATCTTGATGTGCGTGCCTTTGGGGAGGTGGCCCTCGATCCTGGCGATCGCGGCCGCGATGTCCTTGTCGATCGCGCCGAGGTCGCGATCCTGCGCGGCGCCATAAATATCGATGATCGGCTGCGAGTCGTAGTGCATGACGACCGCGGGACCGAAGCCGCGGGTGATGGTCGCGAGGCCCCCGAGGATCTGTTGCTGCCCGGTGGTGGTGACCGGCAGGTTCTCGAGATCCTGCAGCGACGTCATGCGGTACTGGGGCGCCTGCGTCACCAGGGGGTACTGCAGGCCCGTCTCCGTATTGAGCCAGAAGGTCGGCGCGATCTGACCGCTGCCCGAGAGGGTCAGCAGGAGGTTGTTGGCCACGTCGTGCTGGCTGATGCCCAGCTGTTGCGCACGGCTGCGATCCGTGACGACGCGCAGCTCGGGCTGGTTGAAGACCTGTCCGAGCCGCAGGTCGACGAGGCCCGGCACGTGGCGCAGCGCGGCCACCAGATCGTTGGCGATCTCGTGATTCCTGGGGCTGGGGCCGGAGATCTGCACGTCGATGGGCGCGGGCGCCCCGAAATTCAGGATCTGGCTGACGATGTCCGCCGGCAGGAAGCCGAACACGGCTCCGGGAAACTCCTGCGGCAGCCGTGCGCGGAGCTTGCGCACGTAGTCGGTGGTCGGCGCGTGGTCGGGCGTCAGCGAGATGAGGATGTCGGCGTCGCTGCTGCCGATGGTGCCCGAATTGCCGTAGGTGAGGTTGATGCTCGAGACCGGCAGGCCGATGTTGTCGACCAGGCTGGCGATCTCATTCGCCGGGATCACTTCCCGCATGGCCGCCTCGATGTGATCCACCAGCACGGCCGTATCTTCCACACGCAGGCCGGTCGGTCCGCGGACGTGCAGCTTGATCTGCCCGCCGTCGACCTCCGGGAAGAAGTTCCGGCCGAGGAAGGGATAGATGACCATCGAGACGACCGCCGCGCTCAGGAACATGGTGATGAAGCCGGTACGGTGCTCCAACACCGTGGCGAGCAACCGCTGATACCAGCGCCGCACCGCCTCGAAGCGGGCTTCGAACCCGATCTGGAAGCGCTTCAGGGGCCCAGGGTTCCGCGCCGCTTCCCGCTCCACGGCGTGAGTGCGCAGCCAGTACTTCGACAGGGTCGGCACGAGCGTCCGCGACAGGACGTAGGAAGTCAGCATCGCGAAGACGACGGCTTCGGCGAGCGGCACGAACAGGTACCGCGCGACGCCCGACAGCAGGAACATCGGCACGAACACGATACAGATCGAAAGCGTCGACACCAGCGCCGGGATGGTGATCTCGTGCGAGCCTTTGAGAATGGCCGGCTCGACGTCTTCGCCCAACTCCAGGTGACGGTTGATGTTCTCGATGGTCACCGTCGCGTCGTCGACGAGGATGCCGACGGCGAGCGCCAGACCCCCCAACGTCATCAGATTGATGGTCTCACCCAACGCGTCGAGGATGATGATCGACGACAGGATCGACAGCGGGATCGAGATGGCGATGATCAGCGTGCTGCGCCAGCTACCCAGGAAGAGGAGCACCATGAGCGCGGTCAGGCACGCCGCGATGATGGCCTCGGTCACGACCCCCTTCACGGCGGCGCGCACGAACACCGACTGGTCGCCCGTCGCGTTGATCGAAGCGCCTTCCGGCAACAGCTCACGCACCCGTGGGAGGCGCGCCTTGATCTCATTGACGATGTTGAGTGTGGAAGCCGCGCCGGTCTTCTGAATGGTCATCAGCACCGCGCGCCGGCCGTTCACGCGCACGATGTTCGTCTGCGGCGGATGGCCGTCGTGCACGAAGGCCACGTCGCGGATGTAGGTGACGTTGCCGCCCACCTGGCCGCGGATCGGCAGATCGTTGATGTCCGCGATCTTCAGCGGGCTGGAGTTCAGCTTCACGTTGTATTCGGTATCGCCGATCTTCTGCGTGCCCGCCGGCACGATCAGGTTCTGATTCGCGATGGCATTGTTGACGTCATTCGCCGTGAGCCCCTGCGCGCGCAAGGCGGCAGGCCTGAGGTCGATCTGGATCTGCCGGGTCGCACCGCCATAGGGATAGGGGATCGCGGCGCCGTACACGGTCGCGATCTGCGAGCGGATCACCTGGTTGCCGAAGTCGAACAGCTGCGCCTCGGTGAGCTTGCTGCTGGACATCGCGAGCTGGATGATCGGCACGCTCGAGGCGTTGTACTTGAGGATGAGCGGCGGCTGGATGCCGGGCGGCATGTTCTTCAACGACAGCTGCCCGAAGGCCGTCACCTGCGCCATCGCCAGATTGATGTCCACGCCCGGCTGGAAGAACAGCTTGATCACCGACATGCCGGGATACGTCGTCGACTCGACGTGCTCGATGTCGTTGACGATCGTCGTGGCGTAGCGCTCTATCTGTGCGGTGACCCGGCCGGCCATCTCGTCCGGGGGCATGCCGGTGTACTGGAAGGTCACCGCAATGATCGGGATCTTGATGTCGGGAAAGATGTCGGTCGGCATCCCCGGACGCAGCGGCGTGCCCAGGATGCTCAGCGCCCCGATCAACGGCAGCAGGAGAGCGAGAACAATGAAGGTATAGGGGCGCTTCAGCGCCACCTCGACGATCCACATAAACGGAAGCCTTTGCCCGGGGATTGATTCAAAACGGGAGGAACCGCCGCCGACCCTTCCCGGATCGCCGCCTCCCCTACCCAGATATAGTCTCGATTATCGATAATCCCAGCCGAGAGACAAGTGAAGGTTCGTTAACCTTGCGCCGCGCCCCCGAGATATCGAATTAACTCCCTGAAATTGCAGGAATTACCACATAAGCGTGGACATGGGCGTAGGCGTGGGCATGGGTGTGGACACGGGCGTAGACGTAGGCGTAGACGTAGGCGTGGGCGTGGGCGTGGGCGGGCCATCTTGTGGGAGGCCGCCCCGAAGCGCCGCGACGGTTACTTGCGCGGGGTGACGGCCTGACGAATCTGCTCGCGATACTGAACGCAGCGGCGGCGCCCCACGAGGGAGAACCCTACCGCAGGGTCACAGATGCTGGCCACCAGCACATCGTGCTGGCGGAACTGCACCGACACGATCTCCCCTTCCGTGAGGATGGAGCCCCGTGTCCGCGCCCGCAGCAGCCGGCCCGCCTCCTGGGCAACGATTTGCCAGCCGGAGTCCCGGGCCAGGTGCTCGACCGCATTGAAGTTCGCCAGAGGGCTGCCGTTCGTCGCAATGACGGTGTAGCTCAACTGGCGCAGCTGCGAGTGCAGGATGGCCGCGCCCAGCCCACCCGAGACCATCAATCCAAAAATGCCGGCCGCCGTGATGGCGATGGCATCCCGCACGTTGTCCAGGAAGGCGGAGGTGATGATGAGCGCCACGCACAGTCCCGCGAGGTAGCCGCAAATCGCCACCGGAGCGAAGTACTTCGCCCTTTCCATGCCAGCCAGTTGGAGTCGTTCCGCGTGCATGTCGTGCAACGTATGCGAGTGCCGTCCTCTCGGGAATCGATCTTACGCGCGGCGATTCCACGCCGCGCGAGCACCCCGGCACACTATTGGAACCGAATGATCCCGTCTCTGGCGCCGCACTGCAACATCGGTGCGGCCTGCTTCAAGACCACGCGGCCTACTTGAAGACCACATTGACCCCGGCCAGGATCGCGAAACCCGGCCCCGGCTCGAAATAGCGGCTGTTGCTGTCGTCGACGATCACGGAGCCGACGTAGTGCCGGTCGAGGAGGTTGTTGATGCGAAAGAAGCCATTCACTCGCGAGTGCGCCCACTCGACTGCGTAGCCGACATCGGTGCCGAAGATCGTGTATGACGGCGTAAAGACTGTATTCAGATCGTTCGTCGCCACGGCGCTCACGTACTGTCCATTGGCGCTGGCGTGCCAGCCCAGATCCTCCCCCCACTGCACGCGCAGGTAAGCGTCGTTCCGCGGTACCCCCGGTAAGCGGTTTCCCGCGGAAACCAGCGCGGTGGGTCGCGCGCAAGGCGCCGCCGTGCAGGTCAGGTACGCATCCACGTAGTTCGCTTCGAGATACGTGTAGGCAGCCTGCAGCCGCCATCGCGGCGCAAACCGGTAATCGACGGACAGCTCCGTGCCCTGGCGCCGGGTGCGGTTGCTGTTCTGATAGGTGGAGCGGCCCCCGATGTTGGTGTCCACGACGATCTCGTGCTCCGTGAGCGCATGGAACACCGCAGCTTCGGCGTGCAGGTCCGGCGTGACGTCCACCTTGGCACCCAGCTCGGTGCTGGTATTGCGCGCAGGCTGCAACCCGAAGTTCAGGCCGCTCCCGCCGTCGGGCCGGTAGGCGAGCTCCGCGGCGATCGGTGTCTGAAAGCCCTGTCCGTAGGAGGCGTACAGATGGAGCCAGGGCTGCGCCTTGAAAACGAGTCCCGCGACGGGAGTGGTTGCGCCATAGGTGATGGACCCGCTGTCGTTGGGGTTCTTGGGGGTGATGTAATGATCGTCGGATTGGAATTGCACGTCGTTGTGGCGGACGCCCGCCATCAACGACCACCGCGACGCGAATTCCCACGTTCCCTGCGCATACTCATCGATGTTGTCGGCGATGTCGTTCTCGTCACGACGCAAGGGGCCCAGCACGCCGAGGACATTGCCGATGAAGTTGTCATATCCGCGCCGCAGCTCGTTCTGGCGATCGTAGGTGGCGCCCATCACCCACGTGATCGGCTGTCCTGCCAGATCTCCCTGCCACGACCAGCGGGCATCCGCACC
The DNA here is from genome assembly GCA_035547375.1 of Steroidobacteraceae bacterium. Lineage (GTDB taxonomy): Bacteria > Pseudomonadota > Gammaproteobacteria > Steroidobacterales > Steroidobacteraceae > 13-2-20CM-66-19. Next base: position 11,641 of record DASZVD010000336.1, read on the forward strand.
GCCGAAATTCCGGTTCAGGTCGACCACGCCGCCGGCGCTCGTCGGGGATGCCTGCGAAGCCGTTGGGATGGCCAGGAACTGCTGAATGATGCGGTGACCCAGATAGCCGAGCACGTGCAACGTCTGTGCAGCGGTGATGTTCCAGTCGTAGATCACGCCCCCTTGTTGCTGCTGCAGACTCTTGCGCGTGTTGAACAGGAGCGCGGCCGGATCGGTCGAATAGGGAGCCGCCGCAAACTCCGCCGGCGTCAGCCCCAGCGGATCCTGCGCGTCGGGCCGGTCGATGACGTTGGCGACGAAGGTCAGGTGGCTCGTGTCGTTGACCTGGTAGCCGACCTTGCCGTTGAACGACTCGTTCTTGGCGCTGCTGTGCACGCGATAGCCGTCGATGGAGAAGTGCGTGAAATCGAAGTTGTAGGACACCGGGCCCGCGGAGCCGGACAGGTTCGCTCCGGCGCGCAGCGCCCCGAAGCTGCCGGCCACGAACCCCGTGCGAAGCTGCGGCGGCCCCTGGCCATCGGCCGTGAAAATCTGGATGACGCCGCCCGAGGAATTGCCGTACAACGCCGAGAACGGCCCGCGCAGGATCTCCACCCGGGCGGCGGAGTCGAGATTGAATTGCGAGACCTGCCCCTGCCCGTCTGGCCCGGTTCCGGGCAGCCCGTCCTGGTAGATCCGCACGCCGCGGATGCCGAACGTCGAGTTGGCGCCGAAACCGCGGATCGAGATCTGCTGGTCCTGTGCGTAATTGTTGCGGTTGCGGGCCAGGAGGCCCGGCACGGAAGCGAGGTCGTCGGCCAGATTCACCCCGAGGGCATCGTTGCGCAGCTGCTCACCCTGGACAGTGCTGATCGCAGCCGGGATATCGTAGGACGGCATGGCCAGCCGGGTCGCCGTCACCGTCACCACTTCGAGGTCCGAGGAAGCCCCTCCCTCGGCCGCGGCCAGCCGGACCGCGGCGCACGCCGCCACGCACACGAAAACCCGATTCAAAAGCGGCTCCTGAGGATTCTTGTTCTGGGGCGCCCATGATCGGGAGAAAGACGCGCTCCCGTAAAGCCGCGGCGGCTATTTTGGCGATTTTCTGTAGTCCGTCCCGGCTGCTACTCTTGAGGCGCCATGCAACCGCAGAGCCGGCCGGAGGACAAGCACGCGCCGATCCTGAAGGCGACGGGGCTCACCGCCCGGGGCTGTCCGTGGACGGTGCTGACGGGGGATGTTGTTTTCGCGTTGCGTGAGATCGCGAGCGCCTGCGTCGACTGCGTGGTCACGAGCCCGCCCTACTACTGGCAACGCGACTACGAGGTCCTCGGCCAGATCGGCCACGAGCGCACCATCAGCGCCTACGTCGCCGCGCTGGTGCGCGTGTTCGGCGAGCTGCGCCGGACCCTGAAGCCCGCCGGAACCTTCTTCCTGAATCTCGGCGACACCTATTACTCGGCGAAAGGACGCCCGCACGGCCGGGACGACAAACACAATGGCCGCCAGATGATGCGGCGGCACCTGCGGGCCGTGGACGCCGCGGGCCTCGGCCTGCCGCGCAAGTCCCTCATCGGCATTCCCTGGCGGGTCGCGCTGGCGCTGCAGGATGACGGCTGGACCTTGCGCAGCTCGATCATCTGGCAGAGGCCGGCGTCACTGCCCGAGCCCACGGCACACGATCGGCCTTGGCGCACTTTCGAATATGTCTTCCTGTTCTCGAAGAGCCCGCGCTACTGGTTCCACCGGGAGGGGCTCGCTGGTGAGGAAGACGTCTGGAGAATCGTGGCGCGGCCGGAGAATTCCGGCTCCCATTTCGCTCCCTATCCCGTCGAGCTGGTGCAGCGCTGCCTCGACTGCGGCTGCCCCCGGGGCGGGCTGGTGCTGGATCCGTTCGTGGGCTCCGGAACCACCATGATCGCCGCGCTTGCGCGCGGCTGCGCTGCAATCGGCGTCGACTTGAAGCCCGAGTACAGCGGCCACACTATGGAGCGGATTCGCAGGGATCTCGGCGGACGCGACCCTTCCGGCCGTCTCGGTTAGCAAACCCGGGCGAGCCTCGAGTCCGGGCGGCCTGCTACAATACGGCCTTCCACCACTTCGCCAACCCCCACTTCAAGCTACGCCGCGGCCGCTGAGGCCCGCGCAGCGCAGGTGGAGCGCGGTCTGTAATTTTCCTCGACTGGACGGACATGCTCGCTACTTCCAACATCACGGTGCAATTCGGCGCGAAGCCGCTCTTCGAAGGCGTCACCGTCAAATTTTCCGACGGCAACCGCTACGGCCTGATCGGCGCAAACGGCTGCGGCAAGTCGACCCTGATCAAAGTCCTGGGCGGCGACCTGGAGCAAAGCTCCGGCGACGTCATGCTCCAGCAGGGCCTGCGGCTGGGCAAGCTGCGCCAGAACCAGTTCGGCTACGAGGACCAGCGGGTGCTGGACGTCGTGATGCAGGGGCACGAGGAAATGTGGACCGCGATGCAGGAGCGCGATCGCATCTACTCGAATCCCGAATCCACCGACGCGGACTACATGCGGGCCGCCGAGCTCGAGGGAAGGTTCGCCGAGTATGGCGGCTACGATGCCGAAGCACGCGCTGCGGCGATCCTCGTCGGCGCGGGCATTCCCGCGGAGCTGCACAACGGGCCGATGCGGGAAGTGGCGCCCGGCCTGAAGCTGCGCGTGCTGCTCGCGCAGGCGCTGTTCTCGAAGCCCGACGTGCTGTTGCTCGACGAGCCGACCAACAACCTCGACATCAACTCGATCCGCTGGCTGGAAAGCGTGCTGAACGACTACGACGCCACGATGATCATCATCAGTCACGATCGCCACTTCCTGAACCAGGTGTGCACGCACATCGCCGACCTCGATTATCAGCAGCTCAAGATCTACCCGGGCAACTACGACGACTTCATGCTCGCCGCCACGCAGGCGCGCGCCCGCGTCGAAGCGGCGAACGCCAAGGCGAAGGAGCGCATCTCCGACCTGCAGGAATTCGTGCGGCGCTTCTCGGCCAACGCCTCCAAGGCGCGGCAGGCCACCTCGCGGCGCAAGCAGATCGAGAAGATCAAGATCGAGGAGGTCCGCCCCTCCTCGCGCCAGAATCCCTATATCCGCTTCGAGCAGGCGAAGAAGCTGTATCGCTCCGCCTGCACCGTGGAGAAGCTGAGCTTCCGCTATCCGAATTCCACCGTCGATGTACTGCGCAACGTGAGCTTCAATGTCGAGGCGGGCGAGCGCATTGCCGTCATCGGCCCGAACGGTATCGGCAAGACCACGCTGATGCGCGTGCTGGCCGGCGACCTCACGCAGACGAGCGGCACCATCACCTGGGTGGAGAATGCCGAGCGCGGCTACATGCCGCAGGACCCGCAGGCCGAATTCGCCGAGAAGCGCGACCTGTTCAGCTGGATGTCCGATTGGACAGGCAAGGCCGACGATGACCAGATCGTACGCGCCACCCTCGGGCGGCTGCTGTTCTCCGGCGACGAGACGAAGAAATCGGTCACCGTGCTGTCGGGCGGCGAGAAAGGCCGCATGATCTATGGAAAGCTGATGCTCGCGCGGCCGAACGTGCTGCTGCTCGATGAGCCGACGAACCACATGGACATGGAGACCATCGAGTCGCTGCAGATCGGGCTGGAGAAGTACCCCGGCACGCTGGTGTTCGTTTCCCACGATCGCGAGTTCGTCAACACGCTCGCCACGCGTATCATCGAGCTCGAGCCGGGCGGCGGCATCACGGACTTCAGCGGCACCTACGACGAGTACCTGAAATCGCAGGGCATCGAGGTGTGACGCCGGAGCCCGCCCGCGATTGGGACTTGCGCGAACGACCGGCCCTTGGCGAAAGAGAGGCACGCAATGACGAAGATTCCTCCAGGAGTGGGACCGGGTTATCCGCAGGTCGTCGTCCTCTTCGGTGCGACGGGAGACCTGGCGCATCGCAAGCTCCTCCCGGGATTGTTCCGGCTCGCCTGTATCGGTTTCATACCGGGCTGCCGCATCATCGGAGTCTCGCTCGAGGACATCGACGCCGCGGCTTTTCGCAAGATCGCACGCACAGCCCTCGATGAATTCTCGACGCACAAGGTCACCGACGCCGACTGGCAGGTCTTCGCGGAAACTCTCGACTACGTTCCGCTGAAGGCGGGCCCGGCCGCGCTCAAAGCCGCGGTGGCGCGGGCGGAGAAGTCCTTCAACGGCACGAGCCGCCGGCTGCACTACCTGAGCGTGCCCCCGAATGCGGCGCTGTCCGCCGTGCGCATGTTGGGGGATGCCGGCCTGGTCGAAGGCTCCCGCATCGTCATGGAGAAGCCCTTCGGCACGGACCTGGAGAGCGCGGTGGCCCTGAACGCGAAGCTGCACGAGGTCTTCGCCGAGCAGCAGATCTTTCGCATCGATCACTTCCTGGGCAAGGAGGCGGCGCAGAACATTCTCGCCTTCCGCTTCGCCAACGGCCTGTTCGAGCCGATCTGGAACCGCAACTTCATCGACCACATCCAGATCGACGTGCCCGAGACCCTCGGCCTGGGCAAGCGCGTCGGCTTCTACGAGGCCACCGGGGCCTACCGCGACATGGTGGTGACGCACCTGTTCCAGATCCTCGCGTTCACCGCGATGGAGGCGCCGACCTCGCTCGAGCCCCAACCGATCAGCGAGGAGAAGAACAAGGTCTTCCGCAGCCTCGTGCCCGTCCAGCCCGCCGACGTGGTCCGCGGCCAGTACCAGGGCTATCGCAAGGAGGAAGGCGTCGATCGGGAGTCCGACACCGAGACGTTCATCGCCTTGAAGTGCTCCATCGACAACTGGCGCTGGGCCGGCGTGCCCTTCTTCCTGCGCACGGGCAAGCGCCTGGCGGAAGGGCAGCGCATCATTTCCATCGCCTTCCGCGAGCCGCCCCGCAGCATGTTTCCGCCGGGCTCCGGCATCGGCACGCAAGGTCCCGATCATCTGACCTTCGACCTGGCGGACGCTTCGAAGATGTCGTTGTCGTTCTACGGCAAGCGCCCCGGCCCGGGCATGCGGCTCGACAAGCTGAGCATGCAGTTCGCGATGCGCGACACGGGATTCGTCGGCGAGGTGCTCGAGGCCTATGAGCGGCTGATCCTGGATGCCATGCGCGGCGACCACACGCTATTCAACACCGCCGAGGGCATCGAGCGGCTGTGGGAAGTGTCGGCTCCGCTGCAGGAAGCGCCCCCGCCGGTGCGGCCGTACGCACCGGGGTCGTGGGGACCGAACGCCATTCATCAACTCATCGCGCCGCGTGCGTGGCGCCTGCCCTTCGAGCGCGCCTGGCGCTATTCGAACGACTCCACGACGACCTCGCCGCCGCCGCCGTGACGCTCGCGCCGGCCGCCCGGCTGGAGTCGCCGCCTCAGTAACTCTCGTCGCTCGTCGGAAACGACGCCGACTTCACGTCCGCGATGTAGCTCTCGAACGCGTTCTTCATGACATCGTGAAGGCGTGCGTAGTGCCGGATGAACCGCGGAGAGAACTCCTGGTTGATCCCCAACATGTCATGGACGACGAGCACCTGGCCGTCGACTCCGGGACCGGCGCCGATGCCGATCATGGGAATCGAGAGCTCCTTCGAGACGCGCTCCGCGAGCTGCGCCGGGATCTTTTCCAACACGATGGCGAAACACCCCGCCTCCTGCAGAAGATGGGCGTCGCGCACGAGTTGCTCGGCTTCTTCGTCGCCCGTCGCGCGCACGACGTAAGTGCCGAACTTGTAGATCGATTGCGGCGTGAGGCCGAGGTGCCCCATCACGGGAATGCCCGCGGACACGATCCGCCGCACGCTCTCGAGAATGAACTCGCCGCCTTCCATCTTCACGGCATGGCCGCCGGTCTCCTTCATGATCCGCACCGCGCTCTCCAGCGCGATCGTGCTGTTCCCCTGGTAGGAGCCGAAGGGCATGTCGACGACGACCAGGGCCCGCTGCACGCCCCGGACCACCGAGGCCGCATGGGAGATCATCTGGTCGAGGGTGATGGGAACCGTCGTCTCGAACCCATGGACGACATTGGCCGCACTGTCCCCGACCAGCACGACGTCGATTCCGGCACTGTCGAGAATCCGGGCGAACGAAAAATCATAGCCGGTCAGCATGGCGATCTTCTCGCCACGGGCCTTCATCTCGGCCAGGCGGGCGGTCGTGACCTTCCGCTTCCTGGACGCTTCCCCTCGCGGGGGTGTTTCGGTGGACATCATCGGCTTCCGGGTGGGGACTTCGGCCGCGAATTTTGCCACGTTGCCATGCCCACGGCTTGTCCCTGCCGTCCGCCCCCGGCTACAGTACGAGCCTATCGGGTATGATCCCCGCCTCGCTGCAGCTCGATGCGGGCTCAGGTTCTTGGATAGCCGTATCTCCACGTCCCCCACGCCTGCCCCCTTGCAACCCACCGTGCTGTATTTCGCCCGGGTCGGGGACATGGTCATGCTCACCGCCATGTTGAGCTTCCTCCACCGCCGCTACCACCGGCCGTGCCAGTTCATCGGCGCGGGGACCTGGAACGCCGACATTTTCGCGGGAAATCCGGACGTATCGCGATTCTGGTCGTTCGGCCGCCACTACCCATTCCCGCTCACCTTCGAATGGCCGCGCGTGGCGCGCGCGCTGCGTGACAGCCACCCGGGACCGATTTACGTCTGCGAGCATCACTACCGCCAGCTGCCGCGCATCCGGCGCATGCTGGCCTTCAGCGGCGTGGACCCGAGGCGGTGCGTGTTCATCGCGGAGCAGCCGGGTACGGTCCATCACTCGGTCGACCGCCTTATTCACTTCGCCAAGGAAACGCCGCCGGCGCTGCGTGCTGTCGACTACCCGCCGCCGGACACGCCGTCCCCGTGGGCGCCGCGGCTGCGGGTACTCAACTCCGACCGCGCGGACCTGCAGGAGTGGCTGGCCGCCAAAGGCTGGGCGGGCAAGCCACTCGTCATCGTGCAGCCGGGCAACCACAGGAGCATGAGCCGCAAGCGCGGCCGCTGGGAGCGGCTCAACACCGACGACAAGGCCTGGCCCCTGCAAAAGTGGGTCGAGCTGTTCGAGAAAGTGCACAGGCGGCTGCCGGAGGCGCTCATCGTGCTGCGCGGCTCTCACGAGGAAACCGCGATGCTCGAGCGCATTCGCGCGGCGGCCGGGATGGATTCGGTCGTCGTGGCCGGTGTGGGCCTGCGCCGGCTCTTCGCGCTGTGCGAGGCTTCGCACAGCATGATTTCCGTGGACACCGGCCCGGCGCACGCCGCCGCCGCGCTGGGTCTGCCGTTGGTCGTGATGTACGGCGCGGAGGAGCAACGCTGTTGGCTGCCGCGCAGCCCCACCGGCTCGCCCGTCATCGGCGTCGGCGGCCCGCCGCACTCGGTCCGCGTGGATCAGATCTCGGTGGACGCGGTCTTCGATGCCTGGTGCAAGCTTCAGGAGATGGCGGCAAGTCCCACGGACTATTCGGGGGCCTTGGCCTCGAGACTCGCGCCGGGCACCAGCTGGCCGGCCATTCCCTGCGGTTGAGTGTTGATGAACGGGCCTTTCTGCGCAGCCGGAACCGGTTCGCGGCGGCTCTTGCGCCACAGGTCATAGATGGTGAGCGCGCCCGTCAAAGTCGCGAGGGCGGCGAAATAAGCCACCGGGCCGAACCCGGCGATCAGGCTGCCCGCCAACACCGGCCCCACGGACGCCGCAGCGCCGTTCAGCCGCAGCAACGCGCTGCTCGCCGCCACCATCTGAGCCGGCTCGATTTTGTCGTTCACATGGGATACGGCGAGCGAATAGAGCGTCAGGGCGAAGCCGCTGAAAAGCCCCGTGAGCAAGAGGAACACGGGATGCGGCATGTCACGGAACGCAGCTATGCAACTGGCGACGATGGTGGCGAGCGCGCAAACCGCCGCAATCACCGTACGGCGGTCGGTACGGTCGGAGAGCCGGCCGACCGGATATTGCGTCACGACCGCCGCAAGGATGCTGATGGCCATGAACGTGGCGATACCGGCGTTATCCAGCCCACTCAGGCGCGCATAAACCGGACCCATCGCAAATACGATGGAGGAAATCATGCCGGACACCGACACAGCCACCACGCCCAGGGGCGAATTCCGGTACAGCTCGCGATAGCGGACCTTGCGCGGCACGGCGCCCAGCTCCGGTGCGTGCTGCGCCGAGATCACGATCGGCACCATGGACATGGAGATCAACACCGACACCAGCATGAACGGAGTCGATGTATCGGGATTCGCCAGCACCAGGAGGAACTGCGCCGAGCCCAGGCCGATGTACAACACCAGCATGTAGATCGCGAGCAGCCGGCCGCGGTTGGTTTTACTCGCCCGGTCGTTGAGCCAGCTCTCGGCGACCACGTAGATGCCGGCGAAGCAAAGGCCCGACAACAGGCGCATCACCGCCCAGATGAAGGGCTGCACGAACGCGGCCTGCACGAGAATGGCCGCGGAAGCGACGGCGGCCAGCGCGGCGAACACGCGGATGTGGCCGATCTGCCGCAACATGCGCGGGGCGGCGGATGTGCCGAGGAGATAACCCACGTAGTAACACGACATGATGATGCCGGTCACCGGCGGCGGGAATCCTTCGAGCGTCGCGCGCAAGCCGAGCAGCGTGCCCTGCAGGCCGGCGCCCAACATCAATACACCCATTCCGAGAAGCAGGGGCCAGGTGCTCGCGACGGAGCTCACGCGCGCGTGCGTCACGGGATGCGCGACCCCGAGCCTTTTTCGCTGGAGCTCACCAGGCCGGCCCTCGCGGCGCATGTTGCCAGATGCTGCCGAGAACGGCCGACAACCCTTCCGTCATGTCGACGGGCTTGTTGAAGCTGTAGACGAGCCCCGACGCCTGCCGCCGGTCGAGCAGGAACACATCGGTCACGCCGGCCGACATCTCGTCCGTATCGTCGCCACCGAGCGGCTCCTTGCTGGCCCAGGCGGGATTCGCGGCGCAGACGAAGAGCTGCGCCTCGACCAGGGTCACGGGGAAAACGGCGACGACTTCCACCTCGGTCCGCTGCCCATTGGTCCATTTACGCGCGAAACTCAGTTGCTCGACCGTGGTGAACCTCGGATCGGGCACCGGCCGGGAATAATGCTCCCGGAAGTCGAAGACACGCCGCTCGACCGAGACGGCGACCAGGCGCTCCAAGTCGAGACCCGACCACGTCATCACTCCATCCTTGACGAACTTTCCAGTGAACCGTTTCACCACGCCCCGGCGAATGCGGGCGATCTCCGGCGGAAGAGACTCCAGGGGATGATCCAGTATCAGAAGCTTACCCGCATCGGCCGGGTGATCGTCCGATGCGATCGCCACGGGTTCCGAGGCGACCGCCACCACCGATCTTTGGATATCGCCGCTCTTCACCTCGCCGTACGGGTGATGCTCGCAATACGGCCCTTCCGTGGCCGCCGGTTGCACGTAGCGACCGTGCACCTCCCCTGGCCGGGACGGCTCCTGGCAACCCGCGAGCAACGTCGCAGCGGACAGCACGACGAGCGCGGCGGGCAGGATTCTAATTCCCATGGCCATCCGGGCTCCCGGCACCGATAGGGGCGCAGTTCGTCCGGCCCGACATGACGCAATCCTGCAGCCGTGCGGTACTGCGAAGCTCGCGCGCGAGCAGCAGCCCCACGATGATCAACGCCAGCACCACGCCCAGGCCAATGAGGGCGCCCCGACGTGAATCGGGCTGAGCCTCGGCTGGCTCTTCTTCTTCCATAGCGAAATGATTTCTTACAACCGGCAAGCGTCCGCAGGAGGCTGGGATCTTACCAGGGAGGTACTCGACGCGCCTCGCGCTTCAGTGCTACTCAACTGCGCAGGCGCGCGCCAGTCGGGTCATAGGGCGGCTTCTCGAGCACCCGTGCGGGCAAACGGCGTCCCAGCACCTCAACTTCAAGACCCGCGGTGTCGACACCGACGTCGGTCGGCAGGTAAGCGAGCCCCAAGGAATGGCCTACCGTGAATCCAAAGCCGGCCGACGTCAGTCGGGCCACTGGAGCTCCTTTACGTAGAACAGGCTCACCGCCGGCAGGATCAGGATCCTCTGAGCCGATTGCGAGCAGGCGCAGCTGTTTTCGGGGCTCGGGCGTAGAGTGCGCTGCTATTGCGTCGCGGCCAACAAAATCGCCTTTGTCCGTGCAAATGAGCCGCCGCAGGCCCGCTTCTGCCGGAGTAAAGTCCTGAGTGTATTCGCGCCCCCAGCTACCGTATCCTTTTTCGATACGCAGGCTATTCAGTGCCCGGACTCCGAAATGCCGCAGCCCGACCGAGGCGCCCGCGCTCCAGAGCACATCGTGGACCTGCCGCTGGTATTCCGGAGACATGTACAACTCGTAGCCCAGCTCACCGGTAAAAGAAACACGCATGGCCGTGACGGGGGCGAGTCCGACGATCAACTGGCGGATGTTCAGAAAAGGAAACTGATCGTTGGATACGTCGATATCACAGACACGTGCGAGCACCTCACGGGCACTGGGACCGGTCAGAGACAATCCACTCAAAGAATGGGTCCTGGAGGAAACCGATACTCGGCTGGAACCCACGCGGCTCGTCAACCACCGCAAGTACAAGCTCTCCGCAACCGGTGAGCCGATCAATAGAAAACGATTCTCCACGAGATGAGCCACGGTCACATCGCCCAGAATACGGCCCCGCGGCGTCAACAGTGGGCCTAATGAGACGCGTCCGACCGCGGGTAGCCGGTTGGCTACAATACCATCAAGCCATGGTGTGGCATCCGGGCCGCTGACCTCGATCTTGCAGTAAACGGACGTTTCCCACAGTCCCGCCGACTCACGCACCGCCCGGCACTCGGCCTGGATCGAGCCAAAGGCATTCGAGCGTCGGAACGAAGGTACCTCGTGCGCGCTGGCGGGATCATCCGCAAACCATAGTGGAACCTCCCAGCCAGCTGCAGTGCCGAATACGGCCCCTCGGGCAACCAAACGGTCGTATAGCGGCGTTGTACGCATCGGTCGCGCCGCTGGGAGCTCTTCGTTCGGACACGACAAGATGAAGCGCCGCTGATAGTTCTCGCGCGTCTTCTCGAGAACGTACGCCCGATTGGCATAATCACCAAAGCGAGCGACATCCATTGCAAACACGTCCATACCGGGCTCGCCTTCGGTAATCCAACGCGCGACGGCAAGTCCAACGCCGCCGCCCTGCGAGAACCCGGCCATAACGCCTGCCGCCACGAAAGCAGTCGGCGCACCAGGTAAAGGGCCGATAATGGGATTCCCATCGGGGGTGAACACCATTGCGCCGTTGACAATGCGCTTGATACCCGCGCGGCCGAGAGCAGGCATGCGATCCATCACCACGCTCAGGGGCTCGGCAATCCGCTCCAGGTCCGACGGGAGCAGCTCGACGCCGAAGTCCTGTGGGGTCCCGTTCAACGCCCAGTGCCGGCAGTTCTGCTCATAAGTGCCCAGCAGCAGCCCCTGGCGCTCCTGGCGCAAATAAGCCGCTCCGTCGAAGTCGACTGCCGCGGGAATCTCGGCTCCCAGTGTCGCCAGTTCCGGTACGTCATTCGTGATGATGTACTGGTGCTCCATCGGGAGAATCGGCAACTCGCCACCGATAAGCCGTCCCACCTCGCGGGCCCATAGGCCCGCGGCGTTGACGATGTATTCGCACCTCAGCGTGCCTTTGGGTGTTTGAACTACCCAGTCGCCCTCAGGTGAGCGCGTGACCTGTGTTACTGGAGTGTGCTTGTAGATTTCGGCCCCGCGGTTGCGGGCGGCCTGGGCATAGGCATTGGTGACTCCACTCGGATCCACATAGCCATCGTTGGGATCGAACATGGCCGCACGGTAGTCGGATGTCTCGATCAGCGGGTTCAGGCGGCGAGCCTCATCCAGAGTGATGAAATCCAGCGCCATGCCAAGATGGCGGGCCTTGGTGTGTTCCGCCCGGAAGAATTCCAGCTCGTGCTCGGTGACTGCCAGATAGAGGCACCCGGGCTGATGAATCCCGCATGAGACGCCGGACTCGCTCTCGATCTCGCGGTACAACTTGATGGTGTAGTCCTGGAGCGCCGCGACGTTAGGGTCGCCATTGAGGGTGTGCATGCCACCTGCCGCGTGCCAGGTGGAGCCCGCAGTCAGCTCGGAGCGTTCCAACAGAACGACATCGCGCCATCCCGCCCGGGCAAGGTGATAAAGAACGCTGCACCCAACGACACCACCGCCGATCACGACCACTCGTGCGTGAGACTTCATGCCACACCTTTCCCCGGAATCTTGGCTTCAGTGTGGCGCCGGCACGAAGCGTGCGCTTAGGATTTCCGCGCTGCTGAAAAGTGATTCCGCTTAGCCTGCAAGGCGCGCAAGAGGGTGGGCAACCCCACGACCAAGCCCAGCACGCAGCCGCCGAACCCCAAAAGGCCTGTGGAGGAGTAACTGGCGTGCTCGGACAGAAAGCCGCCCGCGCCAGCCCCGCACGCATACCCCAGGCGCTCGAGCCCTCCCCCAAGCGTGCCCACGCGTCCGGTGGGATCGAGAACGGCGGCGGTCCCCAGGAGGTACGAGTAGAGAAACATATAGAACACCCAGTAGACGCAGACGCCTGCGGCAAATAGCGTCAGACTGGTTGCAAAGCCCAGCAACAGGCAAGCAAGCCCGCTACCGAGTAGTCCGAGCACCAGCGCCCGCGGCCGGTTCACTTTGCTTCCCATTAGCGCGGCCAGTCCTGTGCCGATAACGCCTACGAACACGCCGCTCGACAGAACCACCGCAATCTGCGTCGGCCGCAAATGAATGCTGCTGCCGATGCGCTCCGAAAAAGCGTACAGGGCGCCCGTTCCGGCCGAAAATGCCGCCCAGGCGAACAGCAACCCGGCAGCCCCCGGAATGCGCCAAGCCGTCAAATGAATGTTCTGAGGTCGACAGCCCGCGTCAAAGCCGAGCATAAAGGGAGCGCACACCACGGGAAGAGCGGCCAAAGCCACAAAGACGCCCAGTGTGCCAAACCGCGCCTGTGCGCTGGGTAGAGTGGTCATCACTCCCACGACAATGAGCAACGCGCCACCATTGGCGATGGCATAGATCCGATCGGGCTCGGCACGAGCAGCCGCGCTGGCCACTGTGGCTGCAAACACAAATCCATAACCCAGGCCCGCAGCAATGGCAAAGAGCATCTGCAGGGGGAAAGCGTGGGCCACAAACAAACCGACGTTAGCCAGCACCACCAGTGAGCACCCGCTCAAGGCGACAGTGCGGGGTGGCAGTCGGTCGACCCAGCGGGAGATGAAGATCATGCTCAACGCGAGCGCGCCCACCTGGAAGAGCCCGAACAGCCCGGCTTCGCCGGCACGGCGGTGACCGCCTTCGACGAGAGCCCCCACCTGAAAAGGCATGGTGCTGGTGCCGACGTGCGCCAGGCCGCAACCCATGCAGACGGCCAAGACGGGCCAAAGCCGGCTCGGAACGCCTTGCCGCCCTACTTCAGCACGAGTCACCTGCGGGCCGGACCAAGCGTCCGGCACTTCAGGCCATCTCGGTGCGAGCTTTGCTCGGCGGGAATCCGAAGAAGTCCTGGAAGGCGGCGGCGAAGCTCGTGGGATGGCGATAGCCCACAGCGAATGAGACCTGCGTCACCGGCATACGCTTGCACCGTAACAACTCCAGCGCACGGCGCATCCTGCACTCCAGACGGTAGTCGAACAGCGTGACGCCGAAGCGCTCCTTGAAGACCCTGGTCAGCTTCGACTCGCTCATGCCGACCGCGCGCGCAATATCGCTGAGGCGGGTGGGCGCACCGAGATCAGATGCCAGCTTGCGTCGCGCCAGGTCGAGTTGACGCGACTCACTCTCAGACGACAACTCACGCGCAGCTCCCTCGGCCTCCTTGGCGTTCGCCAGAACCTCGCACAACACCTCGAGTGCTTTTGCTTCGGCGTGCAACAAGCGGATGCCGTCGTGGTAAGGGCTATCGAGCAACGACTTGCCGACGTAGGTCAGGGTCGGGCTCAGCTCGGCCTGCCGGTGCCAAACCGCTGTCTGCGGATGCGACTCAATCTCCTCCAGCAGTCCCCAGCGCTCCAGTCCGTTGGCTCGGGCAAGGTCAGCCAGGAACCGGGGACGACAATAGAGCGAGACTCCGCTGTCCCGACGACCCGGGACAACTCGCTCCACCACATTCGTGCCGGGTGCCTGGTACAGGGTCAGCAGCCGGGGCCCGCTGATCGTCAGGGATCCCTGCACGCCTGGAAGCGCCATCTCCAGAACGCCAGCGAGGCGCAAGTGGAATTCAATGAATCCCTCTCCGGGCACGGTCTCGACCCGTGGAGCGTCGTACAGGCCGTCGCCCGCCACCATGTAGAAGTCAGCATCGAGCCGATAGAGCTCCCAGGTGCCGTGCCCCTGAGAGCGGTCGACCAGAAGGCGCGTCCCTTGAAGGTTACGCTCCCGGTTCTCGGCAATGAGCTGCCCGCGACGCACCGATCGCAGGTCGGCGAACAGGTTGCTCACGGTTCCCGCCGGTCCCGTGGCGAGCGCTTCGCGTCGAAAGAGCCCGAAAGGGGCTTCCGCGGCCGTGGTCGTGCCGCCGCGGCTCAATGGATCAGCCACATCGCGCATCGTTCAGAAAACCCCCAGTACGGGCCCGATCGTAACGCAGGTGTCGCGGTCGAGACAGAGGCAATCCCGTCAAGAGCGTAGGCAATCCGTCTGAATCCTCAGTGGCGCGGATCCCCGTCGCTCGCCCCGGACAGAAACCATTCGGCGCGCCGGGCGTCGAGCCAGCCTTTGAGGTACTCGGCGGCCCCGCGATCGACATGCAGCTCAAACGCATCGGGGCCGACGCAGTGCAGCAGGACCTCGACCTGACCCAATTGTGTGCGGACGTACTGGCCTGGTTGTGAGCCGTGCGCGACCCAGGAGGAGCTGATGTCATTCGCCAGCACGGTCCGCGCCGCGGACCCTTCCACCTTGAATGAGGTAAAGGCTGCTGAAACATCCGTCAAGCGCACATGTGCCCGCCCCAGCCCCGTCCTCAGCTGGCGCCGCAGATGGTCAACCGAATAATTGATCAGAAGCCACTCCGTCGGACCAATCGAGTACGCGCGAGGGCCGTGCGCCGCACTGTGTCCGGCGGGGTGGTTCCCAAACGCTCTCGCGGCCAGTCGCGCCACATCCGAGTGATCCTCCGGACTGATCTGCAGCAAGGACGCGCTTTGCAAGTCCATCCGTGTGATTGTCAGTTCACCATCCACCATCATCGTCTCTTACTCCGTCTGCGAGCGCAGACTCTCACTCTCCTCAACAGATCCGATGCCGCAAGCTCATCCACACTCAGTATCTGTAGCGCACTTCCAGCCCCACGGTGCGTGGGGGCGCCACACTGTAGGTCGTCGGGACGAGACGATCGGTATCAACGCCGGTCACAATGAGGCGATTCGCCAGATTCTTGCCGAACACCGTGACTTCCCAATCGTTCACATCCACTCCGAGTGAGCCATCCACGCTGGCGCTGGCCGGCACGAGTTTCGCGTTGCCTAAACTTTGGAACTCGGTGTAGGAGTCTCCCACGTACGAGACACTCGTTCGAACAAACATGCTGCGGCCCTGGATCCCAAACGGTCGCCGGTATTCCGCAACGGCATCCCCGTTCAATTTCGGCACGTTCGGCACCCGGTCGCCAAGTTGCGCAGTGAACTGCAGGGTCTTGTCTACGAGAGTCGCGTCAGTGTAGGCCGCGGAGGCCGACAGTGTGAAACCACCGCCAACCGCCCAGGAGACTTCGGCCTCGGCGCCGCGGCTGCGAACCTTGCCCGCATTCACCACGACGATGAAGCTGCACGGCAGAAAGACGTTGGTCTGAATGTTGCTCCATTCGATGTCGAACACCGAAGCGTTGATCGTGAGTCGGTGGTCGAGCCAGCTCGTCTTGCCGCCCAGCTCGAAGCTCCAAAGATGATCCGACTGGAACGAGTTGGGAATGGAGGTGAGCCCGACCGCCGCCAGGTCCTTACCGCAATCCGTCCCAAAGACGCCCGCCATGGGAACCGGCTCAGTGATGCCTCCCAGGCGAAAGCCCTTGGCCGCCTGCAGATAGATCGTGGCGTCCTGGCTGGGCCGATAAGTGATCTGTGCCTTGGGAGTGTTGCCGTTCTGGCCGGTCGTCGAGTCTTTGCTCGTGACCCCGTCGTTGGCGATTCCGGCATAGCGCAGCGTGGAATCCTGCTTGTAGTGAAACCAGCGCAAGCCGGCAATGAAGTCCCAGCGGGCCGCCAGGGGAATGGTGAGCTCGCCAAAGGCGGCATACTGTTGCTGCCGGTCGTTCTCATTACCGTCAAATTCCGAATTCGGCTGCGCCCCGAACCCCGCGGCCGGTGGCAGCCCATAACTGATCGTGAGCGCATCCAGTCCTGGCGTGATTCCGCTTTGGACGAAATGGATGTCATGACGCTCGTAGTACAGCCCACCCACCCAGGACAAGCCACTATCGAGCTTCTGCGTCAGGCGCAGCTCCTGCGCGATATCGTTGACATTGCTGTCATTGACCATGGGCGTAGCGAGCGGAGTGACACCGTCTGCCTGCACCGGACCAAAATGGATACGCGTGCGGTAGGTGTCGTCGAGCTGATTGTCGAAGATGCGGTTCAGATACGAAGTCGAGGAGACCAGCTTGACCGAGCCGAAGTCATGGTCGACCAGGAGGTTGGTCAGAAGAAATTTGTCATCGAACGGGTCGGGGACAAATTTCACCGTTTCGTAGTCGCGCGCGACACTGAAGGACTCCGTGGGTCCTTGCACGGCGGTGACCGCCGGATCCCCCGGCATGAACATTTGGGGGCGGCCTTCCGCCACGAGTTTCTGATAGAGCACGCTGAGGTGCACGTTGGTGAGGTCGTCGGGCTTCCATAGCCCCTTCAGGCGTCCGCCGCTGGTCGAGTAGTCATTATAGTTTGTTTGGCCGTTGTAGACGTTGTTGATATAGCCGCCTTCGTGGTCGTAATAGGCGCTGGCCCTGAGGCCGAGCTGGCCCTCCACGAGCGGAACGTTGGCCATCGTGTGCGCGGCGTAATCCGGGTCGCCATGATCGACCGCCGCACCGCTCAAGCTCGAGGCGCCACTGAAGCGAGTCAGGTCGACCTCATTGGTGATCACGCGGATCGCGCCCGACATTGCGCCGGCGCCGTACAACGTTCCCTGCGGGCCTTTCAGCACTTCGATGCGATTGACGTCGAAGAGGTCCAGATCGGGATTGAAAGCGTTGTCCGCTACCGGCATCTCATCGATGTACAGGCCACTGGTGGATTGATTCTGGGGTTCGGCGTGGGACACACGTCCCGCCGTGATGCCGCGGATGATGATCTGTGTTTGATCAGGTCCCTTGTTGAGAGAGGCCATGCCGGGCACCAGCTTCGCGTAGTCGTCAAAGCCCTGCATCTGTCCCTGGGTCAGGGCATCCTCCCCGATCGCCTGGATGGTGAAAGGGGCGGACTGGGCCGAGACGTTACCGGTCTTCGTGGCCGTCACCGTCACCTCTTGCAGGACATCTGCGCTCGTCGCACTCTGAGCCGAGGCAGCTGCGGCGGTACCGCAGGCGCAGGCTGTCACCATGATCTTCCGCATCGCTCTGTGGCTGATGTGCATGAATTTCCCCCGAAGCCTGCTGACAGAAATAACACAGCAGCACTCGAGCCTTCCTAGGCTGCCGAGGCAAAGTAGGAGGATTTCCAGGCTGGGCGGGCTCGCGTCGGCAAGAACCGCCGCTTGGCTGTCGATTTTCGCCCGAGAGGGTCGCGCCAACCCCGGGACTTTTTCGCGATCGGACCGCGAACCCTGCCGAAAAGACATTTCTTCGGCTCGGATATCTGGATCAATGGCCCCATCCTCAGGTAGTTTCGCTGCCGACCGGTGCGAGGAATACATCATGAAAGAATTCAATCTCGAGGACCCGACGCCGCTCAGCGGTTTTTTTCGCGGTGGCTTCGAGCACAGTGGCGAGGTTGCCAGCCAGCA
>DASZVD010000337.1:0-9330 GCA_035547375.1 Steroidobacteraceae bacterium
TCACGAGCTCGAGAAGGTGCTGAAGGAGCTGGATGCCGCGCGCCGGCAGGAGCAGGACAAGAAGGTCGCGCAGGATTTGGACATTCTGCACAAGGCCTTCGACCTGAAGTTCCGCGAGCAGGACTTCAGGCTCGCGCGCGAGGTCCCGTTCGTCAACGCCAGCGAGGAGGTCTTCGCGGGGCTGCGCGGGTTGTTGGATGATCAGGTGGCGGCCGAGCGCCGGCCCGCGGCCCTCGTGCGGCTGCGCGAATACGCTGGCATGGAGCCGGGCTACGCGCCGTTCACCGAAGTGTTGCGGCAGCGCGTGCTGGAGCAGATCGCAAAGCCCAAGGTGATCTATCCGGCGAAGCTCGAGATCGAGACGGAGCTCGGGCGCAACTCGAGCTACCTCGACGGGATGGCCGATCTGTTGCGCAAGTATTCGCTGACCGGTTGGGAGCCGGCCTACACGAAACTCAAGGCGCAGTTGAGCGACTACGATGCCTGGGTTCGCCAGACTCTCCTGCCCAAGGCCCGCAGCGATTTCCGGCTGCCGCCGCAGAAGTATGCGCTGGCCTTCGAGGAGTTCGGCATCGACCTGCCGCCGGCGAAGATCGCGGCCCGCGCTCACGCCGCCTTCAAGGAGTACCAGGGCGAGATGGCGGTGCTCGCGGCGCGCATCGCCAAGCAGAACGGCTACGCCTCCAGCGACTATCGCTCGGTGATCGCGGAGCTGAAGAAGAAGCAGATCACCGGCGAGGCCATCCTCCCGTTCTATGAGAGCCGCTTGCGCGAGATCGAGAAGATCATCGCCGAGCACAAGCTCGTGACCCTGCCATCGCGGCCGGCCATCATCCGGCTCGCCACCGCGGCCGAGACGGCGCAGCAGCCGGCTCCGCACATGAACCCGCCGCCTTTCCTGCACAATACCGGGCAGCGAGGGGAGTTCGTGTTGCCGCTCAACATCCCCTCGAGCAGCGGAGGCGAGGGCGACAAGTATGATGACTTCACCTTCGATGCCGTCTCCTGGACGCTGACCGCGCACGAGGCCCGGCCCGGACACGAGCTGCAGTTCGACTCCATGGTGGAGCAGGGTGTCAGTCTCGCCCGCGCGCTCTACGCCTTCAATTCCACGAACGCGGAAGGTTGGGGCTTGTACTCCGAATACATCATGCAGCCGTACGAGCCGCTCGAAGGCCAGCTCGTGACCTTGCAACTCCGGCTGCTGCGCGCGGCGCGCGCCTTCCTCGATCCCGAGCTGCAGAGTGGTGTGGTGACCCCGGAGCAGGCCTATCAGGTGTTGGAGAAGGACGTGATGCTCAGTCACGCCTTCGCCAAGGAGGAGGTCGAGCGGTTTACTTACCGCATGCCCGGACAGGCCAACAGTTACTTCTACGGCTATACGCGCCTGCTGTCGCTGCGCAAGGAGACGGAAGCGGCGTTAGGCGCCAGATTCGATCAGCAGAAATATCATGACTTCATCCTGGCGCAAGGACTGTTGCCGCCCGACCTGTTGCGCAAGGCCGTGTTGGAAGAATTCATACCGCGCTCGCGCTGACGGGGCCCGGGTGCCGGCGGCTCAGCCCACCGGATGTCGGCGAGCAAACAGGGTCAGGCAAGGCCGCGGAGACCGTCCGGTTGCGCCCGGACGGCCTCCAGGTGACCGATCAGCAGGTCGAGGCCGCGAGTACGCCGCTTTTGCCGGTGCATGACGTAGTAGAAGTGTCGCGTGAGCGGGGGGAGCTCGGTGGGGGGCGTGACGAGGACGCCCGTCTCGAGAAGATCGACGACGACAAAACGCGACAGGCAGCTGATGCCGAGTCCGGCGGCCGCGGCGCGCTTGATGGCTTCCGGATTGCCGAACTCGATGCCGGGACGCAGGTGGTGCAAATGAGGTATCAGCAGCTGGTTGATGATCTCCCGCGTACCCGAGCCTTCTTCGCGTAACAGCCACGTCGCCTCGCTCAGCGCGGCCAGCGGGATGGGCGGCCCGCCGCGCGGCACGATCGGGTCATTCGCCGCCGCTACGACGACCAACTCGTCCTCCAGCCACTGTTGTACGGTCAGGTCCGGCTCGTGACACGGACCTTCGATCAGGCCGAGATCCAGCTCGAAAGCCGCCACCCGGGCGGCAATCTCCGCCGTGTTCGCGATGGCGACCTGGACCTGCCATCGTTGTTGCGCGGCTGCCGGAAGACTCGCGCGGAAGCCCGCGAGAACCCCCGGTAACAGGTAGTTGCCGACCGTGGTGCTGGCGCCGATGCGCAGCCTGCCGATGTGGGCCTCGCGGTCGAGGGCCCAGCGCTCGATCCAGCCGGCGCCGTCGAGCAGGTCCAGCGCCTGTGGCAAGAGCGCACGGCCGTTGTCGTTCAGCTGCAGCCGCTTGCCGATGCGGTCGAACAGTTGCAGCTCCAGCACACGCTCGAGCTCATTGATCGCGGCGCTCGTGGCGGACTGGGATAGGGCGATGGATGCCGCCGCCGCCGCGGTGCTGCCGGTTTCCGCCACCACCCGGAAGATCTGTAGCTGGCGCAGGGTGAGACGTGGCGTGCTCAGAGTTCGCTCCCAATCAAGCAATTAAGTAGGTTGATGATACACTAATTATCAGTTGGATTGCTTGATCGCTTATTCCTAGAATGTCATGAGGATATTCGAGACAGGAATGAGCATCTTGAAGCGGTTGCTACCCGGATTGGCCCTGAGCGCGGCCGTGGCCGTTGCGGCGATCCAGCTTGGCACACTGGGATGGCTGCAGGCGCACGGCATGAGCGCGCTCACGGCGGCCATCGTCCTGGGGATCATCCTGGGCAATACGCTCTATCCCCGGATTGCCGCGGAAAGCGGCGCCGGCGTCGCGTTCTCCAAGCAGACCTTGCTGCGCGCCGGCGTGATCCTCTACGGGCTGCGCCTCACACTGCACGACATCGGCCAGGTCGGCTTCACGGGCGTGCTCATCGACGCGCTGCTGCTCACATCCACTTTCGCCCTCGCTCACCTGCTCGGCACACGTGTGTTCGGGATGGATCGCGCGACCGCCACCCTGATCGGCGCGGGCAATGCGATCTGCGGAGCCGCCGCGGTGATGGCCACGGAGCCCTTGTTGAAGGCCAAGTCGGAGCAGGTGACCGTCGCGATCTCGACGGTCGTGGTCTTCGGGACGGTGGCGATTTTCGTGTATCCCGCGCTGTATGCCCTGAACCTGCACTGGCAGCTGGTGCCGGCAGGCACCCAGGGCTTCGGGATCTATGCCGGCTCGACCATTCACGAAGTGGCCCAGGTCTTTGCCGCTGGCCGCTCGATCAGCGCGGATACGGCCAATACGGCCGTGATCACGAAGATGGTGCGGGTGATGATGTTGGCGCCGTTCCTGATTGCCCTGTCGGGCTGGATGGCGCGCCGCAAGCTGCAGCGGCCGGCCGGTGTCGGCCGCCCGGGCGGCAAGGTGACCATTCCCTGGTTTGCATTCGCTTTTATTGGCATGGTGATGTTCAATTCGCTGGCGCTGCTGCCCCACGCCGTAGTCGGAGCCGCGATTGACGTGGATACGTTCCTGCTGGCCATGGCGATGGGCGCGCTGGGTCTGACGACTCATCTGGCCGCGATCCGCCGCGCGGGGGTGAAGCCCTTGCTGCTGGGTGCGCTGTTGTTCGTCTGGCTGGTCGGCGGCGGCGCGCTCATCAACAGCCTGGTATGGGGGTTGCACCTGGCCTGAGTGACCTTCAGCCGGCGCGTCGTCGTGATGGAGTTTTCGAGAGCATGGCCTCATTCGGGACTCGCAGGGGACGCAGGTGAAGGCTCTCCTGTACGTGGCGTTTGCGTATGTGCTCGTGCAGCTCACACGTTATGTCCTGGGCGCCCGCCTCTATCTCACCTGCGCTTTGCAGGAAGTGAAATCCCGCCAGGTGGGCCGGCAGCAGCTCGACCCCGGCGAGTTGCGTGTCCTTTCGGTGTTCGACGCTGAGCTCGCCGCGGCAGGCTTCACGCATCTCGGATTCGCGGAAGTCACTCCGCTTCTGACTCACTACTCGGGGCCGTTGGTCAACAGCGTTTTTGCCAACGAGCGCATTCCCGCCTATGCGATGGTGCGGCGTTCCAGGGCGCCGGAGCTCGGGTGCCTGGCGGAGCTGTCCATCGCGACAGAGCTGTCCGACGGATACGAGATCGACACGGTCAATGTGCCGTTTGCCACGAGCTTCCTGCCGCCGCGCATGCGGATCGATGGGAGGGCGGGGCTGTCGGTGGCGGAATTGGTCGTGTTGCACAGCGGGCGGATCGCCAGTAGCGGGGCGAGCGCCGGGGCGCCGGCCGACGGTGGGACCGGCGGCGCGCAGCCGCTGCGCGGGCGTCTGAGCTTGGCGAGCGCGACGCGCAAGCTGGCCGACCATCAGGCCGATGTCCGTGCCCTGTTCCGGCAGCGCGGCTTTGTCGTGCCGACCGGCAACCCCGCGCTCGATCGCTTCACCTTACGCGGCGCCATCTCACTGACTCACTTCTCCCGGCGGGTATTGGGACGAGGGTGGGTTACCGCGCCCGCGCAACCCGATGCGACAGAGCAGGCGCTGCGGGTCGAAGCGGATCTTTGCGCCGTGCTGCAGATCGCGGAGCATCCCGAGCCGCCTCCTGGAACACCCTGGCCGCTCATTACCGTCATCGCGGCGACGGCGCTTCTGTCCTTCGTTGCGATGGCCGCACTGTGGAATGCATACGTGGCGGCGTTGATTCTTGCCGTCGTGGCCTTCCACGAGGCCGGTCATGCGATCGCCATGAGGGCGTTCGGATATCGCGACGTCCACGTGTTCTTCGTGCCGTTGCTCGGGGCGGTGACCGTCGGGCGTCCTGTGGCGACAGCGGTACGTGATCGATTGGCGGTTCTGCTCGCCGGTCCGGTGCCCGGGTTGTGGCTGGCGGTCGTGTTGTTGGCCGTCGATAGTGTCTACGGCCCTTCCATGCCGCTGCGAACGTCCGCGTTGGCGTTACTCATCCTGAATGGAATGAACCTGCTGCCCTTCACACCGCTGGACGGTGGCCGTGTGCTGGAGGCCTTGAGCCGTCCCGAGAGTCTCTGGCGGCTCCTGATCCACGCGGCCAGCGTCATCGGGCTGATTGGACTGGCCATCGCGACGCACGATCCGGTGATCTGGGGTCTGGCGGCGTTTTGGGCCGCTCTGCTGCCGAGGCACGCGCTGGGTCATCGCTTGCGCTGCTCGGTGGCGGCCGCGGTCCGAGATCGAGCGGACTCCCGAGCCGTGATGCGCGCGGCGCTCGGTGCAATGGCTGCGCCTCGATACAGGTCATGGCGCGCCCCGCTGCGGCAATCGACGGCGCGTGCGATCGCGCGCCAGTTCGCGGAGTCCTGGGTGACGTCGGCCGATCGGCGCTGGGGTGTCATTGCGTATGTGTGGGGCTGGATACCGGTGGCGGCGGCCGTCCTGCTGTGGGCGAGCTGATTCGGCGGGTGGACTGCGTCAGTGCAACAATTCTGACTTCTGAGCGTCACATCGCCTGATTAGCTTTCCCCGGGCCTGTTAGAACTCCAAACAGCCTGGGAGCCCTATGAGAACGTCTGCGAATACCCGCGCTCATGTCCGCGGAATGGCCGCCACGGCCGCCGTTTCTTTGGCCGTACTGTCCATGGGGCTGAGCCGCGCGGCCAGCGCCGCCGATCCGGTCATTTTCAGCTTTGCGACGGTCGGCGACAGCCGCCAGGACCCGGCGGCGCCGGATCCGACCACCCTGCTGCCGAACAACACGGGCACGCTGCTGCCGCAGGACGCCCTGTGGCTGCAGAACTCCAAGGCGGCGACGCGCATCCTGCGCACGATCCAGTCGGAAAAGCCGAACCTGCTGTTTTTCAACGGCGACATGATCTACGGTTACGGCCGCGCCGCGATCCCGAGCTCCTGGTCCACGACGCCGCCGGCCACGATCGCCGCGGTGACCGGCTCCGACCTCGTGCAGCACTACACGCAGTACGCCTACTGGCGCGGCATGATCGCCAATCTCTTCGAGATGGGCACGTACGTCGTTCCGGTTCCCGGCAATCACGAGACCCAGTGCAGCGAGTCGGTCGCGGGCAACGGTCTTCTGTCGAGCTCCAACCCCAACGGCTGCGCGAGCGGCAAGCACGCCTACGTCGAGAACGAGCAGGCTTTCGTTGCGAACATGGGTGACCTGATCACCGATCTGGCAGCCAACCAGCGCTTCACGACGGTGAGCGGCGTCACCGCGTCGAACGTGACGGGCCTGACGCAGGCCACGGCGCCGCAGCAGAGCACCAACAATGGCGCCATCACCACCAACCAGGCGGAGCTGACCTACTCGTTCGATATTGCAACGAGCCTGGGCAACCTGCACTTCGCGGTCGTGAACACCGACCCGTCCGGTGCGGATGGCACGGCTCCCGCCGATTGGCTCGCGCAGGATTTCGCGGCCGCCAGGTCGAAAGGCGCGGTGAAGTTCTTCGTGTTCGGCCACAAGCCCGCGTTCACTTACAACTATGCGGCGGCGAGCGGGGGCACGGTGGCGGCCGGCGGCCTCGATGCGACGTCGCCGATCAGCCTGCGTAATGCTTTCTGGTCCGTGATCGCACAGTACGGTGCTACATACTTCTGTGGCCACGAGCACACGGTCAACATTGCGCAGTACGCGGACCCCACGGGCGTTTCTCAGGCCACTCCGTATCAGGTCATCGTCGGCTCCGGCGGCTCGCCGTTCGACGACAAGCTGGTTGGCGCCTGCCCCGCTTGCACCGAGCCGCTGCTCACCGCGCCGACGGATCGCTATTACGCCTGGGCGCTGGTGCAGGTTCACCAGAGCGGCGCTGTCACGCTGACCGCTTATGGGTTCAACGACGCCTTCGGTCCGACACAGCAGATCTCGACGATCGCCTCGCTCGAATGAGTACTTGAGAGAAGAACAACATGAACACTTTCAAAATGACGATGTTGGGTGGCCTGGCGGCCGTGTCTCTGGCGCCTCTGGGCGCGCAGGCGGCCTATCTGCTCGATACGGGTATTCCCAGTGGCTCCGGCCTGCCGGTGGTCCTGGACAGTAACGACTACGCCGCCGCCGAATTCTCGCTGTCGGCGGGACAGACGATTACGTCGATCCAGGCCTACGTGACCGCGGGCATCGATACCTCCGGCGACACGTTCACCATCTCACTGTATTCGGATGGCAGTCTCGGCGGCCGCAATCCTACGTCGGTGTATTCGGGTCAGGCGACCTATACGGCCGATGGTTGGAACGGCTTGACGGGCCTCGACATCACCGGCCTGACGGCGGGCAATTATTGGGTTGCGCTCGAGGTGAACGGCAGCTCCGACAGTGCGCTGGGGTTGGCGTTGCCTACGGGCGCGACCGGCGGCAGTGCCGCGGCGCTTCACTATGCGTTCAGCAATGACGGTGGCACGACTTACACGGTCGACGACAGCTTGCCGATCGGCCTGCAGGTCCAGGCGGTTCCGCTGCCGGGTGCGCTTTTGCTGTTCGGCAGCGGGCTGCTCGGTCTCGGCGGCGTTGCCCGGCGACGTGTTGCGAACGTTTGCTGAGCTGACGGCCGAACGCGGAGGTTGGTGTTGAGCCGATCTTTGCGGTGGATGCGATCCGTCGGATGCGCCCTGGTGCTGTGCACCGGGGCGCTGGCGTTTGGGGCTGATGCGCGTACGGCGGCGGGGACTGTGGGTGCCGGGGCGCCGAGCGCGGCTCCGGCCCCTTCCCAGGCGCAGATTGCAGCCATTGGCCGCAAGATGTTCTTCGATCCTGCACTCTCGGCTTCGGGAAAGATGGCCTGTGCGAGTTGCCACGACCCGAAGTACGCTTACGGGCCGCCGCCCGGACGAGCCATTCCCCTGGGGGGACCGCACCTGGATCAGCCGGGAACCCGGGCCGTCCCCTCGCTGCGCTATCTGCAGAACGTGCCGCCCTTCGCCGAGCTGTATCACTTCGTCGATGGTGATATCGGCCCCGGTGGCGGCTACACCTGGGACGGCCGCGCGCCGACGCTGGCGGACCAGGCGCGGCTACCTCTTCTGGCCGACAACGAAATGGCGAATGGAACGCCCGAAACGGTGGTCGAGCGCCTCGCCCACACTGAGTATGCGCGCGAGTTTCGGGATGCTTTCGGTGCGGATGTTTTCCGTCAACCGAAGGTGGCCTTCGCCGCTGCGGTGGCCGCTTTGGCGGCGTTCCAGCACGAGCCGGCGGAATTCTTTCCCTACACGAGCAAGTACGACGCCTTCCTGCGCGGAGATGTCGACCTGACGGAACAGGAGGCGCGGGGCGCCGCGCTCTTCAAAGACCCCGCGAAAGGCAACTGCGCCAGCTGTCACGTGTCGAGCATCCGCAATGGTGTTTTCCCCACCTTCAGCGACTACGACTCTATGAACGCGGGCGTGCCGCGCAATCGCGCTATCGCGGCGAACGCGGATCCGAGGTATTTCGACCTGGGTCTCTATGGCCCCGCGCGTGCCGACCTGGCCGGGCACAAGGAGTATTGCGCATTCTTTCGCGCGCCGACCCTGCGGAACGTCGCGTTGCGCGATGCTTTCTTTCACAACGGAGTGTTCCACTCCCTGCGCGAAGTGCTGCAGTTCTATGTGGATCGGGACATCCACCCGGAGAAATGGTATCCGCGTAACGAGGACGGCAGCGTGCACAAGTTCGATGACCTGCCGCCGGAGTGTCCCAACACGATCGACAAGGATCCGCCGTTGAATCGCAAGCCGGGAGACCAGCCGGCGTTGACGGATGCGGAGATCGAGGATCTGCAGGCGTTCTTGTTGACACTGACGGACGGGTACAGTCCGCCGCAGGCGCCTGCCGGTGCCGCGCAATGAGCACCGGCGAGGGGCGGATGAATCGGGTGGCGGGCTGCCTGGCGCTGGTGTTGATCGGGGGTGTGCTCGCTCACGCGGGGCGGGCCGCAAGCAGGGAATCGATGGGTCGGGACGTGGAGGATGCCGACGATCGGCGCGCTTGGCGCGAGTTCGTCGCGGTCAATTGGCCCGCCGACGCACGTGAGCGGCGTGCGGACCGGGCGGCGAGCCTGGGTGCCGATGCACCCTCCACGTGGGAGACGTGGCAGAACGTAAAGGACATCTTCCTGTTGGGCGGCAAGGATCCGGGGCCGTGGCTGGCTCGGGCGCCGGCGCTTTCGACTACCAACGCGGCGGCCCGCTTCGATACCGGGTCGTTTGCGGCCGCCGTGCCCGCCAAGCATGTCGTGGCCGGCGTGATGGTTCCGTTCGACCCGATCGAGACCGCGACGCACGTCAACGAGACTCGCCTGAACCGGGCCGCTTTCGAATACGTGCGCGCCAATGACCTGTACAACATCGATGGCCAGGTTGC
>DASZVD010000338.1:0-2166 GCA_035547375.1 Steroidobacteraceae bacterium
GTCCGCAAAGTGACCTCCCGAAAAGAGGGCGGGACCTCCGCCAGGGCCTCTATCGCATTGCGTACCAGATTGAGAACGAGCTGCTGGATCTGGGCGCCGTCGACCTGCACGCGCGCCAAACCCGTGCCCAGCTCGAGGCGAAAGCGGACCTCGTGATGCTTGGCATCGGATTGGATCAGGTCGGTCAGCTCGGCGAGCAGGACATTGATGTCCGTGGTCTCCCGGCACGGCTGCTGGGGACGGGCCAGGCTGCGCAATCGCCGGATGACTTCGCCGGCGCGCAAGGCTTGCACGACGATTTCCCGCAGCGATTGGTGGATCTCCGTGATGTCGGGGGCCGGCTGCTGCAACAGGCGATCGCACGCTTGCGCGTAGTTGGCTATGGCGCACAGGGGCTGGTTGAGCTCGTGCGCAATGCCGGTACTCATTTCGCCCACGGTGGCGAGACGGGACACGTGCAGGAGCCGGTCCTGCAGTCGCAACAGAGCATCGACGTCCTCTGAGCGGGAGGGAGTCGGCTCGGTGGGTCTGTCTTTCATGAGATCGCCCGGGTGACGGCGCCACCCCCTGAGTTGAGATTGGGGGAAATCATGGTGCGCAATCCATGTGTGAACCATAAGGAGTTGTAACAATTAGGCGCTATCACGCTCCGGCTGTTACGGATAGGCATACGTAGATGTCACCTTGAGACGGTTCCGGGGGCCGCATAGCCTTGGCGCCGTATGAACGACTCACTGCACCGCAGAGCGGCCGGCGCCGCGTTGCTCGAGTTCCTGCGCCGGCCATCGAGCTATCCCGAGCCGACCCGGAATGTGGAGGTCATCGAGACGCACTTCGCGTGGGTGTTCCTCACGGACGCCTACGCCTACAAGCTGAAGAAGCCCTTGCGTCACGATTGCATGGATTACCGCTCGCTGGCAGCCCGAAAACGCGGCTGCGGCGACGAGTTGCGACTCAACAGGCGCCTGGCTCCAGCGGTTTACCTTGGGTTGGTCCCGGTGGTGCGCGCCCGTGACGGATCGCTCCGGATAGGCAGGTCCCAAGGGGCCACGGTGGTGGATTGGCTGGTGAAAATGCGCCGGCTGCCGGCCGAGCGCATGCTGGACCGGGCACTGCTGGCGGAGCGGGTCTCCGTGCTGGATGTTGCCGCCGTCGCCGCGGTGTTGAGTCGTTTTTTCGAATCGGCGCGGCGCCGGCCCCTGACACCCCGCGGGTATCTCGCGCGCCTGCGCCGCGCTGTCCGAGTCAACGACGCGGAGTTGTCCGCAGCGTCGTTGCGGCTGGAAAAACTCAGGGCCCGGGCCGTGAGCCGGGCGCAACTGGCCTTCATAGAGGAAAATGCGCGGCAACTGTCGTCCCGCGGCGCGCTGTTGGTCGACGGTCACGGTGATCTACGTCCGGAGCACGTGTTCCTGGGGGCGGGTCTGCGCCTGGCGTGTGTCATCGATTGCCTCGAGTTCAGCCGCGATCTGCGGCGGCTCGATCCCGCCGAGGAGCTCGCCTTCCTGATCCTCGAGTGCCGTCGCTTGGGCGCTAAGCAGGCAGGGCGTATCCTGCTGGCACGCTTTCGCCAGGTCAGTCCGATACGGGTGGACCCCGCGCTCCTGTACTTCTACATGAGTCAGCGAGCGATGACCCGTGCCAAGCTGGCGGCATGGCACCTGAATGATCCGCAGTTTGCGCGGCAGGCTGCCGTCTGGCGCGCGATCGCCGCGAGTTATGTGGCGGACGCGGCGCACTATATCCGGTGCGCCTCGCGGGCTGCCCGGTGGTCGCGACGTATCAGGCCTCGTGACTCGGCGGCCAATCATTCAGCAAGGGGGCCAGCGGGGCGCCGCTCGACAGCCGCTGCACAGCGCAGCCGAAAAGGGTCGCAACCGACAGCGTCGTCAACTTCCCGAGGCTTTCCGGCGGCAGAGGGCTGAGTGACAGGCCGACGCTGTCCGTCGTCGATACGCTGCTGATATTCGGGTCTGCCAGCACGGCAGCAAGGCCCTCGGGTTGCGGTGCGTGCGTAAAAAACACGTGCGTCGCCCGCGCTCCGGCGCGATTACAGGCCGCCGCGGCGCGAATGAGTGTATTGCCGGTCGCGCACAGGTCGTCTATGACCAGCACGATACGGTCCTTTACGTCCGCGACCACGGCGGTTCCGGAGACCTGGCCCTG
>DASZVD010000339.1:0-14009 GCA_035547375.1 Steroidobacteraceae bacterium
TTTGTGTTGGCGAGATAGGTGGTGACGACGATTCGCGCGGCGGGCTTGCCGGCGTCGTTCGCGACGACGATAGGCTCGACGATGGCGTCGTACTCGATGCGTTTTCCGTTGAACGTGCCGGTGTGGTGCGTGATGACCGGAGTCGCGGGGCCCGCCGCGGCTGAGGTGATTGCAATCGCGTTTGCGTTGGTCAGTAACGACAGCCCCATGCCGAAGGCAAGCCAGGCGTACTTTTTCATCATGCGCGCATTTTCCTCCCGCCGATGGCCTCGGTCGTAGCGAGAGAAGGCCTCGGGCGTGGCGGGATTTTAAAGGCCGGGGCTCGCAGTTTCCGGCGGTTTTCGGGGGCTGTGCCGCATTGACTATGCGCCGCGAGCCCGCGACGGCGGCGGGCGCGAAAGAAACATGCGCAGGGCCCGGATCGTTTACATTTCATCCCCGATGAATACGTGTTCGGCCGGTGCCGCCGCCCCCATCTCCTCGGGTACCCCCGCTTATCGCCGCCTGTCGCTGGCGCTGGTCATCGCAGGCCTTGCCACGTTCGGGTTGCTCTATAGCGTGCAGTCGCTGCTTCCCGTTTTTACGCGCGACTTCCACGTCAGCGCGGCGGAGGCGAGCCTGGTCGTGTCGTTCGCGACCGGGGCGATGGCCGTCACTTTGCTGATGGCCAGTGTGATCTCCGATCGGGTCGGCCGGCAGCGGATGATGACGGGCTCGCTGTTCCTCGCCGCCGCGCTGACTTTGGTTTCGGTCGTGCTTCCGGGGTGGCACACGCTTCTGGCCATGCGATTTCTCACCGGCATTGCCATGGCGGGAATTCCGGCCATTGCCATGACCTACGTGGCCGAGGAGGTGCACGCGGACTCGATTGGCGGGGCCATGGGACTGTACATCGCGGGCTCCGCGATCGGCGGGATGATCGGACGTATCGTGGCGAGCGCACTGGCGGACCGGTTCGGGTGGCGTGTGGCGCTTGGTTCGATCGGTGTATCCAGTCTGGCGGGTGCGGTGGTCTTCTGGCGCGCCGCGCCGCCGTCGCGCGCCTTCGTGCCTCGCAAGCACGACTGGGCCTCTTTCGTGGCGAGCGTGCGCATGTTGAAGAATGACGCCGCGCTGCCCTGGCTTTACGGCGAGGCCTTCCTGCTGATGGGCGCCCTCGTCACGCTCTACAACTTCGTGACGTTCCACCTGCTCGCGCCGCCGTACTCATTGAGCCAGACCACGGTGGGATTCGTTTTCCTCTTCTATATCGTCGGCTCGTTCAGCTCGACCTGGTTCGGCCATCTGGCCGGCCGGCTGGGGCGGCGGCGGGTGTTCTGGATCCCCATTCTCACGATGCTGGCGGGGGTCGCCCTGACCGCGCTGGCGCCCTTGAGTTGCCTCGTTCTGGGAATCGGGGTCGCCACGGCGGGTTACTTCGGCGCGCACTCGGTGGCATCGAGTTGGGTGAGTCGCCGCGGGGGCGCGGCGCGCGCCCAGGCTGCCTCGTTCTATCTATTCTTTCTTTATGTCGGCTCGAGCGTGTTGGGAACGACCGGCGGCGTCGCTTGGAGCCGCGCCGGCTGGGTCGGGGTCGCCGCCTTCATCGGCCTGTTGCTCGTGGCCGCCTTGTTGATCTCCTTGCGGCTGATCGCCGTGAAGCCGTTGCCGGAAAATACCTAGAGTGCGTGGCATACCCGGTGCAGCTGGGTAAGGAAGCGTCCTTGAGCTAGCAAGGAGCTGGCGTTGAACCAGCAGGGCGTCGTCGTCAGCTAGCAGGGAGGACCGCAGTTCGGGGTGGCGCATTCTCCTTCTTCTTCGATCTGCACGGTCGTGTGCTCGACATTCAGCGTTTCGCTCAGCCGGGCGTGAATGGCGCGTATGGTCTCTGGATGCCGCGTGCCGGGGGCAAGGTTCGCGTGCAGGGTGACGGTCGGTCGCTCGCCGGTCATCGACCACACGTGGACGTGGTGGACGCCGACCAGCCCCGGCACGTGCCCCAGCAGCGTCGATTCAACTTGCGACACGTCGAAGCCGGCGGGCACCGCTTCCAGGAGTACGTCGGCCGACTCGCGGGTCAGAGCCCAGGCGGAGCGGAAAATCAGCACCGAGACGAGGATCGAGAGCAGGGGATCCGCGATCGTCCAACCCTTCGTCAGGATCAAGATGGCGGCGACGCTCGCCACCGCCGAGCCCAGCAGATCGCTCAGGATGTGAGCCCGGGCGCCGCGCTCGTTCAGGGAGCTCGCGCCCGCCAGGGTAACGAATGCGGCGAGGTTGGCGATGCCGCCCGCTATGGCGATACCGAGCATGAGCCGGCCATTCACCGGTGGCAGATGGGCGAGGCGCAGGACGGCCTCGTACACCACCCAGACCGTGAGGAGCAGGAGCAGCAGGCCGTTGATGAAGGCGGCCAGCGGCTGGTAGCGCCGGTGGCCGTAGGTGCGCGATTCATTGGCCGGCCGCTGCCCGACGCGGATGGCCACGATCGCAAGAACGAGCGAGGCCGAATCGGCCAGCATGTGCGCGGCTTCCGCCAGCAGGGCGATGGAGTTGGCGAGGTACCCGCCGATGGCTTCGACGAGGGTGAAGGTGCCCAGGATCGCCAGGGCCGCGATCAGCCGCCGCTCGCTGGCGCCTTCTCCATGGCTGTGAGGGTGGCCATGGCCGCCGTGGCCGTGGCTATGGCCTCCCGGGGCGTGGTCGTGATCATGATCGTCGTGATCATGGGCCGGGTGATCGTGGTCGGCGCGCATGGCTGCTAGTTAAAACCTTGCAGCCGCTTCAAGGTCAAGCCGTCTCCGTCCGACCGTCACGATCGGGTCGTGATTGCCGCGCTGGCGCGGCTCATCGCGCCGGGCCCAACTGTTTCTCCATGAAGAGGCTGAGCGGATCGGGCAGGTACGCCCCGAACGGCTCGATCTCGACGAAGCCCGCGGTGCGATACAAGGCAAGGGCCTCGGGCTGTTTGATGCCCGTCTCCAGGCGCAACGCGCTGGCGCCGCTTGCCAGCGCCAGCGTTTCCAGCGTCTGCAGCAGCCGCCGTCCGAGCTTGTGACCGCGGGCCGCGGGGGACACGAACATGCGCTTGATTTCCGACCAGTGCTCGGGGGACCGCACGACCGCGCCGCAGCCGACCGCCTGGCCGTCCAGCCGGGCGACCACGAATTGCACGTTGCTCTGTTGGAGGGCCGTGATGTCCAACAAGTGATTGCTCTCGGCCGGATAGAGCTCCGCCATGTAGGTGTCGCTGGCGGCGAGCAGGGCGCGGACCTGCGGTTGGTCGGGGTTCTCGATGGCCAGGGTGAGCATATCGGTCCTCGGGGCGCCGGTTCGGGTGGGTGCCGTGCGACTTCCGCCGATTTTCCCACGAAGCGGTCCGCCGATCACCCGCAGGCGCGCCTGTGCAGCTGGTGACGGCGGCCGAGGGGGTGGACAGGACGCGGGTATCGCGTTCGCAGATGGGCGCAATAGCCAAAATCGCTTTTTCACCGGCCGCAGCCCTCAGTAGCATGCGTGCTCTCAGCTGCATCTGCGGAGGAGGCGTCATGAGCGCTCGGCACGGGGGAAGAGTCGCTGTCGTTACGGGCGGCAGCGGTGGCATTGGTCAAGCCATTGCGTGCCGGCTGGCGCGTGAGGGGGCCCGGGTTGCGATAGCGGATGTCGCCGATGCGAGCGAGACCATGGACCTCGTCCGACGGGAAGGTGGTACCGCGTTCGGCGCCCGATGCGACATCAGCGATGGCACACAGGTCGCCGATTTCGTGCGCGAAGTGAGTCAACGGCTCGCGAGTCCGCTGATCCTGGTGCACAGCGCGGCCGTGCAGTTCACGCGGCCGTTCGCCGATATCACGTTCGAGGAGTGGCGCCACACGCAGGCGGTCAACCAGGACGCCATGTTCCATTTCCTGCAGGCCGTGCTGCCGGGAATGAAGGCGGCCCGATGGGGGCGGATCATCGTGATCGCGTCCTCGACCTTTTACATCAACACGACTGCGATGAGCCATTACGTCACCAGCAAGGGAGCCCTGATCGGTCTGGTGCACGGGCTCGCCGGAGAAGTGGGGGAATTCGGCATCACCATCAACGCCGTGGCTCCCGGGTTGACGCGCACGAAAAAGGCGGTCGCCGACGTGCCGGACGCCTACTTTCAGCATGTGATGACGCTGCAGGCGATTCCGCGTAACGGCACCGCCGAAGACCAGGCAGGTGTCGTGTCCTTCGTGGCGTCCGATGACGCCGGTTTCATGACGGGTCAGACCTTGCTCGCGGACGGTGGGCAGGGCCGTACCTGACTCAGGACCGGCTCTCACTGAGCCAGAAGATTCTCCCGGTAACTGCGGCTGAGCCGCAGCACCGTGCCGTCGTGCATGACGACATCGCAATCGCCATGCGAGCGGGGTTGGATCTCGCTGACGCGATCGAGGTTGATGATGGTGGAGCGGTGGATACGCACGAATTGCCGGATGTCGAGTCTTCTCGCCAGCTCGGAGAGCGCCGTGCGGATGAGATATGACGTCTTGCGGGCGTGCACATTGGCGTATTCGCCGATCGAAGTGATCCAATCGATCTCGTCCACCTTCAGCAGCAGGAAGCGGTCACCATCCTTGACGACCAGGCGCGCGGCGGGAGATTCGAGGCTCACGCTCGCCGCTTCAGCGGCCTGCGGCCGCGGCAATATCTGCCCAAGCCGTTGGTGGCTCGACTCCAGCTCCTTGCCATCGCTCAACAGGGTGCGGGCTCGTTGCAATACCGACTTGAAGCGCGCGGGATTGATCGGCTTCAACAGGTAGCTCAGGGCGTTGACGTCGAAGGCGCGCATGGCGTAGTCGGCGTACGCCGTGATGAAGACGACCGCGCACAAGTGGTGCCGGCTGGTTCGCTCGAGGACCTCGAACCCGTCGAAGCCGGGCATCTGGATGTCCAGGAACACCAGGTCGGGCTGCAGGGTCGTGATCTGTTCTACAGCCTCCGGTCCATCGCCGGCCTCGCCGATGATCTCGATGTCGGGCTCATCCTGCAGCAACAGGCGGATACCTTTGCGTACGATGGGCGCGTCTTCGACAATGAGGCTGCGAATCATGCTGACGCCCTATAGCCCGGGCGGGAGGGAATGTCAGTGCGCGTCACGCGGTAGGGAATAGTGATGGTCACATTGCCGCCGCCTTCGGCGGAGCGGCCGTAATCGATGCGGTGAGAATCCTCGTAGAGGAGTTGTAAACGGGACTCGGTCGCCCCCAGGCCGACTCCCTTGCGCTGCGGTCCGTTGGCGGGGAAGCCAGGTCCGCTGTCCGCAACTTCCAGCACGAGGGTCGCGCCGTGGCGTCGGGTCGTGATGCGTAAGGTACAGGCGCCGGGCTTCACCGCGACTCCGTGCATGATTGCGTTTTCCACCAGGGGCTGCAGCAGCATGTTGGGAACGGTTGCGTCCAGCGTATCCGGCGCCACGTCGTAGCAAATGGTGAGGCGCTGGCCGAACGACAGCTGGTGGATGGAGAGATAGCTCTCGAGGAACTCCATCTCGCCGGCCAGCGAAATCTGTTGCGGGCGCCGCTCGTCGAAGGACACCCGGATGAGGCCGCTCAGGCGGCTCAACATCTCGACGACGCTGTCGCGCTCGCCCGCCAGGGCCAATACCGAGATGGCCTGGAGCGTATTGAAGAAGAAATGCGGGCTGAGCTGCGCCTGGATGGCGTGCAGATGCGTCTGCGCCAGGCGGGTTTCCAGCTGCGAGGCTTGCACCTCGCGCTCCTTCGAGGCCGAATAGCGTTGCAACAGGTAGGTCGCGGCCACGACGCAGCAATATACGGAGTAGTCCAGGGCGAAATCGTAACTCAGGTGGATGAAGAATCGTCCGCCATAGGTGAGCTGCGGCCGCGCCGGCAGGGGCATGATGGCGATCGCGAGGAGGTGCAGGTAGGCGAATACGAGGCCCGCCGCGCCGTGTACCACGAAGGAGCCGGCGCGCTCGAAATCCAGCGGGTAGCGCTGGGCAAGATAGACGGCCGCCGGCACGAGGGGAAAGTAGGGCAGCCAAAATAACAGGCCCCACCAGATCGCGAGCGGCACGCTGATCGGTGCGCCCTCGCCCTGATGGGCCACATAGTTGTGCACGGTGTCCAAAGCGGTGAACACCGCCAGAAAGCTGCAGACGACGAGCAGTTTGGCGCGTTCGATCGGCGGCGGGCGCGGTCCGGTGGCGGCTGCGGGCGAAGTCATGTACAAAGAATGCGTCACGAGAGTGCGCCCGGCAACCCGGACCACCGCGGTGAACCGGCCGGTTTCCGCAAGGCGCCGTCTCAGCGCTCCGGGGTCCGTTTGGCGGGCCTGCCGATCCGTTTCACTGCAAAATCGTTGTGGGGCGGCAGCGAACGACTAGGCTCACGCTCAGGCGGAGGGTATGAGAAGAGCCCCTCCGGGGGTTGCAGGAATGATGCAGACGACGGTGATCCGGCCGGTTTCTGCAAGGCACCGTCCGACGCCGCTGCGGCGGCTGCCGGGCATGCGGGCGACCTTGTGGACGCTGGCGCTGCTGGCTGCTGCCGCGAATTCCGACTCGCGTGCAGAAACGCAGCCGCCGCCCCCGGTATTGCCGGCGGAAACCAGTGACGTCGCGGTGTTACCTCCGGCAGGGCCGCATCGGCTGTTCGTCATGGGATGGACCACCGGTGGCGCCAATGTCGTTGATGGAGACAGCAAGGACCTGAGTGTTCTGGGCCTCGTGCCTATCAGCGAAGGTGGGCTGCTCGCGCTGTCACACGACGCGGATCGGATCTTCGTTGCGGAGACGTTCTACAGTCACGGCAATCGCGGCACACGCGAGGACGTGCTTTCCATTTATGACGGCCGCTCGTTGGCGCTGCTCGAGGAAATCCCGATTCCGGGCCGGCTGCAGGTCGTGGCCAAACCTCATGTCTTCGAGGTCAGCGAGGACGGCCGCCTGGCCTACGTCTATGACATGGTTCCGACCTCCAGTGTGCACGTGATCGATCTGCAGGAGGCGAAGGTTCTGCCGTCGGTGTACTTGCCCGGCTGTGCGCTGGCTTTTCCATACGGTCCGCGCGGATTCGGCACGATTTGCGGCGACGGCACCGTGGGCGCCGTGCAGGTGCCCGAGAGCGGCGCGACGGCCAAAGCCGTCTTCAGCAAGCCTTTTTTCGATGCCAACAGCGATCCGCTCTTTGAATCCAGCGTCATCGACAAGAGTAGCGGTGAAGCCTGGTTCATGACGTTCACGGGCAAGGTGTTCCCGGCCCACCTGGCGGCCGGGGCTGCCCCCGTCATAGGCAAGCCCTGGTCGGTCAGCGAGGCAGCCGGGTTACCACCGGTCGGCACCGGGGTACAGGAGCTGGCCTGGCGACCGGGCGGCGGCGGGCGGGTCCTGGCGCTGCACCGGGCGACCAAACGCCTCTTCGTCCTGATGCACCCGGGAAATTACTGGACGCACAAGGTGGCCGGCACGGAGGTCTGGGTGTTGGATGCGACCCGGCAGGCGCTGATCCGGCGCATCAGGCTGGAGGCCCCGGCGCGCGGCATTGCCGTGAGTCAGGACGCGTCCCCGCTGCTTTACGCCATGAGCGATGAGGGGAGCGAGGGGGAGCTCGCGGTCATCGACGCCTCGACGGGGGAAAAGCTCCGCAAGAGGAAGCTGCCCGGCGGCTTTGCCTGGGTTCCGGGAGATTGATGGGCGACGTGCCGAGGTTCACGATGACACTCGATCCCTCCATTCCTCTGGCGGTCCGCATTCTGTTGGCGTTGGTATTCGCCGTGGCTCACGAAACGGGCTTGTACTCCGTGCAGGAGTATTTACAGTCGCGCCGGAGTGCCCGCCGGGAGGTTGAGAAACATGCCTGACTCCAGCGGTGATCGGCTCACCGAGCGGCTGCTCCGCGCTCTGGCGCGCCGCACTTCGCGACGCAGTCTGTTGACCCGGATCGGCGTGCTGTTGGTCGCCGCCCCGGCGTTTCCGCTGCTGCCCGTATCGCGGGGGTTCGCTGCGCCGCAGGCCGCGCCGCCGGCGAAATCGCCGAAACCGATGACCGACTTCGAGCGCAACGCCCAGACGAAGGACCCCGCCCGCTGCGATTACTGGCGTCATTGCGCCATCGATGGAGTGATCTGTGGCTGCTGCGGGGGTGGAATCCACACCTGTCCGCCTGGCGCGGACCCGTCTCCCACGTCGTGGATCGGAACGTGCCTGAATCCGGACGACGGGCGCTCTTATCTCATTGCCTACCGCGATTGCTGCGGCAAGAGTCTCTGCACGGCCGACAAGAGTTGCATGTGCGATTCCACGGATCGAGAGATGCCCATCTATCGTCCGTCGGGCGACAACGACATCATCTGGTGCTTTGGCGGGAGCTCGATGGCTTACCACTGCTCGACCGCGGCTCTCGTCGGGCTCGCCAACTGACATTGTCGTGCAAGCGATAGCCGTCATCGCTGCGTTGAGCACAGTCGTCGCCGTTGCGGCACCCGTACGCATGAGCACAGGACAATCCCACTACCTGGAGGGTTGCGGCGGCTGCCACGGCATCCAGGGGGCTTCGGCCGAGCGCGAGATTCCGCAGTTGCGGGGGCTCGTGGGCCGGTTTCTCTATACGTCCGCGGGCCGGGAGTATCTGGTGAGATTGCCCAATGTGGCGTTCGCCAACATGAACGACGAAGTCCTGGCGGATGTGCTGAACTTCGTGGTGTTCCGGCTCGGGGAGGGCAGCGCGCCCCCGGGAGCCCAGGGCTACACGGCGCGGGAGGTCAGCGTCCTGCGTCGCCATCCTTTCAAGAATGAGCGTCTCGAGGCGCTGCGCGCGACGATTCTCGCAGACGCGACCCTCCGGGCCAATCGCGGCCGGGAGAGCGATCAATAGGTGTTCCTCATGAGAAAGCAGATCTATAGCCGTAGACGTTTCGTAGGCAGCCTGGCGGGGGTGGGAGCGGCGGCTTGCGCCGGCGGCGGCTGGTCGCGGGCTGTCGCAGCCGCTGTGGGTCCCCGCGACGCGGATCTCGTCGTGTTCAACGCCAAGGTCTATACGGTGGAGGCGAGCCAGCCCGAGGCCGAGGCCTTCGCTGTCAGGAACGGGCGTTTCATTGCGGTCGGCGCCAACGACGCGGTCAAGGCGCTGATCGGGAAAGGTACGCAGACTTTCGATGCCCGGCAGATGACCATCGTGCCGGGCTTCATCGACTGCCACAACCACGCGGACGGCGAGACGCTTCTCTATGATGTATTGGTTGGAAATCCGTTCGAAGTCGAGTTCGTGACGATCGACAGCATCGTGGACAAGCTCAGCGCGCGTGCGAAGGTGACTCCGCCGGGCTACTGGGTCGATGGCTATTTCTACGATGACACGAAGGTGAAGGACAAGCGTCCGATCACGATTCACGATCTCGACCGCGTCTCCAAAGATCACCCCGTATCGGTCCACCACCGCGGCGGACATACGGCGTATTTCAACAGCAAGGCCTTTCAGCTGGCCGGCGTTACGAAGAACACGCCCAACCCTCCGGGTGGCACCTTCGATCGTGATGCGAACGGCGAGCTCACCGGACGGGTGAGCGATAACGCGCTCGAGATCATGAGAAAAGCCGGTAAGCAGCAAACGTTCACGGTCGAGCAAACGCGCCAGCGCGAACGCGACGGCATGGCCCATATCTCGAAGCAGTTCGTCCGGTATGGCATCACGAGCGTGCAGCAGGACGCCATCGAGGACGATCTCGCTGCTCTGCAGGACATCAGGGCGCGCGGCGATTTGCGTCACCGCGTGAGCTACGAGGTGCAAGGTCCGCTGCTGGAGGCCATGATCACGAATGGCATCCACACCGGCTTTGGTGACGAGTGGTTGCGACTGGGGGCGACCTGGGAGCACACGGTCGACGGCTCGTTCTCCGAGCGCACGATGGCCCTCAGCGTTCCTTATCCCGGCAGCAACTCGTCTTATAAGGGTAATGTTACGGAGACGCAGGACGTTCTCGACGCGTGGGTTGAGCGTGTGCATCGCGCGGGAATTCAGGTCAATTGCCACGCGAATGGCGACGTGGCCATCGACTCGGTGCTGAAGGCATTGGAGCGGGCACAGCGGTTGTATCCCATCGCGGATACGCGGCCGAAGATCACTCACTGTACTTTGATCAACGATGATCTCGTCCGCCGGATCAAGGCGCTCGGTGTCGTCCCCACGCCGTTCACGACTTATGCCTATTACAATTCCGACAAGTTCCACTTCTACGGCGAGGAATTGATGAAGCGGTGCATGGCGTATCGCACCTTCCTCGATGCGGGCGTGCCTGTCGCGGCGGGCTCGGATTTCAGCCCGGGTCCCTTCGCCCCGCTCATGGGCATGCAGGGCATGGTGACCCGCACCGGCTGGAACGGCGAAACCTGGGGCGCGAATCAGCGGATCACGGTGGCCGAGGCGTTGAAGGTCAACACCTGGAACGGTGCATACGCCTCACACGAGGAGCACATCAAGGGCTCCATAGCCGCCGGCAAGCTGGCAGATTACATTGTGCTCGCCGACGATCCGCACACCGTCGCACCGGACAAGATCAAGGACGTCAAGATCGTTCGTACCGTTACGGGCGGCACGACGATGTATGAGGCTTGAGCGCGTGGGCCACGACCGAGGTGCAGACCTCGCGGACCAGGTCTGATTGCCGCGCCGTTCGCGTCTTGGCGAGGATCTGTTTGAGTTGAAAGCGCGCCGTACCCACTGAGACCTGGTGAGTGCGCGCGTAGTCGGTCACGGTCGCACCCTGACAGAGCGCGGCCGTCAAGCGGGATTCCGTGGGAGTGAGCGTGAACAGTCGCGCGATGAGCTCGGGCGGCAGGGCCGGTGAAGCTCCGCGCTCCGACAACATCACCAGGACCTTGTCGGCCAGCGGGACCACCAGGATCTGCAGGTCGCCGAGAACGAGGCACTGGTGTTGACGGGCGGCGGCAATGATGCGACGCAGGGCCGAGGTGTCCTGCGCGGTGCGGCGTGAAAGAATCCGCCGTGCTGCTGCGTTCATCCAGCCCGGGCGGGCGTCCGGTGTGAAAAGCAGGAGCCCGCACTGCAGATGATCCACCGCCGTCTGTAGATCGCTGCGCATATCTCGCTCTGCGTCGAGGCGGTTAGCCAACAGCACGGCCTGTTGCAGGTGTGGCATCAGCACGGCGAGATAGGCTTCCTCCTCGCGGCCGAAGTCCCGCGGGTCGTTGATGTCGCGATGTAACGCAAGTACCAGTCTCGATCCGGGCCCGACGCTCGCCCAGGCGCTCAGGAAGAGCCCGAGACCCATGTCGCCGAGGCGTTCGTGCAGGCGCGAGGCCTCGGGATTGCCGGGCTCGAACAGATCGCTGTCCCGCACGAACATTCCGCAAGGCAGCAGCGTGCCGTGGATGCGTGGATCCAGCAGCGTACTGTGGACGCGCGGATTGTCGTCTCCCGACACATAGGGATCATGATGCGCCTCGTCGGCCTCCGCGGCCGAGTCCCGTGCCAGCCATTTCACCTTGAAAGCGCTGCCATCCTGCTCGAAACACTGCAGGGCGGCGCAACGGACGCGCAGCTCGCCGCGCAGCGTGTCGAGCACCCGGGACCAGCGGCCCCGGTCGGTCGGACAGGCATAGACATCGAGCAGGAGGTCACTCACCATGACGGGCATCTCCCGTTTGGGATATGAGGCGCCGCTGCGGCCGGGGCTATCTTGACGCGCTCAGAAAAACAGGAAGGATCGGAAACCATGCTCAAGCTCAAATACCTCGCGGGGGCCGCGCTCGGCCTGCTGGCCGTCGCAGTCGCCTGCGGCGACGAATCCGGGGGCGGCGTGCCTCCGGCGCTGCAGTCCGTCCGCCGTCACATGCTGGACGCGGACGTCAACGCGCTCACTTTCCACAACATGGACCAGATCTTCGACACCCGCCGGGTGGACAACGCCGGTCCGCTCTGGAGCCTGCCTTCCAGTCCCCACGAGATGTCGTTCACCTACGTCCATTCGGGCCAGACTCATCCGGCGCAGGATGTCCTGGAGCGGACGTTCACGAACGCCCTGATCATCGTCAAGCACGGCAAGATCGTTACCGAGATCTACCGCAACAAGACGAATGCGAGCACGCACTTCGTCTCGTTCTCGATGGCGAAGTCGTTTACCTCGACCCTGATCGGGCTGGCGGTGGCGGACGGGCACATCCATTCGATCGAGGATCCCCTCACGCAGTACGTTCCGGAGCTGAAGGGCTCGGCCTACGACGGCGTGACGATCCGCGAGGCTCTGATGATGCGCTCCGGCGCCGATTACGATGAGCGCTACGATTTCGATCACCCGGGGCTCGCTTCGGCGGCCTTCGAGGAGTCGCTGGTGCGCAACCGCGTACGATTCGCCTCGTTTGCGGAGGTGCTGACCCGAGGGTACCCGCCCGGCACGCGCTTCAATTACTCCACGATCGAGACAGCGGTCCTGGGCTGGGTGCTGGAGCGGGCGACGAAACAACACATCGCGGACTACATGGCCGAGAAGCTCTGGAAGCCGGCGGGCATGGAGTCGTACGGCTTCTGGATCCTGGACGGCTCCCCGGGAGTGGGGCGCGAGTTCAACGGCGCGGGCTTCAATGCCGTGGCGCGCGACTACGCCCGTTTCGGCCTGATGATGCTCCACGAAGGCAAGGCGCAAGCGCGTCAGGTCGTCCCGGCCGCCTGGGTGAAGGAAGCCACCGCGCCGCGCGAGACCCAGCCTGTGGGGCCCGGATTTCCGCTGGGCTATCGCTATCAGTGGTGGACGCTCCCGGGGACGGATACGTTTCTCGCTCTGGGCTTGCAAGGGCAGTACATCTACGTGGACCCGGCATCGGATACGGTCGTCGTGAAGCTGAGCTACTTCCCGCCGGCCAACATGGAGGCGAGCGTCGAGACGCTCGAT
Source organism: Steroidobacteraceae bacterium (assembly GCA_035547375.1). GTDB lineage: Bacteria > Pseudomonadota > Gammaproteobacteria > Steroidobacterales > Steroidobacteraceae > 13-2-20CM-66-19. Next base: position 12,877 of record DASZVD010000339.1, read on the forward strand.
TTCCTGCGGGCTGCCTCGGCCTGGAATCCTTGATCCGGCTCGTCCGTCGATACGCCGGCTGCCTTCCTTGGCGGCCGGCGTTCCCCCTCTAGAACTTCCGCGTCACAGTGCCGAACCACGTCCGCGGGAGAGCGGGCGTGCCCACGACGTTGAACAGCGAGCCGTCGCCGTTCAACCCCGGCGCCTTGAAGTAGTAGTACAACTTGTCAGTCGCGTTCCTGACTTCCAGCGCCACGGACCACTTGCTGTCCGGGTCATCCCACTGCAGCCGCGCGTTCACCAGGCCGTAGCCCGACTGCGCGCCCGCCGGCGTGTTGGCCAGATCGAAGTACACCAATGACTGGTAAGACCAGTCGACGCGGCCGGTGAGCGAGCCGGCCGGTCCGATGGTGTGCGTGTATTGTGCGCCGAGCGAGCCCTTCCAGCGGGGGATGTAGGGCGGTCGAGTGGTCAGCGTCGGGCCGCCGACCTGGCCGGCCGCATCGCCCAGCGAGATCGTCTTGTAGTTGAGGAAGCTCAGGCTGCTGTCGACGGTGAAGCCCTGGAACGGCCGAGCCTGCAGGTCCATCTCGAAGCCCGTGATGCGGGCCTGTCCGGTATTGATGACGATCGTGCCCCCGTCACCCACGGGCGGCGGGAGAAACTCGCTGAGCTGCAGGTCCTTGTAGTTGCTCAGATACGCATCGGCATTGACCATGAGGTGGTGGTTGAGCCACTCGCTCTTGACGCCGACTTCGTACGCCGTCAGATGCTCCGGACGGAAGGGCTTGATGTCCGACTCGAGGACCGGCTTCGGGTTGATGCCGCCGGCCTTGTAGCCGGTCGAGTACTGCGCATAGGTCATCAGGTCCGGCGTCCACTGGTACTGCAGGGCGAGCTTGGGATCCGTGCGGCTGAGCGAAGTCGTTTGACGGGGGTTCCCCGGGTAGACCGGAGTACCGACCGGAAAGAGGAAGTTGTCCGGTACCGTCACCGTGTACGTGTGATCGAAGCCTTGCTCCTTCTCCTCGGTGCTGTAGCGGGCGCCGACTTCAGCACTCAGCTTGTCGGTGAAGTGATATACGCCGTGCAGGAAGCCCGACGTCGTGTGCTCCCAGGTGGGGTCGTTGATGTTGAAGTTGAGCCCGTATACG
>DASZVD010000340.1:0-6681 GCA_035547375.1 Steroidobacteraceae bacterium
TCATGATCGCTGTTGAAACGACTCCGAAGCTTCTTCCGATCATGAAACGGTGCGCGGCATTGGTCACTTTGCGCGGTGGCGTTACATCCCATGCAGCGGTCGTCGCGCGTGAGATCGGCACTCCGTGCACCGTGGGCGTGGATGGACGGCTCGAGAGCGGCCGTGCCTACCTGGGCACCGAAATTCGTGAGAGTGATTGGATTACCGTGGATGGAGACGCCGGTGCTCTCTATGCGGGTGACGTTTCAGTGGAAGCCGACCGACTCTCTGCCGAGGAGCGGCGGTTGCGCGAATGGGAGGCAGCGGGGGAGGAGCGATAATGAGGTTGCAGGGTAAGGCGGCGCTCATTTTCGGAGGAACCTCCGGCATAGGAGCGGCCACGGCCCAGGTGTTCGCCGCGGAAGGGGCGAAGGTCAGTATCGTCGGGCGCAGTGATGCAGGAGCCGATGTCGTCGCCCGCATAGTTGAGGCTGGCGGTACGGCATCCTTCATCCGGGGTGATGTCATCAACTCCGCGGAGATCGAATCCGCCATAGGCCGGCACGTCGCCGCCTATGGCGCGCTCGATGTGCTGTTCAACAACGCTGCTGCCGAAGGGCAGGGGCGAGCGGTAGTGGACACTACCGAGGAAGAGTTGGATAGAGTTCTCGCCTCGAATGTCAAAAGCGTGTTCCTGTCCTGCAAATATGCCGCGCCCTACATGATCGGGGCGAAGCGCGGATCGATCATCAACACGAGCGCCGCATCGGCACGAGAAGGACTGGCTTGGCCCGGGCTCGGTGCCTACATTGCTTCGAAAGGCGCGGTCATCTCCTTCACGCGGGCGCTGGCCGTCGAGCTGGCCGCGCATGGAATCCGTGTCAACTCGCTCAACCCGGGCCTGGTGGACACGCCCATGCTGCGCCGTTTCGCCGGCACACAAGCCGATCCGCGCGCGTTCTGGAGCGGGTTGGCCGAGGCACAGCTCCTTGGCCGAATCGCACAGCCCCGCGAGCTTGCCAATGCGGCGCTGTTTCTGGCTTCGGAGGAAGGCTCTTTCGTGACTGGAACAGACCTGCTCGTCGATGGCGGCCTGGTGCTCGCCTGAGTGGTGGCGGCCGTGCATCCTTTCTACACTGCCGAGCACGAGGCCTTTCGCGAGACGGTGCGGCGATTCGTGACGCTTGAAATAGAGCCTGACGTGGCGACGTGGGAGGAACAGGGCCAGTTTCCCCGCGACTTGTATGAGAAGGCGGCGGATCTGGGTCTGTTGGGACTGGGTTTCCCTGCCGAGCACGGCGGCATCGAGGCCGATCTGTTTTTCCACATCCTGGCCTTCCAGGAACTGGCGCGCTGCGGTGCTGGAGGCGTCGTCTCCGGGCTGATGAGCCACACGATCGGACTGCCTCCGGTTGTCAACGGGGGCTCGGAGGCGCTCAAGGCCCGGGTGCTGCCTGATGTCCTCTCGGGAAGAAAGATCTCGGCGCTTGCCATTACCGAACCCGGATGTGGCTCGGACGTGGCGGCGATCCGCACGACTGCGCGTCGTGACAGGGATCACTACATCGTCAATGGCACGAAGACGTTCATAACATCGGGCATCCGTGCCGACGTACTTACCGTTGCGGTTCGCACTGGCGGCGATGGACGTGAAGGCATTTCCGTTCTGGTCATCGATGGCGACACGCCCGGCCTGCAGCGCACACCCCTGAAGAAGATGGGCTGGTGGTGCTCCGATACCGCCACTTTGTACTTCGAGAACTGCCGCGTTCCCACTGCGAACCTGTGCGGTGCGGAGGGCGCGGGCTTTGCTCTGCTCGCGCAGAATTTCAACACCGAAAGAATTTCCCTCGCTGCTTCAGCAATCGCCTTCGCGCGCGTTTGTCTGGAGGAGGCCGTGGAGTACGCTCGGGAGCGCCAAACCTTCGGCCACAGGCTGATCGACCACCAGGTCATCCGGCACAAGCTCGCGGACATGGCCATGCGGATCAACGCGTCGCAGGCGCAGCTTGAAATGCTTGCCTGGCGAGCGCGTGATCATCAGGACGTGGTAGCCGAGATCTGTCTTCTGAAGAATCAGGCGAGCCAAACCCTGGAATTCTGCGCTCGCGAGGGTGTCCAGATATTCGGCGGTGCGGGCTACCTGCGTGGACCCAAGGTGGAGCGCATCTACCGGGAAGTGCGCGTGAACGCAATCGGCGGAGGGGCGGAGGAGATCATGCGCGAGCTGGCTGCACGGCGTCTGGGCTGGTAATCCGTCAGCTTGCGGGCTACCGCTATTACAAGCATCGGGCATCACCGGTCGCTGTGAGTGCTCCTGCCGATCAGCAGTTTCGCGATCGCCGTCATCATCACCTCGTCCGCACCACCGCCGATCGAGACCAGCCGTCCGTCGCGATAGCGACGCGAGATTCGCGTTTCCTCCATGAAGCCCGTGCCGCCGAAGTACTGCAGGCAGGTATCGTTGACCTCCCGCACGAGCCGACCGGCTTTCAGCTTGGCCATCATGGCCAGCATGGCCGCATCGCCGCCGTTGACATGAAGATCGACCGCGCGCCAGGCGAGGCAGTGGAGGGCTTCCACCTCGGTTTGCAACTCCACGAGGCGGAACCGGACAGCCTGGTTGTTCAGCACCGGGTGGCCGAAAACCTTGCGCTCGCGGGTGTATTCCAGCGTTTCCGCAATCGCCAGCCGGCAGCTCTGCGCGGCGTTGAGGGCGATGTGGAGGCGCTCCTCCTCGAACTGCTGCATCTGATAGCTGAAGCCGCGGCCTTCTTCCCCGATCCGGAATCGCTTGGGAATGCGCACATCCTCGAATCGCAACAGGGCGGTATCGGACGAGCGCATGCCAAGCTTCTTCAGCTTCTTGTCCACGACGACGCCATTCGGCCGCGTGCCGTCCTCATTCTTGAGCGGGACACACATCAGCGACTTGTTATGGTGAGCGGCACCGTCCGATGTGTTGGCGAGGAGACACATCCAGTCCGCCTGGGTGCCGTTGGTCACCCACATCTTGTGCCCATTGATGACATAGTCGTCTCCGTCGGAGCGGGCGGTTGTGCGCAGTGCAGCGACATCGGATCCGCCGCCGAGCTCGGAAACGCCGATGCAGGCCACTTTCTGGCCGGCTATGGAGGGCGCAAGGAACTCGGTGCACAGCTCGGGGGAGCCGAATCGCGCCAGCGCCGGCGTCGCCATGGAAGTCTGAACGCCGATCGCCATTGGAATACCGCCACAATGGATCCTGGCAGTGGTTTCGTCCAGGATGGCGCCGTAGGAATAGTCCAGCCCCTGGCCGCCGTACGCCACGGGCTTGGTGATGCCCAGCAGCCCAAGCGTCGCCATCCGGGAAAACAGCTCCCGCGCCGGAAAGATTCCCGCGTCCTCCCACTCTTCCACGTGAGGGTTGATCTCCGCTTCGATGAACCGGGTGATCGACTGGCGAAGGTCCTCGTGCTCCGGTGTCAGGTTCATGTGCTCTCTACAGTACCTTCAGCCTGCTGCGTCGTCGGGCTTGCGTCCATGATTCGGAAGTGTGTATCTGAGCATGATGCCATCACCCTGAGCCCCCGTCGAAAGGAGGGTCGCTGACGCTTCGTGACTCCGCAGCCGCCCGGTCGTGGCGGTTGCTGGATCGACGGGGTACCCCTCGACCTCACCGATGTCGGGCCGCTGGGCACGAATTGGGCACGCCCACCTTTCGGCTGGGTTGATGGCGGCAACCTCGGGTTAGTGTGGTTGGGGCGTGAGCAGCGATCGCGCGCGGAACGCGCAATTCCACGCAATGTCAGCTGCGGGATCGAGAAACCTCGTATCCCTCGTGGGGCGGGGAGAGGTCAAGAATGAGTGAAGCCGTTATTACCGGACGTCCGGAGAAGAACGTCGCCGTTGTTACAATCAACCGTCCGGAAGCACGCAATGCCGTGAACGGAGCTGTAGCGGAAGGTCTCGCGGCTGCCGTAGCTCTCACAGAGCTTGATCCCGCAATACGGGTGGTCATCCTGACCGGCGCCGGGGACGCAGCTTTCTGTGCCGGCGCGGATCTGAAAGAAGTCTCCGCGAGCGGTTTCAGTTCGTTGCTGACCGCGGAGGGCGGCTACGGCGGCTTTGTCAGAGCCACGCGTCGCAAACCCTGGATCGCGGCGGTCAACGGAGTTGCCTTGGCTGGTGGGATGGAGCTTGCGCTGGCTTGCGACATGATCGTGGCGGCCGAGGACGCATTGTTTGGTCTTCCCGAGGTCAAACGTGGCTTGGCTGCCCTCGCCGGTGGGCTTTATCTGCTGCCTCGGGTCTTCCCACGGGCGCTTGCGCTGGAGATCATCGCGACGGGGGAACCGATCACAGCCGCTTGTGCGCTGGCGCACGGCTTGGTCAATCGCGTGGTCTCCAAGCGGACGGTCCTGGATGCCGCACTGTCGCTTGCGCAGCGGATAGCAGTCAATGCGCCATTCGCCGTGCGCGAGAGTCTGTTGATCGCCCGAGCAGCGTTCGACAAGACGCAGTCGGAGCTGGAGGAGCTGTCGGACGCATTGAGGCAGAGGCTGATGCAGACAGAGGATTTTCAGGAAGGAATGGCCGCGTTCATGGAGAAGCGTGAACCCAGATGGACGGGGCGCTGACCGACGGCGACCGGCCGGGCCCCGTGGAAAGGCGCTATATTTCCACCCCCGGCGGTTCTTGGAGCGGCCGGCGGCGCTCCAGCATCAACACGTCGTGCGCGAACAACGACAGGAGAGACATATGTCCGACATGCAAGGTGCGAGCCTGCTCGAGCGGCCCGGCCAATTCTTCATCGGTGGTGACTGGGTGGCGCCTTCGAGCGACGCCGTCATCGACGTCATCAATCCGGCGACCGAGGCTGTCTTTGTGCGAATTGCCGAGGCGCGGGCTGCGGATATCAACCGCGCCGTCACCGCTGCTCGCGAGGCCTTCGACAAGGGCCCCTGGCCCCGCATGACGCATGTGGAACGAGCCAGGTACCTGCACGCCATGGCCGCCGAAATCCGCAAGCGGCTGGGGTCGATGGGCAAGGTCTGGACGTCCGAGGTTGGCGTTGCCCGCGGAGTCGCCGAAGCGATGGTCCCGGGTGTTGCCGACACGTTCGAGTACTATGCCGGCGTCGCTGAAACCTATCCCTGGATCGAGCGTCATGAGCCCAAGCAGTCGCCGGGTGCCGTCGCCGGCTTCCTGGTGCGCGAGCCGGTGGGTGTGGTCGGCGCGATCATTCCCTGGAACGGTGCGTTGATGCTGGCCGCCTGGAAATGCGCGCCGGCGCTGCTGGCTGGCTGCACGATCGTTCTGAAGGCCTCCCCGGAATCGCCCGGTGGGCCGCTCCAGCTCGCTGAAGTGGCCAAGGCCGTGGGGCTGCCGCCCGGGGTCCTGAACGTCGTCACGGCCGATCGAGAGGTGTCCGAGCTGCTCGTGCGGCACCCCGGCGTCGACAAGATCACCTTTACCGGATCGAGCGCGGCCGGCAAGAAGATCGCCTCCATCTGCGGTGAGCGCATCGCCCGCTGCACCTTGGAGCTGGGCGGCAAGTCCGCCGCCGTCATCCTGGACGACTACGATGTGGAGGAGGCCGCCGCGCACATTGCCGCTTACGCGCCACTCCTCACCGGTCAGGTCTGTTCGTCGCTCACCCGGCTCGTGATCTCCCGTCATCGTCACGATGCCTTCGCCGAGGCGATGGGCGCTGCGTTCAAGCGGATCACGGTCGGCGATCCGTCCGATGCCAGTATTGGCATGGGGCCGCTGGCGATGAAACGTCAGCGCGAGCGGGTCGAAGGTTACATCAGCAAGGGGCGTGGCGAAGGTGCCAAGGTCGTGCAGGGCGGCGGTCGCCCGGCGCACCTCGAGCGCGGCTATTTCGTCGAGCCGACCGTGTTCGCCAATGTCGACAATAGTATGACCATCGCCCGCGAGGAGATCTTTGGGCCCGTGGTCAGCATCATTGCCGCCGACAGCGAAGAGCACGCGATCGCGATTGCCAACGACACGCTCTTCGGGCTCAACGCTTCGGTGTTCACCAACGATGCCACCCGGGCATTCCAGGTCGCCCGCCGCCTGCTGTCCGGCACCGTCGGCCACAATTGGTTCCGCACCGACTTCTCGATCGCCTTCGGCGGCTTCAAGCAGTCGGGCATCGGCCGCGAAGGCGGCCTCGAGGGCATTCATCCCTTCCTCGAGACCAAGACCATCATCCTGGATGGGGAGCCCAGGTTGAGCTGACGGCCGCGGCGGAGTCGATCCGCTTGCCCAGCAACCGGCACGCCTCGACGGTTCGACCGGACATAGGCTTGCCGAGTGCGAGGGATGCTTGTGCTGGTACTTCGAACGGCGAAAGGGAAGAGAGTCGAAGCGCGGGCGCTGGTAGTGGAGGAAACTCTGCACGCGGCCTACGTGGCCCTTGCCGAGGCACTGGATGCCCCGCTTATAACCTGCGATGCAAAGCTCGCGCGCTCCCATGGCCACCGAGCAGTCATCGAACTCATCGAGTAGAGGCTCTCCTCGGTAACGGCGCGCACTGACATTGCGAATGACGCGCGCGGGTGCATCGTTCGCAGACTCACCCTCGCTGTACCTTCTCCTGCAACCAGACCTTGATCAGCGACTGATACGGCACGTCGCGCGCGTTGGCGGCCGTTTTGATCGCATCCAGCAAGTGTTGCGGTAGCCGTAACGAGATTGTTTTCGTAGACGGCT
>DASZVD010000341.1:0-3780 GCA_035547375.1 Steroidobacteraceae bacterium
CGCGGTCGGCTTCGTCAACCAGGATGAGCGCTTCGGAGTCGGCCGCGGCCTCGTTGGCACTCCCGTGCAACTCATCCATCACGCCGGCCGCTCCACATCGGCAGTGCACCGTGCAATGCGCCGCCGCCGGTAGTCCGGTACCCGCAGCCGTCGCCAGCTATGTCATGTGCAGTCATCCGCACATGATAGCTGTGTGACAGGGGTTCGCCAAAGCAATCTTAAGAGGGAGGGGCCGGCCCCCAGTCGGCCGGCACGCCGCGCCAGCTTTCCCGCAGCTTTCGCGCTTCAGCTCTCGAGCGGCAGCCCGCAACGGGCCAGCACCGCGCGCAAGTCGCGGATCGCCGGAAACACCTCGTTGTTCCAGTCCGTGCCCTGCGCGTCGTAGGCCTGCTGCTCGTACTCGACGATCTCCTTGTCCTCCGCGAAGATCCGCTCGGTAAACCAGGTCACGAACGGCCACACGACGTGGATGAGGCCCGGGATGGGTGGCTTTTTTACAGACAGGTAGCCGTAGGTGCGATTCGTGCGCTGCTGAGCATCCAGCGGCGTGTAGTTGAGCCATACGTCCAGCACCGGATCGTCGCTCACCTTGATGTCACGCCCCACCCATACCTTCAGGCTCTGTGTCGGGTAGTCGGTGCGGATGCGCATATGGTCCGAGAAATCCTTCTTCGCCTCGCCGCGGCGGCGCACGAGGTCGACGATGACCTTCTCGCCCATCGATGCCTTGCCGGCCGTGCGGCTGAAGCTGTACTCGACCTGGGCCCAGTTGTCCCCGTGCTGGCGCCCGATGCACTGCGCCTTGATGGAGCCCATGTTCTTGCGGTGCATGAACTGGTGGTTCATGTCGAACAGGTTCTCGTGCATGAAGGTGTAGTGGCAGGCCACTTCGCGATTCAACCGGCGGGTCTTGTAGTCCTTGCGTTGGGAGGAGCCGAGCGTCTTCGGCAGGCGGCTCTCGGCCAGGGCCGGGTCGCCGGGAAAGACGAAGATCAGGCCATCGATCTCGCGCACCGGATAGCTCTTCACGCCATTCGGGAGCCGCTCCTTGCCGAGATACGGCACGTCGACACACTTACCGCTGCAGTCGTAGGCCCAACCGTGATAGTGACACTTCAACTCATCGCCATTCACCACACCCAGGTGCAGGGGCACCTGCCGGTGCGCGCACCGATCCTCGAGCGCAAACACCCGCCCGCTGGCGCCACGGTAAAGCACGATCGGCTGGCCCGCGAAGTGCCGGCCCAGTGTCTTGCCGGCCTGCAACTCATCGACCCAGGCGAGCGCATACCAATGATCCGGATGCGACCCCGTGCGGCGCAGATCGAACGCATTGGGCGAGTTCGCGGCACGCAGGGGGACCAGGTTCTCTTCCGACATCGCTCGCTCCAAACAGCGCTCAGGACAATATGCCAGAGTAGCGCGTGGGCAAGGGCTGCGGTCAAGTAGTGACTTACCGCAGTCCATCGCACGTCCCCCTTCTAGTCGATATTACATTAATTTATTATTATAACTATTTGATTATATTTATATATTATGCGGCAGTGGGTATCGACGCCACCCTGGTCAGGCCGCTTCCGCCCGGAGCGTGACTCGAATACCGACTCTTTGGCCTGGCAACACCTCGTCGGCCTCACCGCGTGACAGAGCGCCGGGAGCTGCGGTCTGTGGCTCGATGCAGAAGAAGTCCTTCCCCTTCGGCACGTACACGTGCAGGACTCGGCAATCCGGGGCATCGAGAGTGAGCGTCCTGTCGGGCCAGCGCAGCGTGGCGCGGCCGTCCCACCCGGTAAAACCGTGATCGAGCGCCGGGCCCGCCACCGGTCGCGACCGGGCGAAGCTCCAGGAATCCGGGGTCGGCACCTCGCTCAACGGCAGCAAGCTACTATCCGTCAACCAGACCCGGGGCAAGCGGGCCTCCACAGTGGCGTGTCCCGAGTCAGGGAAGTAAGGGTGCAGGCCCAACATCGCCGGCATGGGTGTCGCACTGAGATTCTCGATCGACAGCTCGATCTGTACCCCATCCGGCAGCACCAGGAAGCGCTGCTCGCAGCGGTACACCCAAGGCCACGCGTCACCTCCTCCCTCGAAGCGCAATATGGCACGCGAGGCGTCCGCCGCGGCAACCGACCAGGGCAGGCGCCAGCCTTGCCCGTGCAGCGGGTGCGGATCCCCACTCCAGTTCCTCGGCAGCTGCACTCGCTCATTGCCGTAGCTGAAGCGGCCGTTCGCCACGCGATTCGCAAACGGGACCATCGGAAAACAGGCGGTATCGATCGGATCGTCTCCCACACCCGCGGGACTGGGTCGCAGCAGGTCGCGGCCCTGCCAGCGCAGCTCGTGAATCGATCCGCCCCGGCGCGGATTCAAAGTCAGCCGCGTCGCGTGATGCTGGAGCGTGAGCAGTCCGACCTCCGCCTTCATGTGGGACGCGAAATCAGCTGACGTGTCATCGCCGCAGCTGCCTCGCGGTCATCGAATTGCGCGCGGCAACGTTCGGCGAATATTCGAGCTCTTTGACGGCGGCTTCGAGCCATGGACGAAGGTTACGTGATCCGCAGCCCGGTTGGGCAGCTGCCTCGGGAAAACGACTCTCGGGATGACTTCGTAGTAGGCTGGCACTCCTATCGATTCGGAGCGTCAGGATGCAAGCCCACCCCTCCGTCTGGATTTACATTCCCCTCATCGCCCTGATCGCCTGGCGGTTCTACAGGCGCTTCCGCCGCTCGGTAGGACGACAGCACCTTTCTAAAGTACGACCCTGGATCACCGTGGTTGTGTTTCCACTCCTGATAGCACTCTTTGCCGTCACGGCTGCACGGGCGCCGCGGTCGGATCCCCTGGCGCTGTACGCACTTCTCTGCGGTCTCGCCGTTGGAATCATCCTGGGAATCTACGGTAATCGGCTCACTCGATTCGAAGCCACGCCCGAGGGGTTTTACTACACGCCCAGCGCGCACCTCGGCATTGCGCTCTCGGCCGTTCTCCTGATCCGAATCGGCTATCGCTTCCTTCAGGGTGGCTTGGTGACCGCCCACGGCCCGCCGCCCCCACCCTCGCCGATGACCCTTCTCATCTTCGGAGCATTGGCCGGCTACTACACGACGTATGCCATCGGACTCCTCCTGTGGCGCCGGAGCGTGACCGCCGTAGCCGTCACACCCTCGCAACCGCAGAGTTAATCCTTCATACTGAGCGCCGCTTACAAAAAGAAACGACCCGGGATGGGGTCAGGGACAGAATGAGTCAGCGGTTGTCGGCGCTGCGAGGCGTAGCGCTCATGGGTTTACTCCAGCTGTGGGCACTCCCGCAGGCGTGGGCTGAGGATTGGCTGCCGGTCACGCGCGAGGAGCTGGCGATGACCCAGGATCCGAAGGCTCCCGGCGCTCCCGCCGTGTATCTGTACCGCGAGGTCAATCGCGACGACTCCGGTGACAGCGAGGATTTCTACGCCCGGATCAAGATTCTCACGGAAGAAGGCCGGGAGCGCGCCAACGTACACATTGCCTACGGTACCGCGAGAGACAGCATCCGCAGCATCCGGGCCCGCACCATCCGGCCGGACGGCAGCATCGCTAACTTCGATGGCACGGTGTACGACCGGCCGGTCGTCTCGGGGCAGGATTCCAAGTGGATGGAAAAGACCTTCACCCTGCCCGACGTCCAGGTCGGCAGCATCATCGAGTATCGCTATCGCCGCCAGCTGGCCTGGATGTACATCTACGATTCGCACTGGATCCTGAGCGATGACCTCTTTACTCACAGCGCCCGCTTCTCACT
>DASZVD010000342.1:0-10249 GCA_035547375.1 Steroidobacteraceae bacterium
TCGGTCCGCGTGGCCCAGCACGGCGACCAGCGCACCACAATAATCCTCAAACTGACTTTCAACAGGCGCACTCATCCATCACCTCATGTCATAGGTGAAGACGTGCGTATAATACTCTGATTTTTAACACAGTAAAGTTAAAAGCCCGTAAGAGGCTGTGACAAAGGGGCCCTTTGTCACAGCCTCTTACGGGCGAGCACTTCCCGAATGAACGGAACCGTCAGGCGCCGTTGCGCCACCAGGGCCGCTTCATCGAGGGTGTCGAGCAGCTCATAAAGCCTGTGCATGTCGCGCGAGTAGCGGCGCTGCAGCCACCGGGACGTCTCGTCCGGGAGCTCGAAGCCCCGCAAGCGCGCGCGCAGCTGCAGCGCCGCCTGCTGCTCCGCCTCGTCGAGCACTCGAAGTTGAAACACGGCGCAGGCCGACAGCCGCGAGCCGAGATCGGGCAGCGCCCACTCGAGCAAAGCCGGCGGCGCTTGCGCCGCAACGACCAACCGGCTGCCGCTCTCCTCGATCTCCCGGAAGACACCGAACAACGCCCGCTCCCAGTCGGGTCGCCCGACCACTTCGTCAAGATCGTCCAGGCACAGGCACTCGAGCTGCCGCAGCCCATCGAGCACCTCGACACCGAGTCGCGCGAGCTCGCGCAGCGGCACATATCCCACCGCCCTGGACGAGCCCGCCTGCGCGCAAATGGCCTGCAGCAGATGGGTTTTACCCGCGCCGTGCGGCCCGCACAGCCATGTAGTACCCGACACGGACCCTTCGGCAATCTGGCCCGCGTAGGCGCGCGCCTGAGTGTTTCGCCCCGTCAGAAAGCTGGCAAACACGGCGCGATCGGGTAGCCGGACACCGAGCGGAAGCTGTTGCATCTTCAAGATGTCTGCGCAGGCGGCGTCCAGACACGCCGCGTGAACGTGGCAACGTAGTGATAGCCCGACAGCACGATCGTGACCAGCGTGAGCAACGCCAACGCGTCGAGCAACTCATGTGGCGGGAAACCCGTCGCCGCGCTGAACATCACTCCCGTCAGATACAGGAGCTGTGCCAGCGTGTTGATCTTGCTGATGACGGTGGGCCGGCCGTGCAGTGGCCCGAACCACAACCGGTACACCAGCGCGCCCAGCCCGATCATGACATCCCGCGCCACCGCGGCCGCCGTGATCCACCACGGCACGAGATTCAGCCACGCGGCCTCTATGAACACGGTCACCAGCAACAGCTTATCGGCCAGCGGGTCGAGAAACTTCCCCAGCTCCGACGTCCAGTTGAAACGCTTGGCGAGGTAGCCGTCGAGCCCATCGGAAATGGCAGCGATCACAAAAAGTCCGAACGCCAGGAAGCTGTTGCCCGCGGCCAGCGCGGCGGCGACCGGCCAGATGAGGGCCAGGCGTACGAGACAAATCAGATTAGGGAGATGGCGCACGGCGAAGCCCGATGCCGCGGCTCGTCACCACCGCCGGAGGCGAGCCATTACGGATGATATTCGTAGAGCAGGCGCCCATTGCCGGTACCGGTGCGCACGAGACGGGTCGAGCCCGTCAACGCCCGATCGATCGCCTCCGAGCCGCCCCGCGCCGTCACATCGAACGTCACCGAGCTACCATCGGCGCGCGCAATGTTGGCTCCACGCACGCCAGGGATCGACTCCAACGTCCGCTGGACGTTGGCGTAGTCGCCCAGGCTGGCAACGCCTTCGATCTCTATGAGGACCTTGGCCTCCGCCTGTGCCAAAGAGGCGCCCTCCGCCGGAGCCAACAGGTCAACCGTACCATCGATGCCGGCCGCCAACGGGCCGCTCCAGCTCTGGCTCGAGAAGTTCGTGTACAGCGTCCACTGATACTGGCCGGCGGGAGCACCGACATCGGTACGGCCGACCAGCATCTCATCACCGCCGTAGCGCTGTGCGGTAGCGAGCAAGGCGTCGCGACCAAGCTCGGTGCCATTGGGGTCAACGATAGAGAGTGGAATGACGCTGATGAGCAATCCTCGCGCGGCTGCCTCTTGCTCGAGCGCCACGCGCGCGGCGTCACCATCAGCACGATTCGGCGCTGGATACAGTACGACGAGCGTGAACGGCCGAGCGGGATCCCACACACTGCGTCCGGCAGCGACAATCGAGCGCTCAACCGCGACCCGGTCGAAAATCACCTGCGTCTCGCCGCGGGGTCCCGGAGTGTAGGACTTTACATACTTTGGAGCGTCCTCTATGAGGCTGGCGAGCGCGGGGTCATTGGCGGATTCTCGACGCCCGGTAGCGCGCACGAGGGCCTGGCGCATGGCCTCCTGCAGGGCGGCCGTGGACTGACCGCTGACGTCGACCTCGTAAACCCGGACTTCCCGCGCCGCCCAGGCGGACGAGGTCAAACCGCATAAAAGCAGCGCTAAGGAGGCTAAGAAACCGTGCGCACGGTAGTTCGCAGATGCCGGCATCGGAAGCTGTTTGAATCGCGCGCGCAACGGCGCTGAGCGGTATGTACAATACCACACGCACCTATGCCACACGGCGGCCAACCCGCCCACACGCCATGAAAGAAGGCTCCGGCCTCACCTACCGCGATGCTGGCGTCGACATCGACGCAGGCGACGAGCTCGTCGAACGCATCAAACCGATCGTAAAGCGCACGCAACGGCCGGAAGTCCTTGCGGGGATCGGCGGCTTTGGCGCGCTCGTCGAGCTGCCGCAGGGGTACAAGCGCCCCGTCCTCGTATCCGGGACCGATGGCGTGGGGACAAAGCTCCGCCTGGCCATTGACACGGGTCGCCACGGGTCGATCGGCATCGATCTGGTCGCGATGTGCGCCAACGATGTGGTGGTGCAGGGAGCCGAGCCTCTGTTCTTCCTGGACTACTACGCCACGGGAAAGCTGCGCGTCGATGTGGCGGAATCGGTCATCCGCGGCATCGCTGAGGGCTGCACCCAGGCGGGCGCCGCGCTGGTGGGCGGCGAAACGGCGGAGATGCCCGGCATTTACTACGGCGACGATTACGATCTCGCCGGATTTTGCGTGGGTGTAGTCGAGAAAGACGCGATTATCGACGGTACCAGGACGCAAGTTGGTGACGTGGTCATCGGCCTTTCCTCGTCGGGCCCGCACTCGAACGGCTACTCCCTGATCCGTAAGCTGGTGGCGCTCGGAGAAGCGGACGCCAGCACCCAACTTGAAGGCCGGTCGCTCTTCGACCGGCTGCTTGCGCCTACTCGCATCTACGTGAAGTCGCTGCTTGAGCTGATTCGCGCGGTGCCGGTACACGGTCTTGCGCACATCACCGGCGGCGGCCTGACCGACAACATTCCGCGCGTCCTGCCGGACGGCTTGGAAGTCGTGCTAAATCGCCGAAGTTGGAGTCGGGATCCCGTGTTCGATTGGCTGCAGCGCACGGGTCGCGTGGAACAGTCTGAGATGTACCGCACCTTCAACTGCGGCATCGGCATGATCGCGATTGTGCCCGCTGCGCACGCGGACGCTGCCTTGGCGCTCCTCAATGCGCGCGGTGAAACCGCACAGATCATCGGTGAAGTCCGCAAGGGCGGACACGGCACAGTCATCAACGAATGAGCGCCGGCAGCCGCGCTCCGTTACAACTCGCCATCCTGATTTCCGGCCGCGGATCCAACATGGCGGCCATTGCGCGTGCCTGCCGCGCAGGTCAGCTCAACGCCCAAGTCCGAGTTGTCATTTCCGACCGTCCCGGGGTCGCGGGCCTCACCACGGCTCGAGAGTTGGGCATTCCGGCCGTGACGGTCCCGTGGCGAGGCGCTGGCGAGCGCGACGAATTTGAGCGCGCGATGGGTGAGACGATCGATGCCTACCGGCCTGACCTCGTCGTCCTGGCTGGTTTCATGCGAATTCTCTCGCCGCAGTTCGCGTCGAAGTACGCTGGACGGATGCTGAATATCCACCCCTCCCTGCTGCCCAAATACACGGGCCTGCACACGCATCAACGAGCCCTCGAGGCCATGGATACGGAGCACGGTGCGAGCGTACATTTCGTCACGGCGGAATTGGACGGTGGCCCGATCATTCTGCAATCGAAGGTTCCGGTCCGTCCCGGCGATACGGAAGCCGAGCTGTCCGCACGTGTACAGGCAACTGAGCATGTCATCTATCCACGCGTCGTGGGGATGGTGGCGGACGGCCGCGTGACGTGGGACAACGGTCGGGTTCGACTCGACGGGAAGCTCCTCGATGCGCCCCTAGTGGAGAATTTCAGTGCTCCGGCGACTCATTGAGACGTCAGTAGCGATCGCGGCGCTCTTCGCGTGCGCCGCAGCGTCCGCGGACGAGCTGAAGCCTTTCCAGGCCAGGTACGATTGGATCTGGCACGGCATGACCGTCGCCGAATCGAGCCTGCAGCTCGAGCAGCAGGGCGACAAGTGGATTTACCGCTCCAGGAGTGAGCCGCGTGGCATTGGACGCGTTTTCTCCGAGCGACCCGTCCAGGAGAGCGTGCTGGAAGTGACCGACACCGGAGTCCGTCCGCTGAGCTATAAGGCGGACGACGGCACTTCCTCGACGAAACGTGACGCCAACGTGCAATTCGACTGGGAGCACGGCCGCATCAGCGGTGTCTACGAAGATGCCCGGGTCAACATGCCCATCCCGCCGGGCATCCAGGACGATTTGTCGGTGCAGATCGCCTTGATGGTGGAGCTGCTCCGCGGCCATACGCCGGAAAAGTTCGCACTGCTGAGCGGCAACTCGGTCCGCGAATACCGCTACTCCCGCGAGGGCGAGGAAACGCTGGAAACGCCATTGGGCACGATCCAGACCACCGTCTACCGCAGCGAAAAGCAGAACTCGCCGCGCGTCACCCGCTTCTGGTGCGCGCCCTCACTGGGCTACATCCCCGTCAAAGTCGAGCAGAAGCGCAAAGACGCCGTCGAGTGGTCGATGCGGGTGCTGGACATCAAACGAGACACCCATGGAAACGTCCCCCGCGGCTGACACGCCGACTCGCCAGGCCGCCTACACCGGGATCCTGCCGTACCAGGCGATCTGGGAGATGGTGCGCAACGGCGAAATCAACACCGTGCTGCAGAACGTCGAGCAGGACCAGGTGCAGCCCGCCAGCATCGACCTGCGGCTGGGGCAGTTCGCCTACCCGGTCGACACCAGCTTCCTCCCGGGACGCAGCGTCAAGGTGCTGGAGAAGATGCAGCAGCTGGACGCGGATTTCGAGCGGTTTCGGATCGACCTGCGTCAGGGTGCCGTGCTCGAGAAAGGCCGCGTCTACGTGGTTCCCTTGTTGGAATCGATCAAGCTGAAGAGCGATGTGGCGGCGTTCGCCAACCCGAAAAGCTCCACCGGCCGGCTCGACGTCCTCACGCGACTGATCGCGGACGGCGCCACCCACTTCGATCAGGTGGAAGCCGGTTACGAAGGCCAGCTCTATATCGAGATCGCCCCACGCAGTTTCAGCGTCGTCGCCCGAACCGGCACGCGACTCAATCAGCTAAGGTTCCGCCGTACGCGAGGTCTCGCGCCCCGCCCCATCACGGCCGCGGATTGGAAACAATTGCTCGAAGACGGCCTCATCGTAGGCAGCGAGGCCAACGACGAGCTTCACGCGAACGTGGCGCCTGGCGTCCTTCCGTTCACGGTGGACCTGCGCGGCACCGGAGCGGACAACACCCTCATCGGCTGGCGCGCAAAAAGAAACACGAAACGCATCGACCTCGACCGCCGCGACTACGACCCGCTCGACTTCTGGGAGCCCATGCGGTTCCACAAAGAGAACTCGCTGACGCTGGTCCCTGACGAGTTCTACATCCTCATGACGAAGGAATCCATTGCGGTTCCGCCGCAATACGCGGCCGAAATGCTTCCCTACGACACCCGCGCGGGCGAGTTCCGGGTGCACTATGCTGGCTTCTTCGATCCCGGATTCGGTTGGAGCGCGGCGGCCAAGAAGGCCGGCAGCAGCCGCGGCGTGCTCGAGGTGCGCTCGCACGAAGTGCCGTTCCTGCTCGAGCACGGACAACTCGTCGGCTGGCTGCGCTATGAGCGCATGGCGAACGAGCCGAAGATGCTGTACGGCCAGGAGATCAAGTCGAACTACCAGGGGCAGAGCCTGAAGCTGGCGAAGCAGTTCCGACTCAGTGAGTCTATTGGCTGACCGTCGCCCGGCCTCACCCCGACGCGAGTGTGCAGTGCGCCCGCGGCCAGTCGGCGGCGCTTCGGGGGCCAGTCGGCGGCGCGGCGGCGACTAGCCGGTGACCCTTCGTTAGGGCGATGCCGTCAGCTTTCTTCGACCACTATCTTCGGGAATACGCTGCTGCGATCACGCGACCGCAGAGCGAGCGCCGCCGCAGTACGTCGCGCCATCGCGAAATACGCCTGCGCCCGGGGCGAATCCGGCGCCGCCACAACAGTCGGACGCCCACTGTCAGCTTCCTCGCGAATATGCGCATCCAGCGGCAATTCGCCCAGGAGCCTCACGTCATACTGCTCCGCCATGCGCGCGCCGCCGCCGGCGCCGAAAATGTGCTCGGCGTGGCCGCAGTTGGAGCACACGTGAATGCTCATGTTCTCCACGATGCCCAGCACCGGCACTGAGACTTTCTCGAACATCTTGAGACCCTTGCGAGCGTCCGCAAGAGCGATGTCCTGGGGTGTCGTCACGATCACGGCGCCCGCCACCGGCACGCGTTGCGCCAGCGTGAGCTGAATGTCGCCCGTGCCGGGAGGCATGTCGACCACCAGATAATCGAGCTGACCCCAGTGAGTCTCCGACAGCAGCTGCGTCAGCGCCTGCGTGACCATCGGACCGCGCCACACCATCGGCTGCTCCGCATCGACCAGGAAGCCGATCGACATGGCACCGACCCCGTAATTCTGCACCGGCTTCAGGTGTTTGCCGTCGGGCGACGACGGCCGCTGCCCTTCGAGGCCGAGCATGAGCGGCTGGCTCGGCCCGTAGATATCCGCATCGAGAATGCCAACCCGTGCGCCCTGCGCGGCCCAGGCCAGCGCGAGATTCACGGCGACGGTGGACTTCCCGACGCCACCCTTGCCAGAGGCAACGGCCACGATGTTCTTGATCTGCTCCAGCGGCTTCATATTGCGCTGAACCGCGTGCGCCTTGATGTCGGACTGCAGCTGGACGGTCAGGGGCACGGAAAGACCCGCTCCCGCAAGATGCTGTCGCAACCCCTCCGTGAACTCCGCCTGGTAACCGCCCACGGGAAAACCGAGGACGATGGTGGCCGTGTAGCCACCTTCGGTGGCGGTCACGTCCCGAATAGCCTGTGCATCCGCCAGTGTCTGGCGAGTGTAGGGCTCAACATAAGCGCCCAATGCGGTGCGCAGAGCCTCCAGAGTGGATGAATCGGGCATGTTGAAAGCCGCCAAACAAAACAAAGGGATGTGATTGTACTATGGGGCCGCCGGGACCCGAGGCTGTGGCATAATCTTTCAAAGCCGCCAGGGAGGATTGGCGGGCCGCGTGGGCCGAGCCGCGCAGGCCGCGCCATAGCACGGACCACCGGCGGTATTGCCTGCCCGCCTGACCACGCGGCGCCGTCCGCTCGCTGCTTCGGGTGGGCCGGTGCTGGGGAGTGAGTGTGGGACTGAAAGCCCTGAACGGAAAGGCTGAATGAGCTTTTTCACGAATTTGCGCGCGGACCGCCTGGTCACCGAGATCAGGGCCGCGACGGACCCCGCAAGTCCGGCAACCCAGAAATCGATTGCGAAGCTGAAGGACCTCGGGCCGGGGGCCATCGAGCCGGTCTTTGCAGCTTTGCCCGAGGCCGACAAGAACGCGACGGTCGCCTTCGTCGAGGTCCTCACCGGGCTCGTCAGCCAGAAGACCTTTCCGCAGTTCGTCGAGGGCTTGATCACGGGCAGCCCCCGAGTCATCGCCGGCATCGCCTGGGCGCTCACCAGCAATCGCAACTATCCGCCGCACCTGCTGCTCGAAGCGCTCGCCACGCCGGGCGTGGCGAAGGCGGCCATCCTCGAGGTGATCGCGGCCCAGAAGACACGCTTCGGCGTGCGCGAGCTGCTGGCCGCCGCCTACAACCAGGAGCCGAACGAGAAAGCGGCGCTCTTCCGCATCATCGGCGAGATCGCTGATGCGCACTCGGTCTCCGAGCTCGTCGGCCGGGTGAACGGCAAGGACCCCATTGCCCGCGTGCACATCATCAACGTGCTCGCGCGTTTCAACACCCCGGAAGTGCAGACCGCCCTGCAGGGATTGTTGAAGGATCCCAACAAGCTGATCCGCGGTGCCGCCCTGTCCGCTCTGCAGCGGACGGACGGCCCGATCGACGTCGAGCGCGTCTGCGCGCTGCTGAAGGATCCGGAGATCGACGTCCAGAACAAGGCCATCGACGTCGTCATCAAGGCGAACCACCCGGACACCATCCGCTACCTCATCGATATCCTCAAGGATGAGAACGAGAACTCGCGCCGTGCGGCGGTCGAGGTCCTGAACGAGGTCGGCAACGCCAAGTCCGTGAAGTACCTGCTGGAAGCACTCAAGGACAGCGACTGGTGGGTGCGCAGCCGCGCGGCCGATGCGCTCGGCAAGATCGGCGGCCCGAAGGTCATCGATGCCGTCCTGCAACTGGTGCGCGACAAGGACGATGACATCCGTCGCGCGGCCATCGAGATCCTGAACCAGACGAAGGACGAGCGCGCGGTCGAATCGCTCATCCAGGCGACCCACGATACCGACTGGTGGGTAAGCGAGCGCGCGGTCGATGCGTTGGCCGAGATCGGCAGCAAGAAGGCCGTCCCGCGGCTCACCGAAATGCTGCAGGCGAGCAACGCCAAAGCGGTTCCCATCGTCGTGCGGGCGCTGGGCAAGCTCGGCGACTCGCGTCTCCTGGACACCTTGATGCCGTTCGCGTCTCGGCCCGAGCGCGAGATCCGGATCGAAGCGATTCAAGCGCTATCGAAGATTGTCGACGAGCGCCACGTGGACAAGTTGCGCGCGGAGCTGCAAGCGCACCTCACCTCGCCCGACCAGACCATTGCCCGCATCGCGCACGCCGCAATCGCTGAGCTTGAAAATCGGCTCTCCGGCGGGCTCACTCCCACGGCCGCCACGGGACCGACCGCCACGACGATTCCCACCGCGGCGGTACGTCCCCCGCTGCCCCCGCCGTTGCCGGCGTCGCCGCCTCCGCAGGCCGCGTCAGAGCCCGCGAAGACCCTCCTCATGTCCGAAGCGGCAGTCGGTCAGGCGGTGAAGAATGCGGAAGCCGCCGCCCGGCTGGATATCAGTACACTGAAGCCGGGCGATGTCATCGAGGGCCGTTACAAGTACATCGATCGCATCGGCCGCGGTGCGTTCGGTACCGTGCTGCTGATGGAGGATACGGTCGTCGACGAGCGGCTGATCCTGAAATTCCTGAACCCGAACGTGTCCGGGGACGAAGAGGTCATGAAGCGCTTCGTCCACGAGCTGCGCTACTCGCGCAAGATCACGCACAAAAACGTCATCCGCATCTACGACTTCCTCTACATCCAGGGGAACTACGCCATTTCGATGGAGTACTTCCCGTCACACACCCTGGGCTCGGAAATCGTCAACGAGAAGCCTCTCGAGCTCAAGCGCGCGATCCAGTTCGCGATCGACATCTGCACCGGCATGACGGTGGCCCATCACGTCGGCATCGTGCACCGCGACCTGAAGCCCGCCAACGTGCTCATCAACCAGGAAGGCTTGCTGAAGATCGTGGACTTCGGTGTCGCGGCCGCGCACCGCGAAGGCGATACCCAGCTCACGAAGACGGGGTACGTGATCGGCTCCCCCAAGTACATGGCCCCGGAACAGATCCTGGGCAAGAAGGTCGACGAGCGGGCCGACATTTACGCGCTCGGCGTGATGCTGTACGAGACGCTGACCGGCGTACCCCCGTACTCACGCGGCGACCACATGTCGGTGATGTACCAGCACGTGCAGGGAAAGGCCCGGGTTCCCCAGGAGCTCAATCCCAATCTGCCCCCCGGACTGTCCGACCTGGTCATGAAGAGCATGTCCGTGGACAAGACGAAGCGCTTCCAGAGCATGGACGAGCTGCGGCTGGCCCTCGAGAAGTACTTGTAAAAAGTACTTGAAGGGAGCGCCCGACAAAAAGGCCCTTCCCGGGGGACGGCGCAAGTACATCCATGTAGCCTCTGGCCCGGTTCCCTACCGGGCGGTGGGGGGCGTCCGCCCCCCATTCTTGAAGGGCCTGTTGGGTCGGACGCTCTCAGTGCAATTAGAACTCAATGCGACCGGTTGGCGCGGCTGGCGT
>DASZVD010000343.1:0-10579 GCA_035547375.1 Steroidobacteraceae bacterium
TTGAGCGATGTTGGTCGTCGCGCCCGTCGAGGGCTGGACCGTGTAGACGGGGCTGTTGGCCGCGATCGTGCTGCCCGAGGAGGACGTCACGCCGCGGATCTCGAAGCCGATCCGGTGGGTGAGTGTCGCGTCATACGTGACGGCCGGGTCGGCGGAGACATCCTTGGAGAAGGTGTACTGATAGGATCCGTCACCGTTGTCGACGAACGTGCCGGCGGTGCCTGCCTCCACGGTCGCCTGCGGCTGCGGCGTCGTGCCCACGACCGGGTCCGTGGTCGTACCGGCACTTGCCGGCGCGGGATTCGCCGAGGTATAGATATAGGACTGCCATTGATCGGAAATGAGAGGCGTGGGCGCGGTCGTCTGCGGCGGAACGGCGGCGAGTTGAGTGCCCGGCGGAACGAGCTTGGCCACCGCGAAATAAATCTGCGCCGCCGTCAATCCTGACAGCGGCGCGCCGATCTCGTTCACCAGCGTGAACTTGACGACCGGCTTGATGGGCACGGCCGTAGGGAAAGTAACCTCCGTGATGGTTGCGGTGATTTGCGCCGCGGTGCTGATATTCAGCGCGGTCACCGTGCCGGAAGGGCCGGTAGGTCCGGTCGCGCCGGTAGCCCCCGTTGCACCCGTGGAACCTCTCGGGCCCGTACTGCCGGTGCAGGCGGCCAGCAGGATCGCCCCTGCCATGGCTACCGGCAACCAGAACACGGTGCGCGCCTTGCTTGTGTAGCCTGCCGCCGCTTCCATATTCACTCCCCAGTACGGCGCCTTGGCTCGATGGCTTCAGGACGCGCGAGCGTTCGTTCAATCCGCATCGGCGCTGAGATGCTAGCGAAGTACGCGCACCATCGGTCTAGGTGTTTTCCGAGGTGCGGCGGATATCCGGATTATAGTTGACTACCTGTATCCGACCGTCGTAGAGGGATTCATGGCGTCCACCGAACGCTGGCGCGCGCTGTTCGCCGCCGTTGATGCAAAGAACACTCGAGAGTTTCTGTCTTTTCTGACCCCGGATGCGCTGTTCAGGTATGGCAGCGGCGCGCCTGCGACCGGCCATGACGCCATCGCCGCGGTCGTGAATGGCTTCTTCGGGTCGATCCGCCTCTCGGAGCATCGGATTGCGCACGCCTGGGAAGAGCCCGGCAGCGCGGTGTGTCAAGGTGAGGTCACCTACATACGGCTCGACGGCCGATCGGTGGTATTGCCGTTCTGCAACGTGTTCAGCCTGCGGGATGAGAAGATCCTCCGTTACGAGATTTACATCGATCCCACTCCGCTCGTATCTCCATAGCTCCATCGTGACAGCGCGGACCGCAGCTTCACAGTACCTTGACGTAGCGTCAACAGATCCTTGGCAAGGGGTCGTCCTCCAGCTCCTCGAGGTAGCGTTCTCCACCCAAAGGGGTTGCGAGCACAACCCGTCCCGCCGATGAGTTCTCCAGGTGCCCGATGATGGCTGCGTCTTCGCCGCACGGCAGCGCACGCCATCGTGCCAAAGCCGTGTCCGCAGCATCCGGGGCCACAACCGCGACCACGCGTCCCTCGCAAGCGAGGTAATAAGGGTCATAACCGAGCATCTCGCAGACGGAGCGCACCGGGTCCTTCACCGGAATCGCCGCCTCGTGCAACCTGACTCCGAGCTGCGTCGCGGACGCAATCTCATGCATCACGGTGGCGATGCCACCCCGTGTCGGATCCCGCATGAACCGCAGGCCGGACAGATCGCGCAACGCCAGGGTCAGTGGTAGAACACTTGCCGCATCCGACAGCAGGTCGCCGCGCAGCCCGAACTCCTCACGCGCCAGCAGTACCGCGACCCCATGGGCCCCGATCGGCCCGCTCACCAGAATGACATCATCGGTGCGGATCTGTTGCATGCCCAGGTGCAGACCCCGCGGTCGCAAGCCGATCCCGGTGGTCGCGAGATACAATCCGCCGCCTTCGCCTCGCCGCAACACCTTCGTATCTCCCGTGGCAACCTGCACGCCAACCTCGCGCGCGGCGCGAGCAACGCTCGCGGTCAGCCGCTCGAGCGTGGCGATCTCGAATCCTTCCTCGACAAACACGTTGAGACTGAGATACCGCGGGATCGCCCCACATACCGCCAGGTCATTCGTGGTCCCGTGCACGCACAGGGAGCCGATATCCCCACCAGGAAACTCCAGCGGTTGTACGGTAAAGCCGTCGGTCGTGAATACCAGCTCGCCATCCTCGCTGTTCCAGGGAAGTACCGCGGCGTCCGCCTGCGTGTCGAGGGATGCATTGCGCAGGTGCCTGGCAAAGAGTTGATCGATGAGCTCGCGCATGTAGCGTCCGCCATTGCCGTGCGCGAGTGCTATGTGTGTGTCTTCCATCGCGATCCCTATTTGCCCCGGGTTGCCGAATGCGCATGCCTGACAGCCGAGAGCGGTACTGCCACCTCGGATGCGGCGGCGCCTTCGAGCTCATCCCGTATGTGCAGGCGCATCTCGTCACGGAAGGCGTTCACCGCGTTGAAGAACTCCGCCATCATCAGAACCCAGCAGTACATGCCCAGCGGTGTCAGCCGGATGCCGTCCGCATCGTGTCGGGTCGCGCCGAGCAGGCGCATGGACAGTACCTCCGGGGCCATGTGTATCCAGAAGGAGCGGCCGTATTCGCGGCGGATGTAGTCGTAAGGGAGGGAGAGTCCGAAGAGCCGCACGAGATAGTCATAGCGCATGCGCTCCTTGAGCGTGAGCCGCTTGCTTTGAGTGATCGCCGGCAGACCGCGAGCGATCCGGTCGCGGTATTGATTGAGAGAGAAGGTAGTGGAATACATCCAGCCGCCTACATAGCTGAATGAGCCGCTTCCGACTCCTACGTAGTCATCCTGATCGATGATGTACTCGTCGATCATGCGTGGCGCCCCGGGCGCGCCATCGTTCCGGGAGAAACACCAGGTCGAGGCGGGAACATAGGGTGCCGTGCCTGCCGCGCTTGCGGAATGGCCACCCTGCATCGCATCGAGGATACGCGCGTAAAAGTCATACCTGCGACCCGGGTCGGCGGTACCCAGCGACTTTTCCATGCGATGCCGTGCTGTTGCCGCGGTCATCAAGGGATAGAACGAGATCTGATCGACCCGCAGCTCCAGCAGCGTCTGCAAGTCACGCTCGAGCATCTCGAGGGACTGGTTCGGTAGATTGAAAATCATGTCCACGTTGAGAGTGCGGAACTTGCCGTTAGCCTCGGCAAGCCGCTCGCGGATAGCCGCGCCGCTGCCGTATTTGTCGTACCGCTGCATCTGTCGCAACAGCCCGTCGTCGAAACTTTGCACCCCGACTGACAGCCGTCCCACCCCCACCGACTGCAGCGCTGCAAAAACCGCCTCGGTGAGGTGATTCGGGTTGGTCTCGACGGAGATCGTGCGGACGGGCCAGAGCGAGCGGATCAACTCCAACGTTTCCACGAGCTCCGCGGGTACCACGGTCGGTGTACCGCCGCCGACGTACACGTCAGAGAACTGGAAACCACGCTCGTGATACGAGCGGATCTCCTGGCGCAGCGCGTTGAAATAGCCGCGCGCCTTCTCCTCCCGGAATTGCACCCGATGAAACGAACAGAACGGGCACAGCACCTCGCAGAACGGCACGTGCACATAAAGCTGGCAGGGCTGCTGCGGCGGCTGTGGCTGGTGTAACTTCGAATCCGCGGAGTCGAAATGCATCGATCCCGCGTACTCATGTTGCAGCACCCGCACAAACGACGACTCGAACCAGGGCGCGCTCACGGTGCCAACATTCCTGACGTATCCGTGCGCCGGCACGCTGCGATGGCTTCCACGACCTGCCCGTAGCTCAATCCGCCGTCCCCACAGGGCACGCGCTCCGCCAGCGCCATCCGAAACCCCTCTCTGGCCAACATCTCGCCGGCCAGCTCCGTGAGGAGGGCGTTCTGAAATACGCCCCCGGTGAGCCCGACGATCGCAACACCCGCCCATTCCCGTTGCGACAGCGCGATCGACACGATTGTAGCGGCGAGCGTGCGATGAACCCTGCCGGCGGCCACGCCCGCGTCCGGTCCCCCATCCAGTAATGCGCGCACCAGCGGCGCCCAATCGACTCTCCACAACTGGTCAGGGTCTCGGTACAGCGGCAAGGGCTCGCACGGGTCGGTTGCCGGTGGCGCCCTTGCGGCCGCAGCCTCCAACATCATCGGCCCTTGTCCCTCGTAGGACGTCTCCCGAATCCCCAGCGCCAGGGCGGCCGCCGCATCGAACAGCCGCCCCACGGAGCTGGTTTGCGGACAATTCACATTCCTTTCCCAAGCCGCCCGGACCAACGGATCCGGACTGCCTGCCCGGTGCCCCGGCAAATCGCGCCCCAGCTCCCAACACAGCGCCGCCGCACTGCGCCAGGGTGATCGCCCGGCGCGCTCTCCACCAGGCAACCGGAACGGCCTGAAGCTGACGACACGCCGCCAGTCCCCCGGCCCACCCACAAAGGTCTCCCCACCCCATAGCGTCCGATCCTCACCCAGACCCACTCCGTCCCATGTAAACACGAGCGCCGGCCCGCCCAACTCGTGTTCGCCCACAAGCGCCGACGCATGCGCGTGGTGATGCAATACCTTTCTGACTGGCAATCCGCATCGCAAGGCCCAGCGACTCGTTGCGTAGCCCGGATGAGCGTCGCAAATGACCTCCTGCGCCGCGACGCCATATAGCCGCTGCAGATCGGCCACGACCTGCCCGAAGACTTCCTCGCTGCGCACACTCCCCATGTCGGCGATGTGCGGCGAAAGCACCACGCGGTTCTCCCACGCGAGCGCTATCGTATTCTTGAGGTGCCCACCGGTTGCAAGCATCGGGCGCCGCACGCTCCACGGCAGCGTGAGCTCGCGCGGCGTTAGTCCTCGACCGAGCCGAAGTACCCGCGGCCGTCCCAACGTCACGCGAACCACCGAATCGTCCGCCGGTCTCGAGATCGGGCGATCATGGTGCAAACTCGCATCCGCCACGTGCTCGAGTCCGCGACGTGCATCGTCAATGACGGTCAGCACCGGCTCGCCACTGAGATTCCCCGAGGTGGCGACCACCGGCTTGCCAAAGTCCGACAGCAGGAGATGGTGCAAGGGGCTATACGGTAGCAACACACCCACTTCGTCAAGCCCGGGAGCGATAGCCGCCGGCAGCGTGCTGCCAGTGCACGGTCGCAACAACACGATCGGCCGTGCCGAGGAAGTCAGTGTTTCGGCTTCCGTGGCCGACATCTTGACTTGGCTGCGAACGCAGTCGAGGCCATCGGCACCGACTTGAGGAAACATCACCGCCAACGGCTTGTGAGGGCGCTTTTTGCGCTCCCGCAATCGCTCGACGGCCGCCGTGTTGGTCGCATCGCACAGCAGGTGATATCCGCCGATCCCCTTCACCGCGACGATCGCACCCGCGCGCAGGAGCTGCACAGTGCGTTTGATGGCCGCTTCCGCCTCACACAGCGCGCCCGAGTCAGCTTCGATCCCGGCATTCGGTGCGCCTTCCTCCAGCCACACCCTCGGCCCGCAAACCGCACACGCCACCGGCTCCGCGTGAAACCGCCGATCCGATGGATTCTGGTACTCGCGGCGACACTCGGCACACAGCTCAAAGCCCGCCATGGTCGTGTTGGCCCGATCGTAGGGCAGCGCCTCGATCAGCGTATATCGCGGCCCACACTGCGTGCAGTTGATGAATGGATAGCGGTAGCGCCTGTCGCCCTCCTGCCGGAGCTCCTCCAGACAGGCAGCGCACGTGAAGTAATCCGCCGGCACATGAATCCGGGCCTGGCCGGAAGCGGCGCTCTCCAGGATCTCGAACTCACCCGCGGCGGTCGGCGCGACCTCGTCGCTTTCGAGAATATGCGCTCTTGCAATGGCCGGCGCACGCTCGATGAGGCCGCGGGCGAACAACTCAACATTCCCCCGGGATCCCTGCGCCACGATCTCGACATCCCCGTTGCAGTTCCGCACGCTACCCGTGAGTTGCAGCTCGCGCGCAAGCCGATACACGAACGGCCTGAATCCCACCCCCTGCACGTGGCCGCCAACACGCAAGCGGCGTGCGGTCGGCACGTCACGCTCCGACAGCGCCGGCCGCGGCGCGCTCACATCTGCGCTCCGCCATCAGATGGCGTCGGCATCGAGACGTTCATTCTTGCATTCTTGCGCTTCCCACTGGCCCACCAGATTCGGCACGCTCCTTCGTCCGACACCATGCAGGGCCCGATCGGCTTCTTCGGCGTGCAGGCAACGCCATACAGCCGGCACTGATCGGGATACAGCTTCCCCAACACCACACGCGCGCAATCACATCCCGGAGGCATCTCCCCCATGCGCTTGCGGACTTCGTTGCGGTAAGACGGCAAGGCGCGCCGCGCATCGTGCGCCGCATACGCATCCGCCAGTACAAACCCCGACTTCGGGATCACCCCGATCCCGCGCCAGTTGGCATCGGCGACCTCCATGACCTGGCTCAGCAGCCGTCTGGCCTGCGGATTCCCCCCGGGCCGCACCACCTCGGGATAGCAATTCTGCAGCGCCACCGTACCGCTCAGATACTGACTCAACACCGCGTGCAGCGCGGCGAGCAGAGTATCCGCACGGAACCCCGCGATCGCCGCCGGCATCTTGTGCCGGCCCGGCACGAACTCCCATTCCTCCGGCCCCATCACCGTGGAGACGTGCCCCGGCGCAATGAGAGCATCGAATCCCGGAGTGCCGGATTCGAGCAGCATCGCCACCGCAGGCCAGGTGAGCCGTCCTGAGAGCAGCACGAAAAGATTGTCGGGCACCCCCTGCGCCAGCATTGCCGCCACCGGGGCGGTCGTGGTTTCAAACCCCGCGGCGAAGAACACCACCGGACGACCCCGGCAGGATTCGGCGATCCGCACGGCTTCGCTCGGACTTGCGATCGGGCGGATGTCGGCACCGGCGGCCTTCGCTTGCTCCAGCGAGCGCGGCTCGCCCCTCGGGACATTGACCGGTACGCGCAGCATGTCGCCGAAGGCGAGCACCGTCACGCGCTCGCGCAGCGCCAGTTGGATAGCCTCGTAGACGTCCTCTTCGGGACAGACACAAACAGGACAACCCGGCCCCGGGATGAGCTCGACCGTGGCGGGCAGGGCGGTGCGCAACCCCGATATCGAGATGGCCCGCTCGTGTCCGCCGCAGACATTGAGAACTTTCACGCGTGCGGGCAGGGGCAGCCGCCGGATTTCCTCCAACCAGTCGCTGGCACTGCGGGACACGCGCTCACTCCTCTCGAACACTCATTCGACCGCGTGAAAGGTCAGGCCCTCGGGAGCGATTTCCGGCCGGCGTGTTGCACCGCCCGCCAGCCGGCGGCGCTGAGCCTCCAACTCCCGCAGAAGCCACTCGCTCCAGACGTCGATTCCCACGCCGCTCCGGCTCGACACCCGCACGACCGGCGCATCGCTGCCCACCGTGCGCAAGCTGCCTTCCGCGCGGACCGGGTCGAACTCCGGCAAGGCCTCCAGCAGATCGCATTTCGTGAGCAGCAGCAGATCGGCGGCTCGAAACATCACCGGGTACTTCTCCGGCTTGTCGTCACCCTCGGGTACCGATAACAGCGTGACGTTGAGGTGCTGCCCGAGGTCGAAGCTGGCGGGGCATACCAGGTTGCCGACGTTCTCGATGAACACGACATCGAGTCCTTCGAGTGGCATCTGGTGCAGCGCTTCATGAACCATGTGCGCATCCAGATGGCAAGCGCTTCCAGTCGTGATCTGCACCGCCGGCACCCCCTTGGAGCGGATCCTGCGTGCATCGTTCTCGGTGGCGAGATCGCCTTCGATGACCGCCATTTGCAACCGACCGCGCAGCGCCTCGACGGTCTGCTCCAATAGCGCCGTCTTCCCTGCCCCCGGTGAGGACATCAGGTTCACCGTCAGGACGCCGTGCGAATCGAAGTGCTGGCGGTTATGGCCAGCGGCGCGATCGTTCTCGGAAAGAAGGTTGCGCAGCAGGCTGACGGACTCCGTTCCACGTGGCGTGTAAGCGAGGGCGCCACCGGGACGCACGAGATGCTCGTTCGCGTGGCTGATCGTACAGCCGCAGGTCTGACACATGGCTGATAGTTTCCCCAAGCTTTCAAGAACTCAAAGCCGCTTCCTCACGCTCCAGCTCTACCCGCGTCAGCAGCAGCTCTTCGCCTTCCAGTACGCGCGTGCGCCACGAGCCGCAACTCGGGCACGTCAGGCAATTGACGCTGCGTGCCTGCGCCTGCTTCCCGCATTCGTTGCACTCCACTCGGACCGCCGAGCGCTCGATCATGAGCTCCGCCCCGGCGACCAAGGTCCCCGCGCTGGCAAGCGTGAAGGCCTCTTGCAGCAATGCAGGCTCCACCCCAGAGAGGGGCCCGATGCGCAGCACGATGGATAGCACGCGCGCGGCCGAGTGATCCCGCGCGACCGCCTCGACTTCGTGTAGCAGCCCCTGGCAGACCGACAGCTCATGCATGGTCGGCAATCTCATCGAGCAGCTCCCACGTGGAGCTGGCTTCCTCGGGCGTCACCTTCTGAATGGCATATCCCACGTGCACCAGCACGTGGTCACCCACCGCCAGTGCGTGGCCTTGCAACATGAACAGGCTCACTTCGCGCTCGACACCCTTGGCCTCGCAGGTGGCATTGAAGCCTTCGATAGCCTTGATCCGCATCGGCAGGGCCAGGCACATGCGCGGCTCCTCGGGTAGTCGTGATGAACGGGCACCCGCATTCCATACCAGAACCGATGGCGAGTCCTCCGTAAAAGTACGTAGATCGCGCGAGTTGGCTGCGGTGGCAGTATCCGCCTGCGTTCGAAAGCATTGGATCCGCTGGGGCGTCCTACATGAAAAAGACTTCAATCATGGGGATCGGCAACGTGCTGCTGAGCGACGACGGCGCCGGAGTGCACGTCGCGCGGCTTCTCGCACAGCGCTTGGCCGGGCGCGACGACGTCGAAGTCCTCGATGGCGGTACGCTAAGCTTCACACTTGCTCCCTTGATCTCCGGCTCCGACCGGCTGATCGTTCTGGACGCTACTGAGCTGGAACAATCACCCGGTACGGTGCGCACCTTCATTGGCGCCGAGGTTGACCGCATGCTTGGCCGTGCGCGCCTGACGGTACATGAGATCGGCCTCCGCGATGTGTTGGCGATCTCGCAGCTCGCGGGCGAGCTGCCGCAGGAGCGGGCACTGATCGCTATTCAACCCGCCTCACTGGCTTGGGGCACGGAACCCACCCCTGCAGTCGCCCTGGCCCTGGAATGCGCGGCCGGCACCGTATTGGAGTTGCTCGCCTTGGAGCACTGGGCAGCCTCGAGCGGGTGCGGAGCCGTCGCCTCGAGCCGGCAGGTCGCGTGATGGACACCTCCACCAACAGCGAGGCACTGCGCTCGATAGCCATCAGGGTCGAGCTCTCCTCCGGCAACATCGAGCCGCTCCTGCACGAGATTCGCCACGCCCTGGAGCTCCTGCTGAGTGCAGGCACGAGCACCACCATCGATCTGAAGAGCATCCCGCTCGCTCCGGGCGAAGAGGACCGGATCCTGCAAACACTCGGCCGAGGCGAAGTCAACGCGACGCTGAGCACCTTCGGGACGAGCGACCTCGTCGAAACGGCATTCCCCGGCGTCTGGATTGTTACTCACCACGATGCCCGGGGCGGCGTCAGGGCACGCTTCATCGAAGTGACGCGCGTACCGGAGATCCTGTGCGCACAGCCGCCCGATGTCACGGACGGCCTGGCACGCCTTACGGCGTCTTTGTCCGCCAATTCTTTGCCTGCAGCAGGTGACCGATGACACAAGATGACACCCGTCTGATCGACTACCTGCGCCTGCAAGGGGTATCGCGTCGCGGCTTCCTGAAGTTCTGTGCGGCCATGACTTCCGCAATGGCGTTGCCGCCTGCAATGATCCCCCGTGTCGCAGCGGCACTGGAGCAGGCGCGACGCCCATCCGTGATCTGGCTTCCCTTCCAGGAATGCACCGGTTGTACGGAGTCCCTGACCCGGGCGCACGGTGCCACCCTGGAGCAGGTCATTTTCGAGGCCATCTCCCTGGACTACCAACACACTCTGCAGGCCGCCGCCGGCACCGCGGCGGAAGCGGCCAGGCAGGAGGCGATGCAAGCCAACTACGGCAAGTATCTCCTGGTCGTCGACGGATCCATTCCGCTGGGCAATCCAGCCTTCTGCACCATCGGCGGCCGCAGCAGCGTGGATCTGCTGACCGAGGCAGCGAAGGGCGCCAGAGCCATCATCTCGGTAGGGACCTGTGCCGCCTTCGGTGGCATACCCATGGCCAACCCGAATCCGACCCAGGCGGTTGCCGTCTCCGACATCATCCGCGACCGGCCCATTGTCAATGTCTCCGGCTGTCCGCCCATTCCAGTAGTGATCATGGCCGTGCTCACCCAGATCCTGACATTCGGCAAGCTGCCCGATCTGGATGCCCTGGGCCGCCCAAAGGTTTTCTATGGCGAAAGTATTCACGACCGGTGCTACCGGCGCCCATTCTACGAGCGGGGACAGTTCGCCGAATCGTTCGACGACGAGGGTGCGCGCAAAGGCTGGTGT
>DASZVD010000344.1:0-16915 GCA_035547375.1 Steroidobacteraceae bacterium
TATCGTCGGTCTGTACACGAGCGACTCGTTGCCGGCCCGCTTCCTGCGGGGCGCCTTGCTGCGCGCCGCGAGCCGCACGGCGCCACTGGTGTCGCGGGCGGCCGGACTGCTGATGCGCGAGTCAACGCTCCTCTGAATCGAATCGTGAGCAGACTATGCGCCGCGCAGCGCAATCAGCGCTTGCAGATTCAGCAGCTTGATATGACGCTGGTGTACTTCGAGCCACCCCTCACGCGTGAACGCGTGCAATATCCGGCTGACCGTCTCGATCGTCAGGCCCAGGTGCTGCGCGATATCGCCCCGGCTCATGCTGAGACGGAATTGCGTGGCAGACAGTCCGCGCCGCTCGAGCCGGTGCGAGAAGTCGAGAAGGAAGTCGGCGAACCGCTCCCTGGCACCCGAGAATCCCGCCCGCAGGCGCAAGCGCTGCGCCTCTTCGATCGCTCGGCTCAAGAGACGCAGGATCTCGCAACGCAGGCTCGGCAACGCGTCCATGAGCTTCTCGAGCCGGCGGATCGGGATCATGCAATAGCGCAGAGGCTCGAGCGCCACGACCTGACAAAGATGCCGTCCGTCGGCAAAGGCGTCGAGACCCACGACCTCCCCGGGGAGGAAAAAACCTCGCACCCGCTCATCGCCATTGCCGGTGATGGCGCAGGCTTTCGCCGATCCGCTGCGCACAACGTAGAGAGCCCGCATGGGAGAGCCGGCGTGCACCAGCCTTGCCCCGGCTGCAAGCCCGCGGCCGCGCACGACAGCGCCTTCCAGAAGGCGCACCTCAGGCGGTGTCAGCTGTGCCGGGAGGCAAATGCGATTCAGCGCACAACGGCTGCAGGAGAGCTCGGTGTCCGGAGCGCCCCGGCGCAAAGGGTAACCGAGCACTCGTTCCTGTTCGTTCATGTCGTAACCCGAGAGAGCCTACCCTACGCCCGAAGCCCACCCTACGCCCGAACGGACGGATTTGATCTGCGTCAAATCGCTGCCGGACGCCCGCCGGTATACTTGCAACTGAGCTGCTTATAACAGATCTTTGATAGGTTGCACATGCCTTCAACCTCCGCCGAGCAAGTTGGCATCCGCGCCAATGCTTACAGCCGGGTACGACGTCTCATCTCCGAGCCGGAATGGCTGCTGTTCGAGCCTCTGATCGAAGAAATTCGGCAGCTCAAGGCCAGCCGAAACGCGCTGATCCTCGCACACAACTATCAGACTCCGGAGATTTTCCACTGCGTCGCAGATGTCCAGGGGGATTCGCTGGCCCTCGCGCGTGCGGCAGCGCGCGCTGACGCCGAGGTCATTGTCATGTGTGGCGTCCGGTTCATGGCAGAGACTGCGAAGCTTCTCTGTCCCGGGAAACGGGTGCTGCTGCCTGATGCGGATGCCGGTTGCTCGCTGGCCACGTCGATCGATGCTGATGACGTGCGCAGGCTGCGCGCGCAGTATCCCGGGGCGCCAGTGGTCTGTTACATCAACACGACGGCGGCCGTTAAGGCGGAGTGTGACGCTTGCTGCACCTCGACGAACGCGGTCGAGGTGGTGGAATCCATGGGCGCAGCGCAGGTTATCTTCGTGCCCGACCAATATCTCGCCCGGTACGTGGCGGCGCGCACGAGTGTGACTGTAATTCCCTGGGACGGCGCATGCGAGGTGCACGAGCGATTCACGGCTGCTCAGGTTGCTGAATACCGCGCTCTGACCGGAGCCTACGTTCTGGCTCATCCGGAGTGTCCCGAGGACGTGCAGCTCACGGCGGATTTCGTGGGCTCGACCGCGGCGATGATCGAGGCGCTCGCCACCCGCCAGCCCGAATGCGCACTATTGCTCACCGAGTGCTCCATGTCCGACAACGTTGCAATCGCGCTTCCGCAGATCGACTTCGTTCGGCCCTGCAACCTTTGCCCGCACATGAAGCGCATCACCCTGACCAACATCCGTGATTGCCTGCAGACACTGACGCCGGCAATCGAGCTTCCCGAAGCGGTGTCAACACCAGCCCGCCGTGCGGTACTGCGCATGCTGGGCGCCGGCAGCCCGTCCGCAGGGGGACGCGGGGCTCCGCGCTCTTAACGACAGGCCACCAAGGCACCGGCCGGTATGGGAATGGAGCGCGACCCCGTCGACGTGCTCGTCGTAGGCGCCGGTGTTGCGGGCCTGGTCACGGCGCTGAGTACGCCCGGCCGCCGGGTCACGATCCTGTGTCCGGAGCTGCCGCCGGCTGCGACGGCAAGCACATTGGCCCAGGGCGGAATTGCAGCAGCGGTGGCCGACGACGATCATCCGGAGCTGCACGTGGCCGATACCGTGCAAGCCGGGGCCGGCGAAAGCAGCACGGCAGCCGCTCACATCCTCTGTTCCGAAGCCCTCACCGCTGTACGCTGGCTCGAAGAACACGGTGTGCACTTCGATCGGATAGCCGGGCGCTGGGCGCTGCACCACGAGGCCGCGCATGCTCGTGCGCGTGTGCTGCACATTGGCGGTGACCGCACAGGCGCTGCGCTGATTGACGCGCTGTATCAGGCTGCGCGCTTGTCGCCGTACATACAATTCCTGCCGGGCTACCATGCGATCTCCCTCAACGTCCGCGCGGGTCGTGTCGCCGGGGTAATTGCGCTCGATGCGGCGGAGCGAGCGGTTTGGTTTGAGGCTCGCGACACGGTTCTCGCGACGGGAGGCCTCGGGCAACTCTACTGTTACACCACGAATCCGCGCTCCGCTTGCGGGGATGGCTTGGCGATGGCACGCGATGCCGGAGCCCGCGTGACCGGTTTGGAGTTCGTGCAGTTCCACCCGACAGCCTTGTCCGTGGCGGCGGACCCTCTGCCGCTCGCGACGGAAGCCCTGCGGGGTGACGGCGCAACGCTCATCGACGAGCACGGCACTCGCTTCATGTTGGGGGCTCACCCGTTGGCGGAGCTTGCTCCGCGCGATTTCGTGGCGCGCGAGATCTGGCGGCAGTTGCAGGCCGGGCATCGTGGATACCTCGATGCCACGCGGGTGCTCGAGCGAGCTCCGGCGATGTATCCCTCCGTACGCACCCTCTGCGCAAAGTACGGCATCGACCCCGAGGCACAACCGATTCCGATCGTACCCGCCGCGCATTATCACATGGGCGGTGTGGCAGTGGACCTCGATGGCCGGTGCAGCGTTCCGCATCTTTGGGCGTGCGGTGAGGTCGCGTGCAGTGGCGTCCACGGTGCGAATCGTCTCGCCAGCAACTCGCTGCTCGAGGGCGTGGTCTTCGGCCGCCGGCTGGGCGCTGCATTGAGCTCGGCCCGGCGCAGGCGCAGTGCCGGCAACAGGCTCATCGCCGACAACAGGCTCATCGCCGACAACAGGCTCAGCGCCGGCAGCAAGCTCAGCGCCGGCAATGTGGACGGCGCCGCTGCCCAGACCGCGGCAGGCATGGCTGAAGCCAGCCTGAGCGCGGATCCCAACGTGTCGAGCGCCTTGCGGCGGTTGATGTGGGAGCGGCTCGGCATCGTTCGAGACGCCCGCGGACTGCAGGCCGGGCTCGTAGAGCTGGCAGACCTGATTCGCCTGACCGATGCACGCGAGATCCTGCTCCGAAGCCGCTTGCGGCTCGTGCAAGCCATGTTCAGCGCAGCGCTCGCGCGCACGGAAAGCAAAGGCGCGCACCTGCGCAGTGACTCTCCCCTGCGCGCTTAGTACATTGGCGAAAGTCGCCTGCGGCGCTTTCGCGGACATCACTCATCGCCCGCCGGCAAAGAGCGCGGCCTTTGCCGGCTGCTCCGCGCCGGATGACTCACGGCGCCGGACATGTCAGCGATTGTCCGCCCTTCGGTCTGCGCAAACGCCCCGCCGACCGGTTGAGGATGTGCCCTTCACGATCGACAATCAGCCGCAATCCCCGGTTGGCGTGAAAGAACGTCAATCGCAAACGGCCAGCGTCCTCACCTATTCCCTGCTCGCAGCGGCCCGTCAACTGTCCCTCACGCAGCGCCTCGAGCAAGCGCGCGGCTTCGATCCCAAGGTCATGAGCGATTGACATTGCTTCGACTTCGACAATGCCTTCGGTGAGTTTGTCGAGATCCACGATGGTATCCATGATCAATCTCCATTCAACCCGGCCCAATGAGATCCTGCGCCTGCCGCAGGCCACTGTCTTTGCGCTGGCGCAAAATGCGTCGGCAGGGAGCAGGCCGCCCGATAGAATCGATGAGGTGATCCGGCCGGCCGTCCTTAGCGGATCGCTCCACGTCTCGCTGCCGCCCCTGGTATTCGGCGCAGCGCAAGTGTCAACATAGCCTGGACTGCCTGCAGTGGGAGGGCGTTGAAATGGCCTTGATGCAGCACCTGCGCGTGTCGCTGGAGGAGATGTCTCCGGGTTACTTCAGCATGGTCATGGCCACCGGCATCCTATCGCTCGCGGCCCGGATGCTCGCGGTGCCGGTGCTGCCGGTAGCGCTGTTCGGGCTCAACTGGGTGCTGTTCGCGGCCATCGGCGTGCTCGCGCTGGCGCGTGCCTGCTGGCATTTCCACCGTACGGTCGAGGATCTGTTCGATCACCTGCGCGCACCGGGCTTCTTTACCTTTGTCGCGGCGTGCGGCGTCCTCGGCGCTCAGTGCCTGATCATCGGCGGCAGCCTCCCTCTGGCCATGCTGCTCGGCGCCGTCGGCCTCATCGCCTGGATTGCGTTCACCTATACCATTTTTGCCGTGCTCACCGTCAAACGCGACAAGCCGACTCTCGATCAGGGCATCAACGGCGGCTGGCTGCTGGCCGTCGTGGCCACCCAGTCGATGGCCGCCCTGGCCGCATTGATTGCCGTGCGGGTGCCGCAACCGCTGCGGCTGGAGCTGAACTTCTTCGCCCTATCGATGTGGCTGTGGGGCGGCATGTTGTACATCTGGATGATGTCGCTGATCTTCTACCGCTATACGTTCTTCCGGTTCTCGCCGGCCGACCTGTCACCTCCCTACTGGATCAACATGGGTGCGATGGCGATCTCGACACTGGCGGGCTCCCAACTGATCCTCAATACGCCGCACGCCCCCTTTCTCGCCTCGATACTGCCCTTCATCAAGGGCTTTACGGTTTTCTACTGGGCGACGGGAACCTGGTGGATTCCGATGCTGCTCATCCTCGCCGTCTGGCGCCACGGCATCGAGCGGTTTCCCTTTCGCTACGACCCGCTGTATTGGGGTGCCGTTTTTCCGCTCGGCATGTACGCAGCGAGCACCCAGCGCATGACCGAGGCGATGCAGATCGATTTCCTCGATCCCTTGCCGAGGATCTTTCTCGCGCTGGGCGTGTTGGCGTGGATCGTCCTGTTCAGCGGTCAGATACGCTCCCTGCGTGGCCACTGGATCGCCTCCGCATGAGCCGGCTGCTCCGCCGCGCCAGGCTCGGATCAGGCGGTGTTTCCGCCATCCTCCGGCTGGCCCTCTTCCTCCGGCAACACATAGTCTTCCCAGTCCGGTCCAAACGTCTCGATGGGATGTTGAGCCCTCTCGGTTCCGTTGCCGCATCGCATGTCATCCGCGGAGCAGAACTTGGTGCAGCCCCAGCAGATCCGCTCCGGGTGTGCCGGGTGCCTGGGTAAACGTCGGGCCATCGGATAGCCCCCTCCTGCTGCGGGTGGGTCGGGATCGAACGTGTCGTCAATCGACCTGCTGCCTCGTTACTCTGCCAGTCCGAACGTGCGCGCGCTGCGCGGCCGCAACGGCGGCTGCTTCGGCCGCATCGACCGCCGCCCTTGCGGCAACCCGTGCGTGGGCAGCAGCTTCGACCGCACTCATGATCTCCGGCAGATCGGTGTCCGCGGCGATCTCCGGATACCGGAGGCGGTCCATGCGGAGGATCGCAAAGTGCATCCAAAGCAGGCTGGCTGCGGCGATCGCAAACAACAACATGAAGCAGCTCGTCCAGATCCCGAGCAGATCGTTCATCGCCCCGAATGCGATGGGCAGGAAGAAGCCACCCAGACCACCGATCATTCCCACGAGGCCGCCGACGGCGCCGACGTGCTGCGGATAGTAGGTCGGGATGTGCTTGAACACTGCGGCCATGCCAAATGACATGACGACACCCAGCGTGAACAGCACTGTCATGCGCTCAGGCACTCCCGGCGCGATCGTGAACTCGAGCGGACCGTGAATGCCCTCGATCGTGTAGTGCGTATTCGGGTAGGACAGCAGAAACAGGCAGATCATCGATACCGAGAACGCGACGTACATGATCGTACGCGCGCCAAAGCGGTCCGAGAGCACGCCGCCGACGGCGCGAAACACCGCTGCCGGAAGGGCGAAACTCGCCGTCAACATGCCGGCGACGCGGATATCCAGGCCGTGCGCGCCGACGTAGTAGCGCGGTAGCCACGAGGTCAGCGCGACGAATCCCCCGAACACCAGAAAGTAGTAGAGCGAGAAGCGCCACACCTGGAGATTGCGCAACGGCTCGAGCCTGTCGCGCAGCGATGCCCGCTTTCCGGTGCTCGCGGGATCGCGTCTCGAAGGCTCCTCCTGGGCAACGACCCAGAAGATCAGTGCCATCGCAAGCATCACCACCCCATACACATCAGCTACATGGCGCCAATCCATGACTGCGAGCAGTTGCGGCGCAGCGAAGCTCGTCACCGCCGCGCCGGCATTGCCCATTCCGAACAAGCCGAGCGCCGTACCCTGGCGCTCCTTCGGATACCACGAGGAGACGTAGACGACGCCGACCGCAAACGAGCCGCCCGTCAGGCCGAGACCCAACCCGGCCACCAGCAACATCGGATATGAGCTCACGTACGGCAATGCGAAGACGCAGCCGGCGGCGGCCAGCATCAGTAGCGTGAACACGCGGCGCCCGCCGTATATTTCCGACCAGATGCCGAGCAGCGGCCGGCTCAACGAGCCGGTGAGTATCGGCGTGGCGACGAGCAGACCGAACGCGGTTTCCGAAAAGCCGATCTGCTTCTTGAGCTGAATGCCGATGATCGAGTAGATGACCCATACCGCGAAACAGACACCGAAGGCCACTGTGCTGAGCCACAGTGCGCGTCGACGCTGTCCGGCGGTGACGGTAGGGGTGGCATTCATGGCAGTCGTATTACCACTGGCGAGGATCCATCTCTCCGGCCGCCGTCCCACGCGCCGGTGACCCAAGCTCGTCGAGTCCACGAACACCGTGTCGTTCGGCCAACATCCGCAGATAGTCGTGGATGGCGTTATGCCTGACCTGGGTTTCCAGGTAGGCCGCTATCTTTCCTTCCGCCTCCGCAAAGGTGAGGGGCCTGCCGCGTCGGATCTCATCCACGGACACAACATGATGGCCGTAACGGCTCTCGAGCGTCAGTGCGGCCAGGCCACGCCGGAGCATGAACACTTGCCGCTCGAATTCAGGGACCGTATTGCCGCGCTCGATCCAACCGAGCTCACCACCCTGTTCGCGCGATGGGCAGACCGAGTAGCCTCGAGCGAGCTCCGCGAAACGCTCCGGGTGCACTTGCAACTGCGCAATCAGGCGCTCACCGAGCTCGCGGGCCGCGAGCCGCGCTGCGACGTCGTCGGGCGCGGCCGCAATCAGAATATGCCGTATCAGCACACGGTCCGATCGATGCAGGCGCTGGCGGTTGTGGTCGTAAAAGCGACGGCAGGCGGCCCGATCCGGCTCCGGCGCTTCAATATGCCGCTCCAGCAGGACCCGGACCATGGCTTCCTCGTGCGTCTCGCCATCGGTTTGCACACCGTAGCCGTCTATGCCGAGGCGCTCGGCCTCCAGGAGCAACAGCTCGCGCACGACGAGCGCACGCGCCGCAGCCCCGCGTGACTCGTGCGGATTCGCGGCCGGATGGTATTGCATTTCCTGCGCGATGCTCACCTCGGTGATTGGATTGGCCCCGACGAACACATGGCATGGCGCCGGCGCCTGCTGGACACTCGCTGAAGTCACAGAACCCTCGGTCCATAGTGCAGGGTGGCCTGGCGGCGACGCACCACCTGATATGGTCGCCACAGATAGCTGAGCGGAATGCTCCAGATGTGCACGAGTCGAGTGAACGGTGCAATCAGCAGCAGCGTCATGCCCAGCGTCAGATGGGCCTTGTACACCCAGTGCACAGCGGCGATGTAATCAGCGGCGCCCCAGCGGAATGTAGCGATGTGTTGCGCCCACTCGGCGAGTGCCAGCATCACGCTACCATCGAGGTGATCGGCCGAGATGACGATGGTGTACAGACCGAGCAGCAGCTGTGCGAGCAGCAGAACCAGCACCACCGTGTCACCCGTAGTGCCGGTGGCGCGTACACGCGGGTTCGTCAGCCGCCGAATCAGCAACATGCACAGTCCGACGAGACACATCATGCCGAACACGCCACCCACACCCATCGCCAGCAGTTGCTTCTGATGCGCCGTGATCAGCATCGAATAAAGCGCGTGCGGCGTGAGCAGCCCAATCACGTGTCCGGCAAGGACGACCAGAATACCGACGTGAAACAGATTGCTCCCGATCCGCATGCCGCGACTCGACAGCAGCTGGCTCGAGCCCGTTCGCCACGTGTACATCGACCGGTCGAAGCGTGCCCAACTGCCGATGAGCAACACTGCGATCGCGACATACGGGTAGAGCTGAAACGCAAATTGGTCGAAGTACTTCATGAGCGGGTTCCTTGAAGCGTCTGCGGCTTCTCGTCTCGTGGCGTGCTGCCCTCGATCGGGGCCTCGGCCATGAAGCGCACTGCTTCCTCCTCCCAGACACGATCCATCGCCTCGGGAGTGTCGTCGCGCGGCTCCGCGCTCGCGCGTCGCCGCAGTGGGCTGTAATCGAGCGTAACGTCGGCTAGTTCCACGAGGATCTCGAACAGCACTGCGTACGCGCTGTGCCGCTCAGCCGAACGCGCGGCCAGCAGGCCCAGGATGGGATGAATGTGTTGCAGCCATTCGCGCGCCTCGCTGCCGGGCCGCTGCGAGAGATATTCGAGCATCAGGGGCAGGTAATCCGGCAGCTCGTTGGCCGCGAGCTCGAAGCCCTGCTTCCGGTATGCCTCGATCAGATCCGCCATCGCCTGACCCCGGTCGCGTGACTCGCCGTGTATGTGCTCGAACACGAGGAGGCTCAGGAAACGTCCGCGGTCGAACGTCGCCAGCCAGGCCTCCTGCGCGGTCAGCGGATCGGCCTCGAGCAGGTGCCGCGCAAACTCGGCCAGCTCACGCCGACGGCTCACCGGTAACAGGGTATCCTCGGCTGCCGCAAGCAGCTCCTCGCGATATTCCCACAATTCATCCCGCGGGTAATCGAGCAGCACGCCGACAAGCTTCAGGAGCTTCACGGCGCCGCCTCTTTCTCTGTCTGGCGGTTGGGGTGCACCACGTAGGTCGTGGTCTTGCGTGCGCTGAACAGGTCCGCCGGGCTCGTACCGCCACATCCGTTGCCGAACGTGAACCCGCAG
Source organism: Steroidobacteraceae bacterium (assembly GCA_035547375.1). Taxonomy (GTDB): domain Bacteria; phylum Pseudomonadota; class Gammaproteobacteria; order Steroidobacterales; family Steroidobacteraceae; genus 13-2-20CM-66-19. Next base: position 9,396 of record DASZVD010000344.1, read on the forward strand.
CCGCCGCGCTCGCCGAACGCATCGTTGGCATACTCACGATGTGCGGTCGGAATCACGAAACGGTCTTCGTAGTTCGCAATGGCGAGATAGCGGTACATCTCCTCGGCCTGCGCCACGGAGAGGCCGACCTGACGTAACACTTCGGTGTCCTCGACGCCGTCAACGTTCATCGCACGGCGCCATGCGCGCATCGCCAGCATGCGCTCGAGCGCGCGTATGACCGGCGCGTCGTCGCCGGCAGCCAGAAGATTGGCCAGATAGTGCACCGGGATACGCAGCGAGCGGACGTCAGGTATCTCGCCGTTCCTGCCGATATGGCCTGCATCGGCCGCCGACTGTATCGGCGACAGCGGCGGCACGTACCACACCATGGGCAGCGTGCGGTATTCCGGGTGCAAGGGCAACGCAAGCTTCCAGTCGATCGCAAGCTTGTAGACCGGCGATGCACGTGCTGCATCCAGCCAGCTATCGGGAATGCCTTCCTTGTGTGCGGCGTCGATCACCTGTGGATCGGCGGGGTCGAGGAAGATGTCGAGATGCGCCTGATAAAGACCTCTCTCGGCCTCTACCGAAGCAGCGCTTGCGATGCGATCGGCGTCGTAGAGCATCACCCCGAGATAGCGGATGCGGCCGACGCAGGTCTCCGCGCACACCGTCGGCTCTCCCATCTCGATACGCGGATAGCACAGGATGCATTTCTCCGATTTGCCGCTCTTCCAGTTGTAATAAATCTTTTTGTACGGGCACGCCGACACGCACATCCGCCAGCCGCGACACTTGTCCTGATCGATGAGGACGATGCCGTCCTCTTCACGCTTGTAGATCGCTCCCGATGGACACGCCGCTACGCAGGCCGGGTTCAGACAGTGCTCGCACAAGCGCGGCAGGTACATCATGAACGTCTTCTCGAACGCGCCGTAGATCCCGCGCTGCACGTCGTCAAAGTTCTTGTCTTTGGAACGCTTGCGAAACTCGGTGCCGAGAATCTCTTCCCAATTCGGACCCCACTGCACTTTCTGCATGCGCCGACCACTGATCAGTGAGCGTGGCCGCGCGGTCGGCTGATGAGCGCCTGCCGGCGCCTCGTGCAGATGCTGATAATCGAAGTCGAACGGCTCGTAGTAGTCGTCTATCTGCGGCAGGTCCGGGTTGGCGAAGATCTTCGACAGCAGTCGCAGGCGCCCGCCGGCACGCGGCTGCAACTTTCCCGACGCGGTGCGCACCCAGCCGCCGCTCCACTTCTGCTGGTTCTCCCATTCCTTCGGATACCCTATGCCGGGCTTCGTCTCGACGTTGTTGAACCACGCATATTCCACGCCTTCGCGCGACGTCCACACGTTCTTGCACGTGATCGAGCAGGTATGGCAACCAATGCATTTGTCGAGATTCAACACCATCGCGATCTGGGCGCGCACTTTCATGATGCCACCTTCTGCGTTGCGCTGCCGACCGGCTCGCCATCGAGCCATTCGACTTTGCTCATCTTGCGGACGACGACGAACTCGTCACGGTTGGTGCCGACCGTGCCGTAGTAGTTGAAACCATATGCGAGCTGCGCATAGCCGCCGATCATGTGCGTCGGCTTGACCACGACTCGCGTTACCGAGTTGTGGATGCCGCCGCGGGTCCCCGTGATCTCGGTCCCCGGCGTATTGATGGTGCGCTCCTGCGCATGATACATCATCGCGATTCCGTTCATGATGCGCTGGCTGACGACCGCGCGCGCCGCAATTGCCCCGTTGACGTTGAACAGCTCGATCCAGTCGTTGTCCTCGATTCCCGCCCGGCGCGCGTCATCCTCCGAGAGCCACACGATCGGCCCGCCGCGCGACAAGGTCTGCATGATCAAGTTGTCACTGTAGGTGCTGTGGATGCCCCATTTCTGGTGCGGCGTGATCCAGTTCAGCACGATCTCCTGGTTGCCGTTCGGTTTGCGGCCGAGCAGCGGTGCCACCGTCTTCGTGTCGACCGGCGGGCGGTAGCTCATGAAGCCCTCGCCAAACGCCCGCATCCATTCGTGATCCTGGTAGAACTGCTGTCGCCCGGTCAGCGTACGCCAGGGGATCAGCTCATGAACGTTCGTGTAGCCGGCGTTATAGCTGACGTGCTCATCTTCGAGGCCAGACCATACAGGCGAGGAGATGATCTTGCGTGGCTGCGCCTGAACATCGCGAAAGCGGATCGTTTCGTGTTCCTTGCCCACGGCGAGGTGGGTATGATCGCGCCCCGTAAGCGCGCCGAGCGACTCCCACGCCTTTACCGCCACGTGTCCGTTCGTCTCCGGGGCGAGGTGCAGGATGACCTCGCAGGCATCGATCGCGCTTTCGATCTGCGGCCTTCCCTGGCTGATGCCTTCCCTTGTCACGCGATGGTTCAGGTTGCCGAGAAACTCCACCTCGCCTCCCGTATGCCAATTCATGCCCTTGGTGCCGTTGCCTTGCTTGTCCAGCAGCGGGCCGAGCGACGTGAACTTGCGATGGAGGTTCGGGTAATCGCGCTCGACGACGATCATTGCCGGCAGCGTCCTCCCCGGCACGGGTTTACACTGCCCCTTCTTCCAGTCGGTCACGCCGAGGGGCATGGCCAGTTCATTCGCGGTGTCGTGCAGCGTGGGCACAAGCACCAGATCCTTGACCACTTCGAGCGTTCCGGGGGCCAGGTCGCTCACCGCGCGCGCGATGCCCTTGAAGATGTCCCAGTCGCTGCGTGCTTCCCATGCCGGATCGACGGCCTTGGACAGCGGATGGATGAATGGGTGCATGTCCGATGTGTTGAGGTCATTCTTCTCGTACCACGTCGCTGTCGGCAGGACGACGTCCGAATACAGCGCCGTCGTGCACATGCGGAAATCGAGTGTGACGAGCAGGTCGAGCTTGCCCTCCGACGCGGCGTCGTGCCACTTTACCTCCTCGGGTTTGGCCGCACCGAGCTCGCCCAGATCCTTGCCTTGCAGCCCGTGACGCGTGCCGAGCAGATGGCGCAGCATGTACTCGTGGCCCTTGCCGGACGAGCCGAGCAGGTTCGAGCGCCAGATGAACATGCAGCGCGGGAAGTTCTGCGCCGCGTCGGGATCGGCGAAGGCAAAGTCGAGCTTGCCGGCGGCAAGCTGCGACACCGCGTAGTCGATCGGCGCAACTCCGGCCTTCTCGGCCTCACGCACGACTTCGATCGGATTGCGATCGAGCTGCGGCGCGCTCGGCAGCCAACCCATGCGAATCGCACGCAGATTCAGGTCAACGAGCGACCCGGAATACTGGGCTGCATCCGCCAGGGGGCTCAGAACCTCTCCGACCGAAAGCTTCTCGTAACGGAACTGGCTCGAATTGAAGTAGAAGAACGATGTGCCGTTCATCTGCCGCGGCGGTTTGCTCCAGTCGAGAGCGAACGCCAGCGGCAGCCAGCCCGCCTGCGGCCGCAACTTCTCCTGGCCGACATAGTGCGCCCAGCCGCCGCCGCTCTGGCCGACGCAGCCGCACATCATCAGCATGTTGATCAGGCCGCGGTAATTCATGTCGTTGTGGAACCAGTGATTCATCGCCGCGCCGACGATGATCATGCTGCGCCCCTTGGTCTTGTCCGCGGTACGCGCGAATTCGCGCGCAATCTCGATCACTTCCGAGCGCGGCACACCCGTAATCTTCTCCTGCCATGCCGGAGTACCTGGCACGTGAGCATCGTCATAGCTGCTTGCCACGTTGTCGCCGCCGAAGCCACGATCAACACCGTATTGCGCCAGCAACAGGTCGTAGACCGTTGCGACATTCCACTCCTTGCCGTCGGCGAGTACGAGCCGCTTGCACGGAACTTTGCGCTCCAGAATTGGGTCCACCTTTGCCGCCGTGAACCACTCGTGCTCGATGCCGCCGAAATAGGGGTAGCTGACCGCCTCGAGGCCGTCGAAGCCATTCTTCAGGGTCAGAGCCAAACGTGTGCCGCGCCCCCGGCTATCCTTTTCCTCTATGTTCCACCTGCCCTTCTCGCCCCAGCGGAAGCCGATCGCGCCGTTCGGCACGACAATCTCGCCGGTGGCCTCATCGTAGGCGAGGGTCTTCCACTCTGGGTTGTTGTTCTCGCCCAGTCCGCCGAGATCGCTGGCGCGCAGGAAGCGCTCCGGCACGAGGCGCCCATCCGTGCGCCGCTCCAGCCGCACGAGCAAAGGCATGTCGGTATAGCGGCGGCAGTAATCGAGGAAATACTCCGACGGCCGCTCGACGTGGAATTCCTTCAAGATCACGTGACCGAACGCAAAAGCCAGTGCCGCATCGGTGCCCTGCTTCGGGTGCAGCCAATGATCGGTGAGCTTGGCTACTTCGGAGTAGTCCGGCGTGATGGCGACCGTCTTGGTGCCGTTGTAGCGCGCCTCGGTGAAAAAATGCGCATCCGGCGTGCGCGTCTGCGGAACATTGGAGCCCCAGGCGATGATATAGCGGCTGTTGTACCAATCGGCCGATTCCGGCACATCGGTTTGCTCGCCCCACACTTGCGGCGAGGATGGCGGAAGATCGCAGTACCAGTCGTAGAATGAGAGACAGACGCCGCCGAGCAACGACAGATAGCGCGCGCCGGCAGCATAGGACACCATTGACATGGCCGGGATCGGTGAGAACCCGACGACACGATCGGGACCATAGGTCTTCACGGTGTACAGATTCGATGCGGCGATGATCTCGTTGGCCTCATCCCAGGACACGCGCACGAAACCGCCCATCCCGCGCAGCGACTTGTATGCGCGCGCGTTGTCGGGATTCTCGACGATGCTCGCCCAAGCCTCGACCGGCTCTTGCGTTTGACGTGCCGCACGCCACATCCGCAGCAGCGCGGCGCGCATCAGCGGATATTTCAGGCGGTTTGCACTGTACAGATACCATGAGTAACTGGCGCCGCGCGGGCACCCGCGCGGCTCATGGTTCGGCAGATCAGGCCGGGTGCGAGGATAATCAGTCTGCTGGGTCTCCCAGGTGACCAGCCCGTTCTTGACATAAACCTTCCAGCTGCACGACCCGGTGCAATTCACGCCATGGGTCGAGCGAACGATCTTGTCGTATTGCCAGCGTGCGCGGTAAGCGTTCTCCCAATCGCGACTGTCGGCCTTTGTTACGCCATGTCCCTCGGAAAAGGCCTCGGCAGACCGCTTGAAGAACTGAAGTCGGTCAAGGAAATAGCTCATTCAGACTCCGTCCAGCCTGGCCGTCGTGCCGGGATGTCGTTCTCCCGACTCGGCGACCGCGACCCGGTCCAAATCCCCAAACCGACTGATTGTCACCCAGGACGTGGCTGCTGAACGTCCGTATTCCTACGTATCTCCTCTCCAGCTGGTGTGCTGAGTGCCCTGAGTCAGGACACTAGGCCTTCCTCACGAACTCGGACTTCAGCTTCATTCCGCCGAAGCCCTCGATCCTGCAGTCGATGTTGTGGTCGCCCTCGACCAGTCGAATGCCCTTGACCTTGGTGCCGGCCTTGAGGGCCGATGAAGCTCCCTTGACAGGCAGGTCCTTGATCACGATGACGGTATCACCATCCTCGAGCACATTGCCGTTCGCGTCGCGGACCACGCGCTCAGGCTCATCGCTCCCAATGGGCGCAGCTGCGGAAGGCACGGCGGGGGCCCACTCGTGCGCGCATTCTGGGCAGACATACATCTGTCCGTCCTGGTAGGTGAGCTCGGAATTGCACTTCGGGCAGGCGGGCAACGTGGTCATTTCGGTCCTTGGTCGTAATTCGTATGCAGCTGCGGCAGCGGCAGCCGGCGGTGCGGCAGCGCGATCCTAACCGAATTGTCGGCGGAATCGCCAAAGGCCGAGGCCGCCATTCAAACTTCCCAGCGCGAGGATGCCGAGAATGGCCCCGCTCAGCTCCCGGACGCCCGCGCCTTTCAGCAATACTCCATAACTCGCCTCCATGTAGTAATAGAGTGGCGAGAAGTACATCAGAGGCCGGACCACGGCAGGCATCGCTTCGGGAGGCGTCCACACGCCCGAAAGGAAAATCATCGGCGCCAGGACCAGGATTCCCAGCATCGCGGCCTGCGCGAGATTGCGGGTCACCGTCGCGATGGCCAGGCCGAGGCCCGCGAGCGTGACCACGTACATCGTCGTAATCAGGAAAAAGAGCGCGAGACTGCCCTTCAACGGCACACCAAACACAGGCTCGAGCACGCACACGATGCTGATGAGGATCCCTGAATGGATCACGACCAGCATGGCGATGATCTTGGGAATCGTAATCTGCAGGGGTGTGAGCGGCGAGACCATCAATTGCTCGATCGTGCCGCGCTCCTTTTCCCTGACCATGATGGCCGCCGGCAGCAGGATCGCGAACGCCGTGATGACATTCAGAAGCTCCGAGATCGACATGAACCAGCGGTCGTTCTGATTCGGATTGAACCAGACACGGTCCCTGTTATCGACAATGGGCATCTGCTGCGGACTCGCAGACAATCCCATCCTGGATGCAACGGTCTCGAGCCCGTAATCCGAAACGATCTGCGTCGTATAACTGTAGGCGAGCAGGCCCAGCACGGAGTTCGTCGCGTCGATCTGCAGCTGCACTCCGGTGGGCCGCCCCGCGGCCAGGTCACGCTCGAAGCCGGAAGGAAAGGTCAACAGCATGAGGGCTTCGCCGTCATCGAGCAGCGCCTGCCCTTGCTCCGGGCGGGTCACCTCATACGCCAGTTTGAACTGCGGCGGCATGAGTTTTCCGGTCAGCTCGCGTGAAGTCGCGGTTCGGTCGTGATCCTCGACGGCCACCGCGGCGTTGCGAAGCTGCAATGTGACGCCGGAGCCCGCATTGTAAACATCGGCCGTGAAACCATACAGGATAACGAAGAGAAGCACAGGATCGCGCGCCAGTTGCAGGAGCTCCTTCACGGTCATCGCTCGTACCCGGCGCAACCAGACGCGCACGGAAGGCGCCAACAATTGCGTGCTCACGCCCTGACCCGCTTGTGGAAAAAGAGGTATCCGGCGGTGAAGAGAACCGCGGCATAAGCGGCGAGAGCGACGACGTCGGGCCACAACGCCGCGATTCCGACACCCTTGAGGAAGCTTCCCATTGCAATATCTGCGAAATACATACCCGGTAACACTCGGGCAACCAGGCGGGCCACGCTCGAAAGAGACGACACGGGAATCAATACCCCCGAATACAGGACGGCGGGCACGACGGTTAGGATCGTGGTGCCGATCATTGCCGCGATCTGAGTGCGCACTGCAAGGGACACGAGCAACCCGATTCCCGTCGTGCAGCTCACGTAGAGAATCGACGCCAGGAAGAAAAACAGCGGATCGCCCCTGAAAGGCACGCCAAAGAGTAGCGTCGCCAGCACCCACAGCACTACGACATTCAGTGAGGAGATGGCTACGTACGGCGCCAGCTTACCGAGCAGGAACTCCCCGCGGTGTACCGGCGAGGCATAGATGTTGAAGATCGAGCCGGTCTCTTTTTCCCGCACGATTCCCAAGGCGGTGAGGAACGGGGGCGAGACCATGAGAATGCACATGAGAAGCTTCGGAGCAAGCGAC
>DASZVD010000345.1:0-3751 GCA_035547375.1 Steroidobacteraceae bacterium
GGGATCGTCAACACCGGCAGCCGCGGCGCTTTCTTCCGCAACCTTCTCAACAACCTCGGAACCTTCAAGCCCGGTTCCGCCGAATGGATGGCGGAAGCGTTCATGAAGACGGTGGGCGGCGACCCGGTCGCGCTGCTGCACGTGCTCGACACGTTCGTCGACACTCCAGCGCAACTTCTGGCCGGCATCCAGACAACCACGCTCGTCCTGACCGGCGCGGAGGATGACGACAACGGTTCCCCCGAAGCTCTTGCCAGAGCTCTTCCGCGCGCGCACTGCGTCGTCGTCTCCGGAAACCACATGAGCGCCGTCACCAAGTCGGAACTGGGTGTCGCGATGGCGGAGTTTCTCTCGAGCTAGCGCAAAAGCGCGTCCCGTGCCACGTGGCCGTCGCAGACAAGAGATAATCTGCGCCGGCGCAGTCTCGATGGAGTGCCTGAAGCGTGGCGGTAAGGTTGGTGGGGATCGATGTGGACGGGACCTTGGTTGGATCGAGCGGCGTCGTGGACCCCCGTGTGTGGGAAGCGGCGGCGGCGGCACGCGCGCAGGGAATCCATTTGGCGCTCTGCTCGGGCCGACCCGCTTTCGGCGTGGCTCTCGACTACGCACACCAGCTCGATCCCAATGGCTGGCACGCTTTTCAAAACGGCGCGAGCGTCGTCGATCTGGCGACCGGACAATCTCACTCCGCCGTGCTCACCTCGGAATGGGTGATAACCCTCATCGCGCAATCGCGCTCAACGGGCTTCATCCTCGAGCTCTACAACGACAATGCCTTCGTCTGCGAAAGCACTTCGCCGTGGGCCAGGGAGCACGCGGCGCTCCTCGGCGCGCCATACGAGCCACGCCCCTTGGAATCGCTCCCTGGCCCGATCGTGCGGGCGCAATGGCTGCTCTCGCTCGAGCAGGCTACGCGCCTGACCGCCCTACCCCATCCTGGATTGGAAGTGGCCCGTTCGACCTCCCCGATCATGCCCGGCGTGCAGTTCGTCGGGCTGACCCGTGAGGGGGCGAACAAAGGCCACGCGATGCGCACCATCGCCGGGCAGTACGGCGTCCCGATGGGAGACGTGATGTACATCGGCGACGCGGATAATGACTTGTCCGCCCTGCGAGTCGTCGGTCACCCGGTCGCCATGGAAAATGGTGGCCCGGCGGTCCTGAAAGCCGCCGAGCGCCATGTCAGCCCGGCGGAAGAGGCAGGTGTTGCGGAGGCCCTCGAGATCGCAATGGGCTGACCCGTGGTGGGTCAGCCCGTAATGGGCCAGCCGTAATGGGCCAGCCGTAATGGGTCAGCCCGCTGCGGTGGGACCAGCCCACGATGGGCCAGCCCGTAATGGGCCCGCCTATTCCACCGCCTTGCCGTTCTCCTTGTACACGACGCCCTCTTTCATCACGAAGCTGACGCGTCTCATGAGGCTGATGTCGGCGGTCGGGTCACCCGGCACGGCGACGATGTCGGCAAACTTGCCGGCGGCGACGGTCCCGAGATCTTTGTCGTGCTTCAGGAGTTGGGCGGCGTTGATCGTGGCCGCCTGAAGGGTGAACATCGGCGGCATGCCCGCTTGCACCATCAGCTCGAATTCGTGCGCATTCTGGCCGTGGGGATACACAGCAGCGTCCGTGCCGAATGCGATTTTCACGCCGGCGCGGTAGGCACGACCCGCCGTGTTGAGGATCAACGGACCGATCGCAGCCGCTTTGGCCGCCACCTGGGGCGGGTAGTAGCCCGGAACCTTCGCCTTCTGCGCCACGAAATCGCCCGCGATGATGGTGGGCACGTACCACGTGCCATGCTCCTTCATGAGCTTGATGTTATCGTCGCTCATCAGCGTGCCGTGCTCGATCGAGTCCACACCACCGAGCACCGCGCGGCGAATGGCCTCGGCGCCGTGTGCATGCGCCGCGACCGTGAACCCGTAATCATGGGCCGTCGACACCACCGCACGAATCTCATCGAGAGTCAGCTGTGCGTTGTCGCCGCTGCTGCTCTCATCGAGAACACCGCCGGACGGCATGATTTTGATGAGGTCATCGCCCAGCTTGTAGTGCATCCGCACTGCCTTCACCGCATCGTCGACACTGTTGATGATGCCCACCTGCGGTCCCGGGTCGCCCGCAAGGTCCCTGCGATACCCGTCCGTCGGATCGGCATGTCCGCCTGTCGACCCCATCGCTTGCCCCGCGGTGAAGATCCGCGGGCCGATGACGATTCCGGCGTTGATGGCGTTACGCAGCGACGCGGACTCGTTCGAGAGATCGCCGAGATTGCGGACCGTCGTGAAGCCCGCCAACAAAGTCCGCCGGGCATAGACGGTGGAGCGAATCGCATAGTCGGCGACTTCCCAGTGGAACTGATCGAGATACTGGGTGGGACTCGTTTCCGATGTCAGGTGCGTATGGGCGTCAATGAGCCCGGGCAGACAGGTCTGGCTCGTCAAGTCGATTTCGCGCGCGCCCGCCGGCACGCGCGCGCCCGAGGCCACCTCACGAATCCGCTTCCCTTCGATGACCACGGTCGTCTCGCCAAGGGTCTTTCCCGCGGCGGTATCGATCAAGTGGCCACAGTGCAGGGCGAGCACGGGCTCCTCGGCCATTACAACCACAGGGACCGTCAAAGCCAACGCAGTGCCAATCGCCAAGCGTGTCGTGTATCGCATGATGCTCAGTGTGTCCTTGCCGCACGGGCGCGGGTTTCGATTTCGTCGGAGACGATGAAAGCGTGCACCGCCTGCACGTCATCCGCGGACATAGTATCGCTGAATGACGGCATTCCCGCCTGCGCCAGCGCTCCCTGATGCACAATGGCCTGAAATGCGGCGTGCGTCCCCGGCGGAAGGTTCCACAGGTCGGGATAACCGTTCGCAGCGCCCGCGAAAGCCGCGCCGCGGAAACCGTGGCAGCCGGCGCAATGACCAATGAAGAGGTCCCGGCCGCGAGCCAATGTTGCCGCGTCCGCCTTGATCGGCGGCGGTGGAGGCTGCACCTCCACGTGCCGCGGCGGCGGCAACTTGACGGACTTGCCTCCCAGCTTGAAGACCAGCAGTCGCTCGCTGTTCTCGTACTCGAGCGCGGCCGAGCCGGGCGGAAAGCCGATTGCATTCATCGCGCCGCCAAAGCCCGCCAACACGGCGACGTACTGCACGCCATCCAACTCGTAGGAAATCGGCGCCGCCATGATTCCCGTGCCCGTCTCGATGCTCGCGAGCTTGTGCCCGGAAGCCCCGTCGTATGCGGAGAACACGCCGTCCGCAGCGCCCTCGAAGACCAACCCGGTCGCCGTGGACAGCACGCCGCCGCCCCAGAAGGGCATGGCGGGTGTCCGCCACACCACCTTGCCGGCGACCGGATCCCAGGCCTCGAGGACCGAGCGATATTCGGGAGCCGGTTGTCCCTGTAATGCCGCCGCCTCCTGCGCGCCGTAAGGCGGAAACGCGACGTCATCGCCTTCATTGTTGGCGCCCGGCCGGAAGTGGACCGCGCTGCCGGGCACCATGCCGAAGATCATGGGCGCATCGAGGGCGGGGATATAAACGAGATGCGCCGTCTCGCTGTAGGACATCGGCATCCAGTTGTGGCCGCCCGCCTGCGACGGCCAGATCAGTTTTTTCCGGGCGGAGTAGTTGCCTTGGGCCGCGAGCACGGCGCGCCCGCTCTTCAGGTCCACCTTTTCAGCCCAGGTCACCGTGGCATACGGCTCGGCGGACAACAGCTCGCCCGTTTTCCGGTCGAGGACGTAGAAGAAGCCGTT
>DASZVD010000346.1:0-16506 GCA_035547375.1 Steroidobacteraceae bacterium
GGAGAGTCCACTGCCTGGGGCGAGCCCACGCCGGTCTGCGTGATTTTGGCGTCCTGGTAGCCGACGCCGAGCGAGAGCTCCATCGGCTGGAGCGGCCGTGCACGGATCTCCATCTCGCCGCCCTTGCTGGTCGCAGCGCCGGCATTCGCGGTGTACTGGAATCCGCAGCTCAGGAAGACCTCCTGTTGGATGTTCTTCCAGTCGATGTAGAACGCCGCCGCATCGAAGGTGACACGGTGATCGAACCAGGAGTTCTTCGTGCCGACCTCGTAGTTCCACAGAGAATCGGATTTGTAGCTGCGCGTGTCCGCGATCGTGATGTTTGGATTGGTTTGTTTCAGGGAGGCCACGCAATCCGTCGAGGTGCCGGGCGCGCCGGCCGGAACGATCGGCACCAGGCCGCCGGGCCGGAAGCCCTTCGAGGCGAGGGCATAGACCATCTCGTCGGGAGTGAGGTGATAGTCGACCTCGAACTTCGGATTGACGCCGTGCTCCTTGCTTGTCGATTCCGGGCTGACCACCGCCGGTCCGCCGCCGGTCACCAGTCCCTCCTCGTAACCCGACGATGTGGTCTTCACCGAATACCAGCGCAGGCCGACCGTCGCCTTCAGTGCGTTCCAGGTGTAACTGGCGTTGCCGAAGAGGGCGGGCTCCTGGATGTCCGTGTTGAAATTCTGCTTGAAGATCAGGTCGGGATACCCTGGAGTCAGCTCGCCGCCGCCGGGGCCGAGAAGCGTGGCATCCAGGCCGGGGGATACTGCGCCCGGATACTCCGCGGCGTACGGCACACGGCCGTGGAAATCCGAATAGAAGGCGCCGGCGACGAATTGCACGGGTCCCGCGAGGCTGGAGGCCCAACGGACTTCCTGCACGAAACGCTGGTAGTCCTTGATCTCCTCGATCGAAGAGGGGGACGGCGCGCCGCCGGCGCCGCTGGTGATGCCGGCCCAGATGAACTCGGACTCGTTCTCGGTCTCATCGACCCGCCGATCGAAGTACGCCGTGGATGACACGAGCTCGCCGACGTCCGTCGTCCAGTGGATCCCGATTGAGTAGAGATCCCATTTGTCGTAGCCGCCTTCCGGGGTGTTGAACATGCGCGCCTGGGTCAGGCTGCTGGGCTCCATTTCCGTCGGCGACGGGGCACCGGTCGCCGGCACGGGAAATCCATACCCATTCCCCGGCGTCGTGTTGTAGTCGGCCATCGGAAAGCCGTTGTAATCCGCACGCTGGATCATCAATCGCGGCGTGATAGTCAGGGAGTCGGTCGCCTTGATGGCCAGGCTGATCGCGCCGCCGTACGTGTTGATCGCCGCGACGTTGTTGACCGTCGTGATGCCCGTCGTCGACAAGGGAAAGCAGGTAACGGCAACGGTCGCCGGATTGGTGCAGTAGCTGCGCCTGAAATAGCCCGCCTCCCCGTCGTAGAACCCGCTGACCCGCAGGGCCACCGTGTCCTTGATGACCGGGATGTTGACTACCGCGTCGCCGGTGTAATTGCCCTTGACGGTGTGGTCCGTCGAGCTGGCGGCCGCGTGCACCGTGCCGCTGAAGTTCTCGAAGTCGGGTTGTTTCGTGATGATGCGCACGGTGCCGCCCATCGAGCGGGCGCCGTAGAGGTCGCCCTGCGGGCCGCGCAGCACCTCGATGTGATCGATGTCGAGCACGCGGGGATCGAGAGAGTCCGGCAGCGGCGTCTCGTCGATGTACATGGCGGTGACGTTGTCACCCGAGATGCCGCGGATCGCAATGGTGCGCGCCGTGCCAACACCGTCGCCGGTGGAGGCGAATGAGAGGTTGGGTACCTTCGTGGCGTAGTCGAAGAAGGTGTTGATCGACTTTTCCTCCAGCTGTGCGCTGCCGAAGGTCGTCATGGACAACGGGACCGACTGCTGGGACTCGGAACGCTTCTCGGCCGTGACGACGACCTCGGACAGCGCTTCGGAGGAGGCGTTTTCCTCGGCCGCCCAGACTTGGCCGCCCCAGCAGGACAAGGTGCCGGCCAAGATGCCGGTGACCCGCAACAGATTCTCATTCGACTTCATAAAGCTCCCCTGGCCGGTGTTGCGACTACGCGACGGGCCTGTTCGTCATTGGCGCGGATGATACCTCATCGGCGGCCTTGTTCCGCGGCAATCCGCAGCTCCCGCAGGCGCCGGAACTGCAGCAGCGCGGCATCCATCCACAAAGGCATCATCGGCTCGGCGGAGCCGGTCGCCAGGTTCCGGCTCTGGGCCGTGATCATGCGGCGGTCCTCCTCGAAGGCGACCAGCAATTGCTCGTAGATGAGGCGCGTGGTGTTCGCATCCCCCATGTCGGCGGGATGCGATTGCTGGAAGAAATAATGGGTGCTGGCGGCCGTTTCCGGCGTCAGTGTCTGGCAACTGTGCAGCCTGACCGTACGGCTTTCATCGCCGGGGGCCGCATCGACCGGGCGTCCGCCCGATTCCATGAGGAGAGTCCCGGGCAGGATGAAGTCATATTTGAACCAGCGGTCGAGCCTGATGCCTTCCATGTCGCGAAACTTCAAGTAGAACGGCGGGGCGGGAACATCGTGGATGTGCCGGATCACCCGGACGCCGTTCGGGATCTCCTCGATCGTCGGACGACTCTGGGCGATTTCGGTGGCGCCTCCCAAGGTGCGCTCGTGCACATAGCTCAGGTGGGAGAAATCGAGGAGGTTGTCGCAAATCAGATCGTGCGAGGTGGCGTAGTGGAGGTAGCCCGGCAGGTTGCGCCAGTCGGGGTGGTCGCAGGAAAAGTTGTCAGGCAGGATTGTCGTGTCGGCCTGCTCGGGATCCCCGGTCCAGATGAACACCCACTTGTGACGCACGGCGACGGGATAGGAGCGAACCCGCACCTTCGCCGGTATCTGCTGCACGACCCCCGGAATCTCGACGCAGCGGCCGGTCGGATCGAACCGCAACCCGTGATACATGCAGCGGATATCATCGCCTTCGCGTCGACCGGCGGACAGCGGCGCATGGCGGTGGCAGCAGCGGTCCGCGAGGGCCACTATGTCACCGCGCGAGGTACGATAAAGAAGAACGGGCTCGTCGAGCACGCGTCGAGCGAGCATTTGGGCCGCGCTGATCTCGTGCTCCCATGCCGCTACATACCAGCAGTTTTTCAGGAACATACCGCATCCCCCTCGAGCGCGAGTGTGGGTGAGCCGGTCGGTTTTGTAAAATGCGGCGGCTTCCGGCGGCGAGCGGCCGCGACGCCGTGCGCAATTCGGTGGCATCATCGTCCGGTACACCACTCATAACCATCCGTGCAGGCTCCCTCGATGATCCGACGACCTTCCAGCCGCAAGTGGCGATTTTCACTCAGGACGCCCTCGCGTGGGCGTTGATCCCGCCGGGCCTGCGGGTCTTCGCAGGTCTCCCGGGTTGAGCCCCGGACGCGTGAGTGGCGTGCTCTTCGATCTCGATGGCACGCTCCTCGATACGGCACATGATATGAGCGCCGCCCTCAACGTGTTGCGTTCTGAAGAGGGGTGCGCGCCGCTGCCGTTCGAGACGATCCGCGTGTGGGTCTCGCACGGTTCGACAGCACTGATACGACTGGGCTTCCCGGGCGTTGCCGCCGGTCCCGCCTTCGAGGAGCTGCGCCAGCGCTTCCTCGACATCTATCGACGCGACCTGGCTGTCTCGACGCGGCTCTACGCCGGGCTCGAGGCCGCTTTGGAGCGACTCGACGTTGCCGGTGTCGCCTGGGGGATCGTAACCAACAAGCCCGGTTGGCTCACCGAGCCGCTGTTGGAAGAGTTGGATTTGCGCCGCCGCCCCGGCGTGCTGGTGTGCGGCGATACGCTGACGACCCGCAAGCCGGATCCCGCGCCGTTGTTGTACGCCGCGCGGAGCCTGGATCTACGGCCTGGAGAATGTATCTACGTTGGCGATGCGGAGCGCGATGTGCTGGCCGCCAAGGCGGCGGGCATGCCGGTTTACGTGGCCCTGTTCGGATATATTCCGGCGCAGGAGCGGCCCCATGAGTGGCCGGCCGATGGCTGGCTCAGCACGCCGGGTGAGCTGAGCGAGCTGTTGGGCTCGCTCACTGCCGCCTGACCTCAGCGCCGCCTGACGTGCCTGGCCTCGCTGTCGCCTGACCTCGCCGCCTAGCCTCGCTACCGCCTGACGTGCCTGACCTCGCTGCTGCCTGACCCCGCCGCCGTCTGACAGCCCGGGAGCAAAAAGCGCGCGGCCCTGCGCGACCTGCGCGGGACTCGCGCGCTCGCTTTCCGTAAGCCGGGCTTACTGCAGCACGACCAGGTCGTTCTGCACGTTCACGACGCCCGCGATCTTCTTTGCATCCTGCTCCGCCAACTCCTTCTCGGCGGACGTGGTGACCTTGCCCTTCAGGCTCACGACGCCGTCCTTCGTGGCAACGTGGATGTCACGTGCTTTCGTGCCCTTGTCCTTGGCCAGCTCCGCCTTCACCTTCGTCGTGATATAGGAGTCCTTCACGGGCTGATCGCTCTTGACGTCGTCCGCCAGTGCATTGCCCGCCACGAACGCCAGCGAGGCCGCGGCGATCAGGACCGAGACATAGTTTCTTTTCATGTTTCGTCCTCCTCTCGAGACAACTCGTGTCAAGGAATGCGGGCGCGGGGCGGGGGTTCCCGGGGCTTTCCGGCAGGTTCGTGTAGGAAGGCGCCGACAAACGGCGCCTGGCGCGGTCGAGCTCGTCTCCGCGGGATGTCAGGCTGAAGGAGGATCGGCCTGGAGGAGGATCAGTCTGGAAGACGCTCGCCGCGTGTCTCCAGCGCGAGCGGTATGAGCGCGATGCCCAGCAGGAAAGCCCAGGCGGTGCCGGCCACAGGCATGCCCAGCGAGCCGTGCTGTTGAATGGCCCAGCCGAGGAGGAAGTTGACGCCGGCGCTGACGAGGCGGCCGAATGACGTTGTGAACGCAAACGCCGTCGCGCGCACCGCTGTGCCGTACTGCTCGGGGAGCCACAGGCTGTAGATAGCGAAGTTGCCGCCGAAGAAGCCGAGGAAGAACAACAGTATTGTGAACGTCGTGAGGCCGTTCGGCAGATAGAATGCCCAGCCGAAGCTCAGCCCGATGCAGACCGCCATGCCCGCGAAGAAGATGGCGAGGCTCGCGCGTCGACCCAACATCTCGCACAGCACGGGCGCGGCCAGGCAGCCGAGAATGGTGCCGATCGAGAGCAGGCCCGTGCCCAGGGAGGCCGTGCGGGCCGCGTGCATTTGATCCATCCCGGCGTGTTTCGCCAGTGTGATGATTGCCGTCGGCTCGTAGACGGCCCCGGCCCAGAGCCCGACGATGGAGACCGTCAGCAGTGCAGCGTTCACGAGAGTACGCCGTGTGTAGGGCGGGGAGAAAATGGCGCGCAGCGGGCTGACTCGTGGCGCGTCCGCGGCAGCCGTCTCGCCCGCGGCGGCCGTCTGCCAGCGCTCCGGCTCCTTCACTTTGAATACGATGTAGAGGGACAGGATGACCGGCGCAAGGCCGCAGAGAAACATGGCGCGCCAGCCGAATGTGGCGCCGACCGTGTAGTTGAGCGTCGCCGCCAGGAAGAAGCCGGCGTAGTAGCCGGTTTGCAGATAGCCGGCACCCATCTTGCGCCGGTCCTCTGGCCAGGCCTCCGCGACGTAGGTGCCCGCGAGCGCCCATTCTCCACCGATCCCAACCCCGGCGAGGAGTCGGAATGCGGCGAGCTCCCAGACATTCTGCGCCAGGGCAGCGGCGCCCGTGAAGACGGAGTAGACCAAGACGGATGCCGCCAGAGTGCGGGTGCGGCCGAAGCGATCGGCCAGCGGGCCCCACACGAAGGCCGCTGCCCAGCCGACGAGAAACAAGGCGAACAGCACCGATCCGCAGAACGCGACGTCGGCCGGCGCAGAGCTCAGGCCGGACTTCGGCAGCAGCTCGGTGAGTGCCGGGCTCAGGACGAGCGCGTAGATGAAGGCATCCATGCCGTCCAGGGTCCAGCCGCTCCACGCCGCCCAGAAGCCGCGACGCTGTGCCGATGTCAGAGGAGTACGGCGCGCTCGCGCCGGCGCCGCAAGCTCGATCCCGCTGCCCCCCACGATCGTCCCCTCGCCGGAATTTTGTTTAGAATACACCGAATGAGCTCTGCCGCGGTCGTGTCGCCCGAATCCCGCTCCTGGACCACTCGTCGCGACGCCAAGGCGCGCAAGCTGGCCGAGGCGGCCGCGTATCTCGATGGCAAAGTGCTGGCTGCGACGGCCATCGTCGCCGCGCTCGAGCATCTCATCCGCCCGGGCGAGCGTGTCGCGCTCGAAGGCAACAATCAGAAACAGGCCGACTTCCTGTCGCGCGCTCTCGCCAAGGTGGATCCCGCCAGGGTGCACGACATTCACCTGCTCATCTCGACGGTGAGCCGGCCGGAGCATCTGACTCTGTTCGAGCTCGGCATTGCGCGGAAGCTGGATTTTTCGTTCGCGGGACCGCAGAGCCTGCGTCTGGCGCAGCTCCTCGAAGACGGCAAGGTGCAGGTCGGCGCGATCTACACCTACGTCGAGCTCTACGCCCGCATGTTCGTGGATCTGACTCCGAATGTCGCGCTGGTTTGCGCGGAGAAGGCGGATCGCGCCGGAAATCTCTACACCGGCGCGAATACCGAGGACACGCCCACGATCGTCGAGGCGACGGCATTCAGACACGGCATCGTCATCGCACAGGCGAACGAGATCGTCGACGAGCTGCCGCGCGTCGATATCCCGGGATCCTGGGTCGACCTCATCGTGCAGGCGGACAAGCCCTTTGCGCTCGAGCCGCTCTTTACCCGCGATCCGCGCCACATCACCGAGCTGCAGGTGCTGATGGGCATGATGGTGATCCGCGGTGTCTATGAGCGCCATGGCATCACGGCGCTCAATCACGGCATCGGTTTCGATACCGCCGCCATCGAGCTGTTGCTCCCGACCTACGGCGCGAGCCTGGGATTGAAAGGCAGGATCTGCCGCAACTGGGCTCTCAATCCCCATCCCACCTTGATTCCCGCGATCGAGAGCGGCTGGGTGGAGAGCGTGCACTGCTTCGGGGGCGAGGTCGGCATGGAGGAGTACATCCGGGCGCGTTCCGACATCTTTTTCGTCGGGCACGACGGCAGCCTGCGCTCCAACCGCGTGTTGTGCCAGCTGGCGGGGCAGTACGGGGTCGATCTGTTCATCGGCTCGACGCTGCAAATGGATCCCGATGCGAACTCCTCGACGGTGACGCTGGGCCGCCTTGCGGGTTTCGGTGGCGCTCCCAACATGGGGCACGATCCCAAGGGACGGCGTCACAGCAGCCCGCCCTGGTTGAGTTTGATCAATGCGAGCGGACCCATTGCGCGCGGTCACAAGCTCGTCGTGCAGATGGTCGAGACTTTCAAGAAGGGTGGTGCTCCGACACTCGTCGACTCCCTCGACGCGATCGAGGTCGGCAGGAAGAGCGGTATGCCCATTGCCCCCGTCATGATCTACGGTGATGACGTGACTCACGTCGTCAGCGAGGAGGGCATCGCTTATCTGTACAAGGCGGAAGGTCAGGAGGAGCGCCGTGCCGCTTTGGCCGCCATCGCCGGCGCTACACCCGTGGGGATGCGCGCCGATCCGGCACGGAGCGCCGCGCTCCGCGCGCGTGGCATCGTTGCTTATCCAGAGGACGTCGGAGTTCGGCGCTTGCAGGCGAGTCGCTCGATGCTTGCGGCACGCAGCATCGATGATCTGGTGACGTGGTCCGGCGATTTATACAAGCCGCCGGCCCGCTTTCGGAGTTGGTAAGTGCTCACCGTCGTCAACGCGGCCCGCAGCGTTTACAGCTCGCCGGAAAGCCTTGCGGATCGCGCGGTGCGGGCGCTTGCCGCTGAAGCGGTGTTGACACCGAAGCCCGCTTTGGTGGATGAGCGTGGCCCGGGCGCGCATCGTGATCTCGACCTGGCGCGCCTGCTTCGCTCGGCGGCGGCCCTGCGCGATGGTTTTCGACTCATGGCGGAGTGCGCGAGCGGGCGGATGCCGAGCCAGTCATTGCGCGAGGATCTCGGCGCGATCGGCCGCAACGCCGAGATCGCCATGCTGGCAGCCACCGGGGGCAGCAATGCGCACCGCGGGGCCGTCTGGGTGCTCGGCTTGTTGGTGGCCGGCCGGTCGATCTGCGGTGGTGAGGCCTTTCCCGCCGAAGTCACGGGCGTTGCAGCCGCGATCGCGCGTTTCACGGACCGTCATGCGCCTGCGACACCGACCAACGGCTCACGTGTGTGCGCGCGGTTCGGGGTTCCCGGCGCGCGCGGGGAAGCCCGTGCGGGTTTTCCGCATGTCGTCGGTGTCGGGTTGCCGGCCTTGCGGCGCGGCCGACAACTTGGATTATCGGCGACGCACAGTCGTCTCGATGCGCTGCTGGCCATCATGGCGAAGCTTCCCGACACCTGTTTGCTTCACCGTGGCGGCCTGGCCGCCCTCGAAGCTGCGCAAGCCGGGGCGCGGGCGGTTCTTGCTGCCGGCGGGACGTCCCGCGCCGCGGGTTGGCGCGCCTTGCTGGCCCTGGATGCGGAGTTGCTGTCGCGCTGGGCCTCTCCCGGCGGCTGCGCCGATTTGCTCACTGCCTGCCTGTTTCTGGACGACGCATGGAAAGAATGACTTTCAGCTACCCGGCGCGCGCAACCGTCGCGGCTCGCGTTCACGTGGGCGTGGTCGCATCCGGCGACCTGGAGGTTCTTTTGGAGCCGGCCTCCGGCGCGCGCTCCGAAGTCACGGTGACGACGAGCGTCGATGGTTTCGGACCGGTGTGGAAAAACGTCCTGGATCGCTTTTTCGGCCGCTTCGACGCCGCGGTGGCGGTCGAGATCAACGACTTCGGCGCGACGCCGGGGCTCGTGATGCTGCGCCTGGAGCAGGCCGCCGAGGCGATCCGCGCATGAGCGTCCTCACTCGCCGCAGCTTCATCGAGCTCCTGGCGCGCGAGCGGGCCCGGGAACTGCTGGATGCGGGCACGTTCCGCGAGCTGTTGGGTCCCTTCGACCGTTTGAAGTCTCCCTGGCTGCCGCTGCAGGGCATCGTGCCGCAGTCGGACGATGGAGTCGTGATCGCCCGCGGCCGGATCGATGGCGCCGCGGCCGTGGTGGCGGCCATCGAAGGCGCGTATCAGGGCGGCAGCATGGGCGAGGTCTCGGGCTCGAAGATCGCCGCTGCCCTGGAGTTGGCGCTGCGGGACTGCGAGCGGGGCCGGCCCGTCATTCCCGTCGTGCTCTTCGAGACCGGCGGGGTGCGCTTGCAGGAGGCGAATCTCGGGCTCGCGGTGATTTCCGAGATCCACTCGGCGCTGGTGGCGCTGCGGCGGCACGTTCCCGTGATCGGTGTGATCGCCGGCATGGTCGGCTGTTTTGGCGGCATGTCGCTGGCGGCGGCGCTGTGCACACAACTGATCGTTACCCGGCAGGCGCGACTCGGCATGAACGGGCCGGAAGTGATCGAGCAGGAGGCGGGCATTGCCGAAATGGACGCCACCGACCGGGTTGCCATCTGGAAGCTGATCGGCGGCGAGCAACGGCACGCGACCGGTTTGGCGGATGCGCTGGTCGAAGACGATGTCGAGGCGGTGGCGGCCGAGGTCCGCAAGGCCTGCCGCGCCGGTGTCTGCGCAAACCCGCGCAGTACCGATACGCAGCGCTTTTTGTCCCGGCTGGCGCGGATCGATCCGGCGCACGTCCCGGATCCACAGTCCTTGCGCCGCCTCTGGAGCACGATGTGAGCGGTCGCGCCTGGTTTGCCGCGCTCACGTCCAACGCCGTTACGGGTGGGTCCTCCACGGTACTGTCGGCCGATGCGCGACTGGGCGACGAGCTCGCCCGCTTCATCGCGGTCGTGCCGGATGCCAACAATCGCTTTCCGCGCGCGCGTCAGGGTGAAGTAGGCCTGGATGAAGGGTGGATCTTGGCGCGGGAAGTCCGGGAGGTGCTCCGTGCCGACGCGGGCCGGATCGCGCGTCCCCTCGTTGCCATCGTCGACGTGACGAGTCAGGCCTATGGTCGCAGCGAAGAGATGCTCGGAATCCATCTGGCCTGCGCCGCGGCCGCGGATGCCTATGCCAGTGCGCGCTGGGCGGGCCATCCGGTGATTGCGCTGCTGGTGGGGAAGGCCATGTCAGGAGCCTTCCTGGCGCACGGCTATCAGGCGAATCGCATCCTGGCTGTCGACTCGCCCGAGGTCCTGATCCAGGCGATGGGCAAGCAGGCCGCCGCGCGCGTCACCCGGCGCAGCGTGGAGGAGCTCGAAAAGCTCGGCGAGCGCATTCCCCCGATGGCTTACGATGTGCGCTCGTTCGCCGCGCTTGGCCTGCTGCACAGGCTCATTGAAGGCGTCAGGATCGACGCTCCCACGCCGGCGGACATCGATCGCGTGCGGGGCGAGTTGCTCGACGCCGTGAGGGACGTTCGTAAGGGAGGGCGTGATCTCACACACCGGCTGTCGGGAGAAGCCGCTGGTAAAGCGCGCGCTGCATCCATCGAAGTGCGCCGGCGGCTCGCAGAGCAGTGGGATGTTGACTGAGCCCGCCACGCACACTCTCCTACGGATCTCCGGTTCGCACGTCTTCCGGGCCGCTCCCGAATGGGTAGCGCCTTCTCTGCAACGAGCACCGTGGGTCGTTGTACGCCGTGCGTATGTTCGCGACGGCCTCGTACCTGTTGGTGTACGAGGTGACACTCGCGATAAGCGCTTTGCCTCGTGGTTGTCTCCGAACGACATTCTCGAACAGCTGACGCCACAGGATCTGGTCGCCTCGCGCGCCTGGTCGCACGCATCTCGTCGAGATGCGATTCCGGCGCTGGCCGCGCTCGATGTCGTGGCTGGGATCATGCGCGAACGGGGTTTCGAGCGCGCCTGGGGGCCGATCGGGAGTGTGGGTTTCGAGCTGGCGAGCGGCTGTACAACGGCGACGTTGGATAGTGATCTCGATATCATCGTCGCGATGGAATGGCTGCCGGCTCTGGAGGATGCCCGTCGCCTGCGCGAGGCGTTGGCGCTGTTGCCCGTGAACGCGGATGTGTTGTTGGAAACCTCGGGAGGCGGTGGCGGCGCGGTCGTGCTGGCCGAGTATGTCCGCTCTCCGGAGGCATACGTCGTTCGAACGAAAGCGGGGCCGATTCTCTTCAGCGACGGTGGCTCGAAGTAGATGCGCTGCGTGGCTCTTTTCCCGGGGCAGGGCGCACAGACCCCTCATTTCCTGCGGGGGCTGCCCGATCATGAGTCGGTTCTCGGGACACTCTCCGAAGCCGCGCAGGTGCTGGAGGAGGATCCCCGGAGTCTGGATAGCGCCGAGGCGCTGCAATCGACTGTCGCCGTGCAGCTGAGTACGCTCATTGCCGGGGTGGCTTATGCGAGGCTCTTGTCGGCAAAAGGTGTGGAGCCCGACGGAGTTGCAGGCTTGTCGGTGGGTGCCTTTACGGCGGCCGTTGCCTGCGGCTCGTTGCCGTTTACGGATGCGTTGCGTCTCGTTCGGCTGCGTGCCGTCTCGATGGAAAGTGCATTCGCGCGAGGCGGCGCTGGCATGCTCGCCGTACTCGGGCTAGGCGAGGCTGCCGTGCGGACGTTGGTTGAGGGAATCTCGAGGCCCTCCACGCCGCTCTATCTCGCCGGCGTGAATTCACCGACAGAGATAGTGCTCGCTGGCGCGGACGCCGCGTTGGCTGCGGCGGCCGATGCCGCCTCTCGGGCTGGGGCGAGAGCACGTCGTCTGTGCATGAGCGTGCCTTCCCATTGTCCCTTGTTGAATAGCGTTTCGGCGCGTCTCAGAGAGGCGCTGGGCGAGGTTCGGCTGCAGTCTGCCCGTGTTCCCTACATCGGGAATGTCAGGGCACGCGCGCTGACGAGCGCCGCGGATATCGCTGAGGACCTCATTCTCAACGTATCGCACACGGTCCGCTGGTACGAGTCCGTGACGTTGGCCTATGAGCTGGGCGCGAGAGTCTTTATCGAAGCGCCGCCCGGCCGGGCCCTCACCAATCTGGTGAGGAAAGAGTTTCCGCAAGCCCGTGCGCTGGCGGCCGCGGACTCGCCGCTCGATTCGGTGGTCCATGCCGCTACCGCGGCGCTGCTGCGGGTTCCTTGAACCAGCAGGTGTTGGCCGTCGATCTTGAGGCCGCCCCTTGCGAGTCTTCTGAGCTGAAGCCCACCTGAATTGCCACACGCTGTAATGTCGCTGGCGATACCAGGCGCATCCCAGGTCCCAGCTTCTGCAGACTCGTGAACGGCGATGCCGATACGTGAGCGAGCGAATCGTGCGGCAGCTGCAGTAATACGGCGAGGACACCGCCCTCGACCATCGTGCGGGTCACTTACACGATGACGAGCGCCAGGGGAATTGCGATACCGGCGGCCAGCAGGACCCAGCCCGTGCGTTTGCGACGGATATGAGTGAGTCCCATGTACAGCCCCATGCCCGTGGAGGCGATGAGTCCCAGGGCGACGATCAGGAAGTATCCCTTCAGTATGAGGGTACCGGCGCTGTCTTCGTCCTCGGCGTCTTTTTTCGGCGGCTCCCCAGCAGCCTGCGGGGGCGGGGTTTCGTGGCGCTCGCCCAGGGCGAAGACCTGATCCTTGTGCAGCCTGCCCAGCTTTTCCACCAAGGCCGGGGGATGATAGGCACCATGGGCCTCGTGCAGGCCGAACAATTGCAAGGCGCCGGTCAGCGCGAAGAAGAGCACACTGGGGGCGATCAGAATGCCGAAGTACGTATGCCAGGTCCGGACCCACGCCATGTAAGAATCTCGTTAGTCGCTGTCGTAAGGCTGAGCGTGCGCAATGACGCCACGCGAGCATAGCTGGGTTTCTTGACCGTCGCGTGGCGAATCGGGCGGTTGGCGCGCTCGCCGGCGGACTGGTATCCGGCGTGTGTCGAATCGTCTTGGGGAGTGGCCAATTGTTGACTGCTCCACGAGGAGTTGATTGTCACGGGGGCATGGTGGGATGACGTCGATGACATTGCGTCCCACCGTATGGGGCTGACCTCAAGCGCTCGAGCCCGTTCAGTTGTCGGGAGGCACTGGAGAATATCGGCTGAGCTTCAGGCCGCGGTCTGCTGAGCGCGGCGCTGGATCGGCCGAAGAGTTATTGGCCAACGCCGCGGAAATGGCAGAAGATCGGCTGCGGCGCACAAAAACTCGAGCGGTAGGAGGTCTCATGGCCACTTGGACACCTGATCCGACGTTCTATCCTTCGGCGCGTCTGGCGATGCAGGCGCCGCCGGAGAAGCTGGCATACCTCGCCATTCTGAGCGCCGCGGGCGATGCGCCCGATGCTCTGGGCGTCGTCGATCTCGATCCCGCGTCCTCGACCTACGGCAAGCTGATCGGCCGCACGCCAATGCCCAACAAGGGGGATGAGCTGCACCACTTCGGCTGGAATGCCTGCAGCTCCGCCCTGTGTCCCTACGCACCGCATCCGCACGTCGAGCGGCGCTATCTCATCGTTCCGGGGCTGCGCTCGTCGCGCATTCACGTTCTGGACACGAAACCCGATCCGCACAGCCCGAAGATCGTGAAGGTGATCGAGCCGGGAGAGCTCCAGCGGCGGAGCGGATATTCGCGCCCGCACACCTTGCACTGTGGGCCGGAGGGGATCTACGTGAGCGCCTTGGGCGCGCCCAACGGCGATGGGCCGGGCGGCCTGTTCCTGCTCGATCACGACGCCTTCGACGTGCTCGGACGTTGGGAGGTGGAGCGCGGGCCGCAGTATCTCGCCTACGACTTCGCCTGGCATCTGGGTCACGACATCCAGATCACGAGCGAGTGGGGCACTCCCAACATGATCGAGAACGGCCTGATCCCGGAGCTGCTGCTCGGCTCGAAGTACGGCCACCAACTGCACGTCTGGGACTTGCGCCGGCGCAAGCACCTGCAGGCGCTCGATCTCGGAGCCGAGCAGCAGCTCGTGCTGGAGCTGCGGCAAGCGCGCGATCCGAGCAAGACGTACGGCTTTGCCGGGGTGGTCATCAGCCTCAAGGACCTGTCCTCGTCAGTCTGGCTCTGGCAGCGGCACAACGGCCAGTGGAGCGTCAAGAAGGTCATTGAGATTCCCGCGGAGCCGGCCGAGCCCGAGCAGCTGCCGCCGCTGCTGCGGAGCTTCAAAGCAGTGCCGCCGCTGATCGCGGACATCAACTTGTCGCTCGATGACCGCTACCTGTATGTCTCGTGCTGGGGAACCGGTGAGATCCGGCAATACGACGTGTCCGATCCGCACAACCCGAAGTTGACCGGCTCCGTGCGGTTGGGCGGCATCGTCAAGCGCTCGCCTCATCCGGCCAGCGGGCCGGTCAACGGCGGGCCGCAGATGGTGGAGGTGAGCCGTGACGGCCGGCGCGTGTATTTCACGAACGGCCTGTATCGCGCCTGGGACGAGCAGTTCTATCCCGACGGCATCCAGGGGTGGATGGTCAAGTGCGACGTGGGGCCGACCGGCGGGTTGAAGCTCGATCCCGAGTTCTTCCTGGCTGCGGAACCGGGGTACCGCAGTCATCAGATCCGTTTGCAGGGCGGGGATTCTTCTTCCGACACGTTCTGTTACTCGTGACCGGTGCCGGATGCCGGTGCGATAGGCGGCACGCCGGACGTCGCCTACGGTGATGACGCTCTGGCCGTGGATCACGCTCGCCGGCCTCGGTGCCTTTCACGGCTTGAATCCCGCCATGGGCTGGCTGTTTGCGGTCGCTTTGGGGCTGCAGCGGCGGCGTCGGGAGGCGGTTCTCCAATCTCTCTTGCCGATCGCGGCCGGCCATGCCCTGTCGATTGCTGCCGTGGTGCTCCTCGTAAGCGCACTGCGTATGTTCATCGATGTCAGATCCCTGGAGATCGGGGCTGCCCTCGTGCTCGTGGGCTTCGGGATATTCCGTCTGGCAGCGCGTCATCGCGGTCGTGTTGGCATGCAGGTCGGCAACGGCCAGCTCGTGGCGTGGTCCTTTCTGATGGCCACCGCGCACGGCGCGGGACTCATGTTGCTCCCTGTGCTGTTGGCGATGCCGGCGGCTGGAGCTCATGGTGCCCACGCCCATATGGCGCTGATGAGCGGGTTGGGGCAGGCGGTCGGGACGGCATTGGTCGCGGTAGTCGTTCACACCCTGGCCATGTTGTTTGTCGCGGGTGCCGTGGGAATGGCGGTCTATGAGTGGGTCGGGCTGGCTTTCCTGCGGCGCGGCTGGATCAACCTCGACCTCATCTGGGGTCTGGCGCTGCTGCTGGTGGGGGCCGTCCTGCTGGCCATGGCTTTCGTTTAGCCATTCAACTCCCGGTGAAAGGGTTGAATACCCGAACACCTGTAGGCGCATAGTGTGGGGTGTTGCGGGTCACCACGGTCAGATCATTGATGAGCGCCGTGGCGGCAATTTGCTTGTCGAGGGGGTTTTCGCGATTCGGGACACGCAGTCGCCCCCAAACTTCCGCGGCCTCCCGGTCGAACGGCAAGATCGCCTCTTCGAATCGATCTATGACGCGTTCCAGCCAGCGCTCCAGCAACCGGGCCTGCGATTCATCGCCCCGATGTCGAATGATTTCGACCCCCTGACGCATCTCGCCAAGGGTCACTACCGACAGGTACAGCGGAACGTTATCGCGGTCGGCGTCGCGAAAGAATTGGCGCACGCCTGGGTTCGCCTTCTCCTCCTTGCGCGCTTCGCTGACGACATCAGTGTCGATCAGATACATGGTCAAGCTCGAGAGTCGACCTGATCACGGGCGAAGTCTTCATCCCGGCCCACGTTAGGTATGGACGCCAAGACTGCCGCGAGGCTGCGCCGCCTGGGCCCGCGCAGCGCGGCCTCCAGGATTTCCCGGTGTTCCTGCTCAGCGCTGCGGCCATGTCTTGCGGCACGTTGCTTCAGTGCCTTGACCAGCTCATCTGGCAGATTGCGAACTACGAGTTGTGCCACGATCTTCTTCCTTTGAGAATCAGTGATATCAATGATATCACTGCTGTTGTGGCGGTGCAATCACTGATATCATTACGAGCCAAAGGCTTCTGAATAGCGCTTCTCTTGACGCAGGTAGCCTGTATCCGGCATTCTCGGCCCTATGACGCTGGCTGCACGCATCCCCTCGATTAAATCCATCGCGATCATGCAGCGGTGGGCGTCCTAGCGTATTGAGTTCCGATTCTTCCCAAAAAGCCCGCCGCCGAGGCGGGCTTTTTTTCGCCTCGCGGCCCGACGATTCCACCAGCGGAGGCGACATGACATCAACATCCCAGGCAACACAACCGGCCGCATCCCCAGCGGCAATAGCGGCAACGTTCCAGGCGGCACGGCCCGGAACACTGCACTTCTTTGCGGGCCGCGTGGCCTCGGGAAAAACCACGGCCGCGCGGCGGATGGCCGCGGGCGATAGAATCGTGATGATCTGCGAGGACGAGTGGCTAGTGCGGCTCTTCGATGGCGCAGCCGGCCTCGAGGAATATCTGCAGCGCCGGGAGCGGGTCCGGGCCATTCTCGAAATCCAGGTTCCGCAGATTCTGTCTGCCGGAACGTCGGTCGTGTTCGACTTCGCCGG
>DASZVD010000347.1:0-6318 GCA_035547375.1 Steroidobacteraceae bacterium
CAGCCGAGCCCCGCGCAGGCGGCGACGCTCCAATTCTTTCAATCGTTGCTCTGTATCCATCGGCACCTCGAATCTCACCATTCGAAGCCCTTGGACCGCAAGCGATGTGAAAAGTGTCACTCAATTACGAAATTCTCAATAATAGCGATAGCGCAATCCCAACTCATAGAACCGTCCCACCGCGCCCGCCTGGTCGAGAGACGGGTTGTAGTTGAAGCCGCCGTACGTCACCGTGTTCAAGGGAGGGAGCCTGTTCATCAGGTTCGTGATGCTCCCGGTCACCTGCAGGTGATCGCCGAACGTGTATTGGCCGTAGAGATCGACGTATGTGAAAGACGCAATGTAGCAGTGCGGGTTGTCCGACGAAAGCTGCAGACAGGTATCTCCCGAGACCGATTCGTCGATTCCCTTCATGGGACCGCGGTAGTTGACTGTAGCTCCCACAGACAGGGGACCGCGAGTCCAGTCGGTCGTGAACGTGCCACGGGTGCGAGGCGTGCCGACCGCGCCGCCGACGGCCGTAGGACCCGCCGTACCCGCATAGTGGAACGTCTGGTTGCCGTTGACCGGGTCGAAGAAGGTCTGGTCCGACGTAATGACGTAGTTCGCGTCCAGTGAGAACGTCAGCTTCCCGAGGTAGCCCATCGGCACCTCGATGTGTGCCGCGCCATCGTAGCCGGATGTCTGCGAATCCGCGGCGTTCACGTACGGCTGCGGGTAGTAGATGATCGGGCCGGGATAGTCCGTCCCCGGCTGCTGCACACCGCGGACCGGAGCTTCCAGGCCGAGGGGGGCCGGCACGATCTCGTTGTCCCGGCGGATGTTGTAGTAATCGAAAGTGAAATTGACTCTCTTGATCGGCTCGAGCACCACGCCGATCGTGTAGCTGCGCGAGTGCTCCGGCCTGAGGGTGGGATTGCCCACGCTGAGCGTGGCGGCATAGCCGAATCCGCAATCCGACGGCTTGTTCGTGTAGGGACAACGCAGCGCATCCACGGGAGCCGTGGTGGCGGAGCCCGTACCACTGTCGCCCGCTTCGGCGATGCCCGGTGCACGGAAGCCTTTCGCGTAGGTTCCACGGAATGCAACCTGCGACACCGGCGTCCACTTCAAGCCGAGCTTCGGCGTGAACGACGTGCTCGGGAAGTTGTAGTGGTCGACGCGGCCTGCTACATCGACTTCCAGCGAGCTCAATACCGGAGCGTTGAGCTCGACGAACGCCGCCGAGACGCTCTGCGAGCCGTGCGCGTAGAAGCTGCCATCCATGATGATGTCGCCTTCGTCCGCGTAGGGCTCACCGGGGTTGTTGGCTCGGAGGTAGCGGGCTTCGGCGCCCACCGCGACGCCGAGCGGACCGCCCGGCAAGCTCCACAGCATGCGGCTGGCTCCCGCCGACACATAGCCCAGCTCGGAAGTCGCGATATCGCTCGTCTGCGGCGCAAGCTCTGCGTACAGCGACGGCGGGTTGAGATCCGCATTGGCGCCTACCCGGTAGGTTCCATTAGCGAGCGCCGCGCTGAGCAAGCTGTTGCGGATGAAGCCGATGTAAGTGGCCGTGGTGGCATCGCGAATGTAGCCGAGGCTGAAGTTGAGATCCCAGCCGCCCGCTTTCCCGGTCAGGTCCTCGACGATGCGGATGACGTCGGTGCTGAACTTGATCTGCTGATCGGGGAAGTCGGTCAGCACGGCATAGAGCAGGGCGGGCTGCCCCACGTAGGAGGCGAAGTTGGCGCCCTGCGCGCTGTAGTAGGCCTGGGCCGCGGAAAAGTAGGGACTCGCCGGATTGAACGGGTTGTCCGGGCTGTTGGCCGGCAGCACCATGGTGGTGCTGTTCGGATTCGTCTGGTCGACCAGGGCGCCTTTCGAGCCCACCCAGGTATAGGGAATCGTCACGGGCCCCGTGCTGTAGGCGTCGGACTGCCGGTATTGCTCGGCCTGGGAATTGAACCAGGAGACCGCCAGCGCGCTCTGCCAGCCCTCGCCCAGGCTCTGCGTCCAGCGGCCCGAGAGATTCAGGCCTTCCGTGCGCGGCTGGATCTTGTTGTATTGATTGATGTTCCAGATGCAGCCGCCGGACGGATCGAGATTCTGTTTGGCGCAGCCCGGCAGCATGTAGTAGCCCGCATTGGGGTCGCCCGCCTGTACGGCGTACTGCGGCGCGACCATGCCGGGCACCGTGAAGGTCTCGTTGTTGGGCCACGCCTGTTGCACGACGCCGCCGCGCCGATCCGGCCCGCCATACTGCGTGAGATCGAGATCGCTCAGGTACGACGGGCGGTTTTGCTGACTGATGGAGGCCTGATGGCGATACTCGACGTTGAAATACACATTGTGGCCGTCTTCCTTGAGATCGCCGAAACCCCACAGGCCCGAGACCCGCTGCGTCAGGCCGTCGCCGCGGTAAGAGCTGCCGAAGTCCGTATCGAGCTGCACGCCCTGGAAATCGTGCTTGAGAATGACGTTGACGACACCCGCTATCGCGTCAGAGCCGTAGATGGCCGACGCGCCATCCTTCAACACCTCCACTCGATCGACAATGGACATCGGCAGGGACGACAGATCGACGAAGGGTCGTTGGCCGTCGTCGGCAAGGGGGTAGGGTGCCATCCGATGCCCGTCTACCAGCACGAGCGTGGCATCGAGAGTGAGGCCACGCAACGAGATGCCACTCGCGCCGCCGGCCAGCGCGCCGCTGAAATTCTGCGTCAGGGAGCCGCTGTTGTCCGCCGACACGCTGCGAATGACATCGGAGATCGAGACCTTGCCGCTCTTCTCGATCTCTTCGGTGCTGATGACCTGCAGGGGAGATGGCGTCTCGGTATCGGTGCGGCGGATGTAGGAGCCCGTAACGACGACGGTAGTCAACTCATCGTTGCCGGTCGTGTTGGCGGGTCGGGAAGGTCCGGTGATGGTGTCCGGAGTCGCTCCTTCGGCTGCGCGTGCCGGGTGGGCCCCATTGGCGGCGATGAACAGTATTCCGGCCACCGTCAGGGCCAGGCCGCGTCGCGCGGCGAGCCCGTACCGGGTGCGTACCCAACCATGCCGGACTGACACGCGCCCGCACCGGGTGGCCATCGCTCGAGAATCCATAGTGTCGCTCCCCGTGCTCGTCTACCGAGTCGTTGTGCCTCGCAATGTAGGGCGATTCTGCTATCATTGCAATGACCTATTGTTTAGGGGCGCAAAGATTTGCTTGCGAAAGGTTGCCGGACTGCGCGCAGCACCCTGTTTCCATTGGGGGTTCTGGCCCTCGCAGGCGTCCTGGCGCTGGCGCCGCCGGCGACCCGGGCGCGGGCAGACGAGATCGATGCGCTCTTTGCCGGCACCTTGCAGCGCGACAGAGTCCCTGGCATGGCTCTCCTGGTGGTGCGCTCGGGAAAGCCGGTGCGCGTGTCGACCTATGGACTGGCGAACGTGGAGCAGCAGGTGCCGGTGAAGCACGACACGCTGTTCCAGTCGGGCTCCCTGGGAAAGCAGTTCACGGCCACCGCGATGTTGTTGCTGCAGGAGCGCGGTCGGATCTCCCTCGCGGACCGCATCGGCAAGTATCTCCCGCAACCGCCGCCCGCCTGGGCCCCGATCACGGTGCGCCAGCTGCTGGATCACACCTCGGGTATCCATGACTCGGAGGAGGACGGCGGCGAGATCTTCGACCTGCGCCACGAGTACACGGATGACGAGATCATCAAGGTCGCTTATTCGTACCCGCTGAATTACCCGCCGGGTACCCGTTGGAAATACAGCAACATGGGGTACATCCTCGGCGGCATCATCATCACCCGGGTGACGGGGATGTTCTACGGGGACTTTCTCATCAAGGAGGTCTTCCGCCCGCTCGGCATGCGCACCGCGCGCGTCATCAGCGACAGCGACATCATCCTGAATCGAGCCGCCGGCTACGTGCGCACCGCGACCGGCATTCGCAATCAGGACTTCGCCTCGGCCGCGCTCAACGCCACGGCGGACGGGAGCCTTTATCTGTCGCTCGACGATTGGAGCGCCTGGATCGCGGCGATGGATCGCGGCGCGCTGCTGAGTCCCGCTTCATGGAATGAGCTCTGGGCACGCGGCAGGACGCGCGATGGCAAGCTCACGGAGCATGGGTTTTGCTGGGATCACACGCGGCTGGAGGGCCACGAGATCATTGAGTTCGACGGCTCCTGGCAGGGGTTCCGTTCGGCGATCGAGCGCGATCCGGCGAGCCGCTATACGGTCGTGGTGTTGGCTAACCTGGCGGAAGCGGAGCCCGTGCCCCTGGCGCGGGAGGTGTTGGCGCGCGTAGCGGGCTTCAGGAAGCCAGCTCCACCGCCTCGACCGCAAACTCGGGCGCGGTAGCCAGCCGGAACGCGAACGACTTCGCCACGAACACCATGCGGAACGCATCGATGGGGGCGTGGCGTGTCGAGTAGCTGATCCCGGACACTTCCACCACCCACTCGAAGCGCAGCAGCTCCAACAGCTCCTGGTCGCGCGCCTGGGCCGGCCGGCACACCAACGTCTGCTCCTCGCGCGCCTCCTTGAGCCCATAAACCTCCTCGAGCAGGTCATACAGCGAGCGCGCATCGCGCGCCTCGAAATACGTTCCGAGATCCGGCGCCAGCAGCTTCGGAATGGCGGACACCTCCCAGATCACCGGCCGGCGATTCAACAACCGCAGCCGTGAGATCTCCCAGACCAACGCGCCCTCCGCGAGGCCGAGCGCCTTGAGCTCTTCCCCGTTCGCCCGGCGCGGGAAGCAGCCCAGGATCCGCGTCTGCAGGCTGGATCGGGCGTCGAGGTGCAGGCTGTTGCGCAATCCGCCGATGCGCGTCGTTTCGGCCCGCACGCGCGGCCGGGCGACGAACGTGCCGCGGCCTTGCTCGCGGCGGATGACGCCTTGCGCCGCGAGCTCCTGCAATGCACGCCGCACCGTCACCAGGCTCACTCCCGCCTGGGTGGCGAGCTTGGGCTCCGTCGGCAGCTGATCGCCTTCTTTCAGCTTGTTCTCGTCGATGTATTGCAGAACGAAGGCGATGGTTTTCTCGTAGAGCGCTCTCACGACCCGTTCCCATTCATCAGGTCATTATACGCGTTCGGCCGGCCGAGAGCGGGGCGTAGCCTGCGGCCGGCGAGAGCGGCCGTGGCGTTCGGTCGGCTGCGGCGCGGATCGCACCGGATCGCACCCCAGCGCCGGGGGTGTCCTAGAACGTCGACTCGATGGGTCCGAACTGCCGGCGTCCTTGCGCATCGGGCGAGCCGAGCAGTTGCAGATCGTTGAGGAGCGAGGGTGCCGCGTCAGCGCGGGCGGTCACGTAGCCTTCGGCGGCGAAGCCCGGCTTGTCCTGCATCAACTTGACGGTGCCTTCCACAGCAAGCGGGCCACCGAGGTCGTGAAGCTGCCCCACCGGAGGGCTGGCACTCCCCGGAGGGAAGGTGAGCGCATAACTGCCGTACGCGGTGATGGTCCGGCCGTGATCCTCGAGATCGTGCAGCTCGAGAACACCTTGCAGCTCGGTAATGATCCCTTTCTGAATTCGGGCCGACACGATGTTGGCGCGTGCGTTGCCACGCAACGTCTGCATGGTACGCGGCAGGAACATCATGACGTCATGATCGAGCGGCAATTCCAGCTGCGCGTTCCGGATCGTCAGGTTCTTATCGAGACCGACAGCGAAATCACCGTGCAACGAGCCCGTTGGACGCATCAGGACGACGAATGCCGCGAGCTTACCCGTCAGCAGCCGCAGCGCATGAATGTTCCAGGTCATATCGCCCAGCGGTGTCCCCTGCACCGTCAGGCCGCTGCAGCTGCCATTCCAGATCGAGCCATCGACAGCCGCGCAGGTCACAGGCGCCGAGGAGGTGGGGACGACCCAGGTCGCGGGCAAGCGGGCTATGACGATGACGACGAACGCCACCACCGCGAGGACGATAATCCAGATCGTGCGTCGCACTTCGGTGCTAGCGGCCGCAGTAGGTGATCATGGCTTGGACAGGCTCCTAGTCCATCCGCACGGTAATCGCGGCGTTCACGAGACCGGGCGTGCCGGCAGCCTCGATGGAGGCATTCTCGACACGAATGCCGTTCTGTTGTGAAAGGCGGGCGAGCCAGGCGATGAGGGTGTCGAAAGGGGCCTTCTGCAGGCGGATGCTGAGGCCTCCCGGCCCGCTCGGCTCGCTGCCCGCCATCGCTTCGGCCAGGCCTGACTCACGCGCGGAGCGGTCGATGATGACGAGCAGGGATTCCCCGCCTGCGCCGGTGTGGAGCGGGCCGGCCGCGGCGAGCTCAGGACCGGCGTTGCGCATCCAGACAAGGTCCTCCTGCTTCTTTTTCATGCG
>DASZVD010000348.1:0-11997 GCA_035547375.1 Steroidobacteraceae bacterium
CCGATGAAGTCGTCGGAAGCTCCCTGATACATGAGCGGGATCTGCAGCTTGCCCTCGATCGGCGCCATGCCGAACACCTTGTCCATCAAGTCGCCATGACTGTGGAAGGCAGAAGCGTCCAGCCACTGAGGCGCCCGCGGCAGAGGCGCCGCGAGCCGGGTGACGTCGAGACTGAAGGCACCGGCCAGGCTCCCCGCATTCAGCTCCTCGTAGGCCTGCTGCAGGCGGGGCGCGCTTTGCCCCCAGTTTTCGAGCGCGTCGAGCAAGGTGGGCGCGGCCGGGGCCGCCACCGCCTGCCGCAGATCCTTCGCCACCACGAGCAACTTGCCGTTCCGGGTACCGTCTTCCAGAGTTGCCAGCTTCATGATCCGCCCCTGAAGGAGCCTGTCCGAGTAATGACTGGCGCAGACCGGCTCCGGTGTTGCGCGCTCGAATCAGTGACGGAAGATACTGCGCCCCTGCCGCCACCTGAAATTGATTGTGGTGATCAACCCCATCTCCCGGACCGATGCGCCTTCCCACAGGAACGGGAGTACAGTCAGGCAGATCACGGCGATTGTCTGAAGAAGCGCGAGGGGGCTGCTGTCTTGTCCACCATTTCACCTGCCACGGCACGCGTGCCCGGCGCACTGCAGGGCGTGATTCTGTTGCTCCCCATCACCCTGGCGGTGATGGGCATCGCGATCCTCGTTCCGGTCGTGCCGCAACTCATGGCGCACTTCCGGGGGATCGACAACTATCAGTATCTGATCCAGGGCGGCGTGCTCACCATGCCCGCGTTGTGTGTCACCCTGTTCTCGCCGCTGGCGGGTTGGCTGGCTGACCGATTCGGACGGCGGCGCATCCTGATCGCCTCCATGGTGGCCTACAGCGCGTTCGGCATTGCGCCGACTGTGCTGGACAACCTGTTCGCCATCGTGGGATCCCGCGTGGGCGTCGGCCTGTGCGAGGCCGTCATCATGACCGTGAGCACCACTCTCATCAGCGATTACTTCAAGGGCCGCGCCCGTGAACAATGGCTGGCGAGCCAGACGGCGGTCGCCTCCCTGTCGTCCCTGGCGCTGATTACGATAGGCGGCCTGTTGGGCAGCGCCTATGGCTGGCGTGGCCCCTTCGGCGTCTACCTGTTCAGCCTCGTGTTGGCCGTCGGCGTGTGGCGCTTCACTTGGGAGCCGGCGACCGAAGTGCAAGCCACAGATACTTCCGACCCCGCCTCCCGTCGCGGTGCCTTCCCGTGGGCACGGATGTCCGGCATCTGCGCCATCACACTGTTCGCGTCCGTGATGTTTTATGTCATCCAAACCCAGAGCAGCTTGGCCCTGACCACACTGGGCGTGCAAGACCCCGGCCATCTCGGCGCACTGACTGCGATCGCCAGCCTCGGTGTACCCGTCGGAACGGTGGTCTTCCGCGCGCTGAACCGGCTCGCGATCGGCACGCTGCTGTGCATCGAGTTCGCCGTCATCGGCCTCGGATTCGTCCTCATGGGCCGGGCCGGCGACCCGCAACACTTCGTGATGGCGGCGGCGCTCAACCAGCTCGGCTGCGGCATGATCCTGCCCACCTTGTTGACGTGGGCGACTCGTGGGCTGGCCTACGAGGTTCGCGGCCGCGGTAACGGCATGTGGCAGGCGACGTTCGCCGTGGGACAGTTTCTCAGCGGCGTGACCGTGACTTTTCTCGGAGAGCGTCTCGGCGGCCTGCTGCCGGCGTTCATCGCCCTGGGAATCGCCAACACGGTGATGGCGGCGCTCTCGGCCGGCGGCGCCTTGCGCCAGCGGATCGGCTGGGCGCCGCAGACCTGACCCTCCCACTCGAACCCGTCGCTCCTGTCTCGAGCCTTAGAAGCTCGCGCTCAACCGGACGCCGCCATAACGCTGCGCATCCCGGGCCGGCTGCCCGATAACCATGTTCGCGCCGCTCCACGGTGAGCTCCAGAAGTCCTCGATGTCCTCGTAGTACACCCGGTTGAACACGTTGTTGCAGAAGGCCACGATCGACCATTTGCCGCTCGTCCCCGTGATGCCTGCCGAGAGATTGAGAATGCCGAAGGCCGGCATGATCCCCTCCGGATTGTTGTCCGGCAGCATCTGCGCCTTGGTCCGGTAGGACCAGTTGGCACCCAGCACTCCCTCGAACGGCAGGCCACCCAGCGGAATGCGCTGCTGCGCGTCGAGATTGAGTTTCCACTTCGGCGCGTTCGGCATCGGCTTGCCCGACATGTCCTGAGTGACCGTGCCATCCGAATTCACGGTGCAGTTCGACGGCGTGACACCCACGACGATGTCCGGTTCGCAAGCTGCGCCCGGATAGTCCTTGAATACCGCATCAACGTAGGCGGCGCTCACTCCGAAGGTCGTGGTATTCGTCGCACGCCAGGTCGAGTCGAGCTCGAAGCCGCGTGTTTCGGCTTTACCCGCGGCCTGCAGATCGAGGATCGGGTTGATCGCGCCCGGGATGACCGAGAACTGCTGGATCTGGTAGTGGTTGTAGATCGTGTCGAACAACGCGACATTGGCGATGAGGCGGCGATCCAGGTAGGTCCCCTTCAAGCCCAGCTCGAAGTGATTGATACGCTCCTGGCCGACGGGCTCCAGCGGTGCCGCCGAGGTCAGCGTCGCCGCGGTGTTATATACCTCCGGCGAATAACCCCGCGCGTAGGTGAAGTACGCCATGACGTCCGGCATGATCTGCTGCTGCAGGCTGATGTCACCGACCACGGCCTGCGAATTGCAGGTGCTCTGGCTGTAGTTCGTCGCCGTCGCAGGCGCAGTTCCGCCGGCACTGCAATAATGACTATTGCTCGTGCTGTAGTACGGGCCGAACACCGCCGTCGAGCTCAGCGCGTAGATGAGCTCGTTGTACGAATACTTCAGCACGTCGTAGTTGTAACGAAGGCCGGCGACGAGGGAAGTCGATGGGGCGAATTTCCATGTTGCACGGCCGTAGATATCGTAGGTCGACGTCGTCGGTTTGACGTACACGTCCTCGGCCGCCGGCGGCAAAGTGCGCAGGTAGTGACTGTCGACCGTGGTATTCGAGTAGAACAAGCCCGCGACGAAGCTCACCGGCTGGTCAGCCGGCGAGACGAGCTTGATCTCCTCGCTGGTCTGAGTGACGCGCTCCGTCTGGTATTGCTGATCGTTGAAGATGTGCGGATCGCTGGTCACCGGCGCGCCGGTCACGAGCGTATCGAAGAAGTAGACCGCCGTATCGAACAGATCCTGCGTCTGGCTCTGGTCCTCGTGCTGATACGCGGTCGTGGACGTCAGCGTGTAACCCCCGCCAAGGTTGAAGGTCAGATCGATCTGGCCGTCATTGTCGTCGTGACGGTGCCCGGCGCCTTGCACGGGGCTGTCGCGATACAGGTTGTCGTAGCTGGGATGAATGCCCGGCAGCAGCAAGGACTGGCTCAACGGGCCCGGCGAGAAGAGCAGGTCCGCCCCCGGTGTCGCGTACAGGTAGACGAAGTTGAATTCATCCACCTTCGACGTGGCATGGTGGTAGGTGAGCTTCGCGCTGATGTCGTCCGTGATGTTCCAAAGAAGCTTGCCACGCAGCCCCCAGTTCTTCTGGCCCGTCTTCTGATCGTAGAAGGTATTCGTGATCGGGAAGTACCGTTGCGCGGCATACGCGGACAGGCTGTAGTCGAGCCCATTGGCGATCGGGCCGGAAATGTGGCCGTTGAACCGATATTCGCTGTCGGTGGTGGCGGTCGCGCTGGCGCCGCCCGTCAGGTAATCCGTCGGATCGTACGTCCGGTAGTTGATGACACCGGCGGCGGCGGTCCTGCCGCCGAGGGTCGCCTGAGGTCCCTTGAGGACCTCGACGTTGCGAATGTCCTCGATGTTGTTGCCGGCGAACGAGTCGCTGGGGATCGGCACGCCGTCGACCATGATCGCGACCCCCGACGGCACGCCGACGGCGGATTCGTTCGAGACGCTCGAGATACCGCGCATGCCCATGGGCGCGCGGCCGTTGATCGTGCCGTTGATGTTGAGCGACGGCACCAGCTTGTTCAGGTCGGAGACGTCGCTGATGTTCGAGTTGGCGAGCTGGTCCGAACTGACCACCGCAGCGGAAACCGGCACGTCCTGCAGACGTTCGGTGCGCTTCTGCGCGGTAATCACGATCTCTTCGAGCCCGGCCGGTTCGGACGACGACGGGGTGTTCGTGGCTTCCTGTGCCGCGAGCCAGCTTGGCGACAAGATGGCGGAGGCAAGAGCCAGATAGGCACTGGTGCGTTGCATGTTGCGGATCCCCCTGGTATCTGCGCCCCTGGAGGCTAGTCCGCTGTTGCACCACGGACAAATCATTTATGGAGTCAGTGCGTATCAGCGGATGCTATGCATGCGTCCTTGCACGACACGCCTGTGGTCCGATCGCCACAACGGCTGCGAGTTGAAAACCGCGGAGGTATCGACGCGACAGATGGGCCGCATCAACGTAATCCATACATGAGGCGAAACGTCACGCCGACGGCCCTTCACCAGGCCGTGGCGCCGCCATCGATCGAGAAATCCGCGCCGGTCACCCAGCCGGCCTCGTCCGACGCCAGATACACGGCCGCCCACGCAATATCCTCCGGCTGCCCGAACCGGCCCAGCATCGTGCTCCGCTGTGCCGCCTCCCGTATGGCCGGGACGCTCTCCAACACGGGCTTCGTCGCGCTGGTGACGGTCATTCCGGGGGCGATGCTGTTGGCCCGAATGTTGTGCGGTGCTCCTTCCATGGCGAGCTGGCGGGTCATGGCCAACACACCGCCCTTTCCCGCGCAATGGGCCAGAGCCGGCGAGCCCTCCAAGGCGACGAAGGAATTCGCGGACGCCAGGTTGATGATGGACGCCGCCCCGCTCGCCTTGAGGTGCGGCCAGGCGGCCTTCGTGACGAGGAAGACCGAATCCAGCTCGGCCTCGAGCGTCTTGCGCCAGTGCCGCTCATAGTCCATGGCCTCGATCCACTCGAAGGCCCCCCACGCGCCGGCGTTCACCAGAATGTCGAGGCGACCATGGCGTTGCACCGTGCGCTCCACGAGCAACGCCACGTCGGCGGGCCAGGTAATGTCGATCGGATGGACGCTGTCGATGGACAGCCCCTCCTGCTTCGCCAGCTCGACAGTCTCTTCCGCGGTCTGCGCATTGAGGTCAGTGGACATCACTTCCGCGCCGTGCCGCGCGAACATGAGCGCACAGCCGCGCCCGATACCGCTGCCACCGCCTGTCACGAGGGCGACTTTACCGACCAACCGGTCGGATCGCAGGCTGGCCTTGCTCTTCAAGCCCACATCTCCGGCTGTTGCACGAACTCGATCAGATTGCCCGCATTGTCGCGGACGAACACATTCGCGCCCCACTCGAAGTGCCCGACGAACACGATATCCGCGCCTCTTTGCCGCAGGACTTCCGCCGTGGCGTCCGCGTCTTTCACGGCAAAGGCGAGATGCTTGTTGCCGTGGGTGAGCAGGTCCGTGTTCGGCTGCCGCCGCTCTTCGGGAAGGCCCTTCGCCCCCGGCACCTCGAACAGCTCCACTCGCAGATCACCCCGGCGCAGCATGGCCACTTTCGCGGGAATGGCGGGGATCTCGAAGCGGCTTTCCACTTTAAAGCCCAGCACGTCGGCGAACCAGCGGATGGATGCGTCGAGGTCCGGCACGCTGATCCCGCCGTGATGATGTTTCAGCTCGAGCGACATGACTCTTTATCCTCGATGGCGTCCCCTCACGCCGCTTTCCGGCAGACACGCCATTCCCTGCGGGTGTCACGCGACTTTGCGGCCGTAGCGGCGCACGCGCAAGTCCGCCTGCTCCTTGTGCCCGGCAAACCCTTCGAGCTCACACAGCCGCGAGCAATACTCGCCAACCAGCGCCGACGCCTCGTCCGTCAACACCCGCTGATAGGTACAGGTCTTGATGAACTTGCCCACCCATAGCCCGCCGGTGTAACGCGCGGCCCGCATCGTCGGCAGCGTATGGTTGGTCCCAATGATCTTGTCGCCGTATGAGACGTTGGTCCGGGCACCCAGGAACAGTGCTCCGAAATTCGTGAGCCGCTGGAGAAAGAAATCAGGGTCGCGGGTCAGCACCTGTACGTGCTCGGACGCGATGCGATCCCCCTCCTGCACCATCTCCTCGAGCGTGTCGCACAGAATGATCTCGCCGCAGTTCTGCCAGGCCACACGCGCCACGTCCGCCGTCGGCAGCCAGGAGAGCAGCTTCTCGACCGCCGCCGGCACCTCGTCCGCCAGCTTCTCCGAGTTGGTGAGCAACACCGCCGGACTGCCGGGACCGTGCTCCGCCTGACCGATGAGATCCACCGCCGCCATCTGCGCGTCACAGGAGTCATCGGCAATGATGAGCGTCTCCGTCGGCCCGGCCAGCAGGTCGATGCCGACACGGCCGAACAGTTGACGCTTGGCCTCGGCGACATAGGCGTTGCCGGGCCCCACGATCATGTCGACCGGCGGAATGCTCTCGGTCCCCAAGGCCATGGCGGCAACCGCCTGCACGCCGCCGAAGGCATAGATCTCGTCGGCGCCGCCCAGGTGCATGGCGGCGACAATGGCTGGGTGCGGCTTGCCGCCAAAGGGCGGCGCGGCGGCAATGATGCGCTTCACGCCGGCGGCCTTGGCGGTCACGACACTCATGTGAGCGGAAGCCACCATCGGATAGCGCCCGCCCGGCACGTAACACCCGACACTGTTGACCGGGATGTTCCTGTGTCCGAGCACGACGCCCGGCAGCGTCTGCACTTCCACATCCCTGAGCGCCGCGCGCTGCGCAAGAGCGAAGTTGCGGATCTGGGCCTGTGCGAACTCGATGTCTTCGAGGGTCCGTGCCGGCAGCGAACGCACGCAGTCCTCGATCTCGCCGCGCGTCAGCCGAAACGCCGGCGGCGACCACTTGTCGAATTTCCGGGAGTAGTCCCGCACGGCCTGCTCGCCACGGGCGCCGATGTCCGCGAGAATCCCCTCCACGGTCTGGCGCACCTGGAGGCTGTTCTCGGCTTTGACTGCGGCCG
The DNA here is from genome assembly GCA_035547375.1 of Steroidobacteraceae bacterium. Taxonomy (GTDB): domain Bacteria; phylum Pseudomonadota; class Gammaproteobacteria; order Steroidobacterales; family Steroidobacteraceae; genus 13-2-20CM-66-19. The sequence goes on from DASZVD010000348.1 coordinate 7,017, forward strand.
TGAGCCCGCTCTTGATCTGACGAATCATGGCTATCTCCCCCTCTCACCGCCGCTCGTGCCAATGAACCAGCGGCAGCCCGGCGACCGGTGAGCGGAAATACGGAATGGTAGTGCCCATCAGGCTTCCGAGGTAGACGGTGCGCAGATCCGCGCCGCCGAACGTGACGCTGGCCATCCAGCGTGCCAGTGTACCGCCGGTCGAGAGCATGAGCTGCGGATTCATGGTGCGGGCGTAATAATTACGATCCAGCTCGGCAACCTGCGACGGCACGCCGTCATCGAGCAACGTGAGGACATCGCCCTCCGGCGTGATGGCGATCAGCCGATCGTACATCACCAGCGTCACCCACAAATTGCCGAATGAATCGAAGGCGAACCCGTCGGGAATGCCTCCCAGGTCCGACGGTCCGTAGATTTCCCGGTCGGTCAATGAGCCGTCCGGCTGCACGCGCAGCCGCGAGATGCGCCGGGCGTTGCTCTCGACGACGTAAAGCCATTCTTCGCGGGCATCGAGACGCGCTTCGTTCGTGCCGACGAACCCGTCGGCAACGATACGGATTCCCTTCTCATCGATCAGCGCGACATAACCATCGTTCGTCCGCTCGGTCACGGCGCGCGTCCAGGGCTCGAGGCGCGTGGTCACCGTCAACCACAAACGGTCCTTCGAGTCGCGCATGATGAAGTTGGTCTTGCCCAGCGGCTTGCCGTCGATCTGCGTGTAAAGCGTGCGGGACTGCCCATCGCGCGACATACGCTCGACCGCGTTGGTTCCGAAATTCGCGATGAGGATGTCGCCGTTGCCGGCGAAGGCGAGGCCGTTGGGCAACGTGCCTTTCAGGATGTACTTGTCGGCGTGGCTCGACTGCTCGAACTGCCGGTCGACCTGCTGGGCGATGAGCCGCTGCCCGCCGTTGGCATCGATCCGCATGACCCCGCCGCGCGCATCGGCACTCCACAAGGTGCCGTCCGGCTCGGCAAGAATGCACTCGGGGCGCTGCAGGTCCCGGCCGATCGTCCGGATCCCGGTGCGCTCGACCTGCCAGCCCCGCAGCGGATTGTCAGCAGCCATACACGGCTCGTAGGATGGTGAACACTACGACTCATGTTAGGGACCGGAGCCTGGGGTGAGAAAATGTTTCGGATGATCCACCCCATCAGGAAAAGCTATACCTAAGTGCTCTCCGCGACGCACACATTCCTGATGGCGCCGAGCCCCGTGATGCGGCCCTCCACCACGTCACCAGGCTGGAGGAAACGGCCATAGTGCATGCCGTTGCCGGCCGGCGAGCCCGTGCAGATGACATCCCCCGGCTGCAGCAGGCAGAAGACCGACAGCGCCTCGACGAGCCGGGCGACGCCGAAGATCATGTCGGCGGTGCTCTCGTCCTGCATCGTGTGACCGTTGAGCTCGAGAGTGATCTGCAGCTGCTGCGGATCGGGCACGAAGGCGGCCGGCACGATCCAGGGCCCCATGGGCAGGAAGGTGGGCGCGCACTTGCTGGCGACCCAGTCCATGCCCATTTCCTTCATGTCCTTGCGGTTCACCCGCTCGCGCGTCGTGATGTCATTCACGATGACGTAGCCCGCCACGTAATCGAGTGCTTCCTCACGCCGTACCCGCCGCGCCGGCTTGCCGATCACGACACCCAGCTCCAACTCCCAGTCCGGTTGGATCACGTCCGCCGGCAACACGATGGGATCGAACGGCCCGGTCACGGCCGACTGCGCCTTGCAGAAAAAGAAGGGAGTGCCTTTCGCGGCCCGCTCATCCATCATCCTCGTGCCGGCGAGCAACCGCTCCTCCTGGCTCAGGCCCTCGTTCAGGTGGAACGTCTGCGCCATGTGCAACTGGATGACGTGCTTCTTGTAATTGGCTCCCGAGCAAAACACCTGCCGCGGCAAATTCACCGGCGGGTGCAGGTGCACCTGGCCGAGCGGCTGCGCTGCCCGCTCGAGCTCAGGCGCCTGGCCGCCGGTAAAGGCATCCGCCAGACGTTGCAACAGCGGAAAATTGCGAGTCCAGTGCTCGAGCACCGCCAAAGTCGAATCGACCGCGCCGAGCTCGAGCCCCTGCCGCTGCAGGAAGGGAGCCACGGCAGCCAGAGGCAGCACGCTCTCGCCCACCACCAGTGCCGCCTGAGGCGCGCCACCGGCGGTTGAGCAGGTCGCTAGACCGAACGTGGAAGGCATGCGATATGGTCCTCGGGACGCTACTATGGCTTCGTTTTCCGCGCGGTCATGTTAATGGGGGGCCCGCGCGCCGAGAAACCGTTTCCAATGATCGCCCCCATCATGGAAATCGATACTTGCCATGCGCTACCGCCGGCTCGATCTGAATCTGCTCGTCGCCCTCGATGCACTGCTGTCCGAAAAGAGCGTGACCCGGGCGGCCGCCAAGCTGAACATCACCCAGCCGGCCATGAGCGGCGCCCTCGCGCGCCTGCGGGACTATTTCGAGGACCCGCTGGTCGTCCAGGTCGGGCGGCAGATGGAGCTCACGCCGCTGGCCGGCTCGCTCGCGGCGCCGGTGCACGACATCATTCTGCGCATCGATTCCGCGATCGCGACCGAGCCGGCGTTCGAGCCGCGGGAGAGCAAGCGCCACTTCTCGATCGTCGCCTCGGATTATGTGATCCGGGTATTCCTCCTCGACATCCTGAAGCGCATCCATCGTGAAGCCCCCGGCGTGACCATCGAGTTCCGCCAATCCACGGTCCGTGTGCAGGAGGAGCTCGAGTCCGGTGAGGTCGACTTCGTCATCGGCCCCGAGATCGACATGGTGTCGGAGCACCCGCACGAAGTGCTCTTCGAGGACACGTATACGGTGATCGCCTGGGCCGGCAGCAGTGTCGTCGGTGAAACGCTCACGTTCGATGAATACATGGGACTCGGCCACGTGGTCTTCCGCAGCGATCGGCAGGGGAACCCTTCCCTCGAGCGTTGGTTCACCCGGCATTATGGCGACGTGCGGCGCATCGAGCTGACCGCGCACAGCTTCTGCCTGCTGCCGTACCTCGTGGTGGGCACGGACCGCATCGCCACCATGCAGACGCGGCTCGCCCGGCAATTCGAGCAGAGCCTGCCGCTGAAACTGATTCCCGCGCCCGTGGAGTTTCCCGGGCTCGTGGAGATCCTCCAGTGGAACACGCATCGTGACCTGGACCCCGCCAGCCGCTGGCTGCGCACGAAGCTGAAAGAGGAGCTGCTGGGCGCGCCCTGATCCTGGCCCCTTGATCCGGCGCGCCGCCGGGTTCCGCCCGCGCGGGACCGCGTATCTGCGTCGCTGATGCCCCGCATGCACGCGTCCGATTAGACACGGCGCCCGCTCCTGACTAGCCTGCCGGCATGACAGCACAATACGACATCGTGGCCGTCGGGGCTGGCCACAACGGATTGGTCGCCGCCGCCTACCTGGCGAAGGCGGGCAAGAAAGTGTTGGTGCTGGAGCGCAAGGCGTGGCCTGGCGGCGGCGTCGCGACCCGCGAGCTCAATACGCCGGGCTTCTGGCACGACGAGCACTCGAGCGTGCACATCATGATCCAGGGCAACCCCCTGCTGCGCGAAGACGAGCTCGGCCTGCTCGGACGCTTCGGCCTGAAATACAAATACTCCGACGTCCCCTACGCCTCCATCTTCGAGGACCAGAGCTCGATCATCACGTACCAGGACCTCGACAAGGCCTGCGAATCGATCGCCAAGGTCTCGGTGCGCGATGCCGAGAGCTACCGGAAGTTCGCGCAGCGCAGCGCCGCCATGCTGCCGATGTTCGTCTCCGGGTTGTACGCTCCGCCCCTGCCGCTGGGCGCGCTCGTCGGCATGCTCGACCAGAGCGACGAAGGCCGCGAGATGCTGGATGCCATGCAGCGCAGCGCGCTCGACATCGCGAACGAGTTGTTCGAGACGGACAAGGTGAAGATCCATCTGGTGAAGCTCGTCACCGAGAACATCCAGATGCCGGACGAGCTCGGCACGGGCATGGGCCTGTTTCTCATGCCCGGAATCATCCACACCTACGGCGTGTCACAACCCGTCGGCGGCAGCGGGAAACTGTCCGAAGCCCTGGTCCGTTGCATCGAGCACTACGGCGGCTCCGTGCAGTGCAACCGCGAAGTCCGCAAAGTTCTGACCTCCGCCGGTCGCGCCACCGGCGTGGAGCTCGCCGACGGCGAGCGCTTCATGGCGCGCGATGCGGTGATCGGCGCGATTCACCCACACCGCCTGCGGCAATTCGTCGACGGCGTCCCGCAACCGGTGTTGCAGCGCGCCGAGCGCGCGACACTGGGAACCTTCAGCCTCTTCGTAAGCCACTATGACCTGCACGAACAGGCACGCTTCCACGCCGATCCGGCCGTCGGCCGGGCAACGATGCTGGAGTTCATGTCGACGAGCAAGTTGAGCGAAATGCTGGATGACTTCGACGACCTGCGCCGCGGCCGCATCTCCAAACGCCGGCTCATCGCCGGCGGCGACGAAAGCATCAGCGACCCCACCCGCGTACCGCCCGGCAAAGGGCTTTTCCACGGCATCACGTTCGCCCCCTACGACCTCGCCGAGGGCGGCGCGTCCCGTTGGGACGAGATCAAGGAGCAGGTCGGCGACCTGAGCCTCGCGGCGTACCGGCACTTCGTGCCCAATCTGACGGCGGAGAACATCATCGCCCGCAAGCTGTATTCTCCCCTCGACCTGGAGCGCAGCTCCCCCAACAGCATGGTGCGCGGCGACGTCCACGGAGTGGCCCCGTTCTTCTATCAAACCGTCGGCCACCGCCCGACCGCCGACCTGGGGCAGTACACCGTGCCCGGCGTCGAGCGGCTGTATCTGGTCGGACCGTTCATGCACCCCGGCGGAGGGGTCTACGGAGCGGGCCGCGCGACGGCCATGAAGATGTTCGAGGACTTGAAGCTGAACTTCGACAAGGTTGCCGCGGCACGCGTATGAAGATTTACGGCGCCGACGGCAAAGAGATGATGACGGTCAGCAG
>DASZVD010000349.1:0-3365 GCA_035547375.1 Steroidobacteraceae bacterium
AACGTCGCACCTGCGCCCGGATCTCCTCGATCTCCGGCCCCAGCCCGAAATCACAGTCGCTGCAGTCTATGGCGTCCACGGCTTGCCTTCTCGTTCAGTAGGATCGTATGATTGTCGGACAAACCGGCAACCGTGACAAGAGACGAATGCCCCGACTCGCCACCCGGATCGATGCTCACGCCGAGGAATTTCGCGACAACGAGCGGGCAATGCGGCAGCTCGCAGCCGACCTGCGCCGGGAAGCCGGGCGGGTCGCCCAGGGAGGCTCGAAGGCCGCGGTGGAGAAGCACCGCGCCGCCGGAAAGCTCACCGCGCGGGAACGCGTCCGGGTGCTGCTAGATACCGGCAGCCCGTTTCTGGAGTTGTCGCAGCTTGCGGCGCACGGCATGTACAGCGGCGATATCGCTTCCGCCGGAATCGTCACCGGAATCGGAAGGGTCAGCGGGCGTGAATGTGTCATCGTCGCCAATGACCCGACGGTGAAGGGCGGGACGTATTACCCGATCACCGTCAAAAAGCACCTGCGGGCACAAGAGATCGCGCGCGAGAACCGGCTTCCCTGCATCTATCTCGTCGAAAGCGGCGGGGCCTTCCTGCCCGCCCAGGACGAGGTGTTCCCGGATCGGGAGCACTTCGGCCGCATTTTCTACAATCAAGCCACACTTTCGGCGCAGGGCATCGCGCAGATTGCGGTCGTACACGGCTCCTGCACCGCAGGCGGCGCCTACGTTCCGGCCATGTCGGATGAGAACGTCATTGTTCGCAACCAGGGACGCGTTTTCCTTGGCGGCCCCCCGCTCGTAAAGGCGGCGACTGGCGAGGACATAGACGCGGAATCGCTGGGCGGCGCCGATGTGCACTGCCGGGAGTCTGGTGTTTGCGATCACTACGCCGAGAACGACACTCACGCGCTCTCTATCGCTCGACGAATCGTCGGCCGTTTGAAGCCATCCCTGCAAACGGCGCCGCCGCGGACGCCGGTCGAGCCCCGTTACGATGCGGCCGAGTTGTATGGCGTGGTGCCTGCGAACCTGCGTAAGCCATACGACGTTCGCGAGGTCATCGCACGCCTCGTCGACGATTCAGAGCTCGATGAGTTCAAGGAGCTGTACGGAACGACGTTGGTGTGCGGCTTCGCGCACATCGGCGGCTATCCCGTGGGCATCCTCGCCAACAACGGCATCCTGTTCTCCGAAAGCGCCCTGAAGGGAGCGCACTTCATCGAGTGGTGCGCCAGGGAGCAGGTTCCGCTGCTGTTCCTGCAGAACATCACCGGCTTCATGGTCGGCAAACGTGCGGAGGCGGGCGGCATCGCCAAGGACGGAGCGAAGCTGGTGACCGCCGTGGCGTGCGCGAGAGTGCCGAAGTTGACTGTCATCATCGGCGGCAGCTATGGCGCGGGTAACTATGCCATGTGCGGCCGCGCCTACGCACCACGGTTCCTGTTTCAATGGCCGAACTCGCGCATCTCGGTCATGGGCGGTGAGCAGGCCGCAAGCGTGCTCGCCACGGTGAAGCGCGACCAGATGAAGGGGGCCGAGTGGCCGGCGGCGGAAGATGAAGCGTTCAAGAAGCCGATCCGCGAGCAGTATGAGCGCCAGGGCCATCCTTACTACGCCTCCGCCCGGCTTTGGGACGACGGCGTGATCGATCCGATCGACACCCGGCGCATCCTGAGCTTGTGTCTGGCAGCGGTGCGCAACGCGCCTGAGCAGGAAACCCGCTTCGGTCTTTTCCGGATGTAGGAGCTTCGGCGTGTTGAAGAGCCTTCTGGTTGCAAATCGGGGCGAGATCGCCTGCCGTATTTTCCGGACCGCCCGTCGTCTGGGGATCCGGACGATCGCGGTATTCTCCGATGCCGATGCGAATGCCCGGCACGTGCGCGCGGCGGACGATGCTCATCGGATCGGTCCCGCGGCTCCCCGCGACAGTTATTTGAACGTCGAGCGGATTCTGGAGGCGGCCCGCGCCACGGGCGCGCAGGCCGTTCATCCGGGCTACGGTTTCCTTTCTGAAAACTCCCACTTCGCACAGGCGTGCGTCGATGCGGGCCTGGTGTTCGTCGGACCGCCGCCGTCCGCCATTGCGGCGATGGGCTCGAAGATCGTCGCCAAAGCACGGATGCGCGCGGCGGGGGTGCCCGTGCTGCCGGGCTATGAAGGCTCCCGTCAGGACCTCCAGCATCTCGAGCGCCAGGCGCTCGAGCTGGGCCTGCCGCTCATCATCAAGCCCGCCGCCGGCGGTGGCGGCAAGGGCATGCGGATCGTGCGGAAGGCGAGTGAGATCGGCGAGGCGTTGGCTGGCGCACGGCGGCTTGCTCAAAGCGCGTTCGGCGATGATGCGCTGCTCCTCGAGAGATATCTGCCCGCCCCGCGCCATGTCGAGGTGCAGGTATTCGCCGACACCCAGGGACACTTCGTGCACCTGGGCGATCGCGACTGCTCCGTGCAGCGGCGCCATCAGAAGTTGATCGAAGAAGCTCCCGCGCCTGCGATACCGGATGAAGTGCGCCGACGGCTGCGGGCTGCGGCGGTTCTCGTGGCCCGTGAGATCGGCTACGTGAGCGCCGGGACCGTCGAGTTTCTCTTCGACGGCCGCGAGTTTTATTTCATGGAAATGAATACGCGGCTGCAGGTCGAGCACACGGTGACGGAGGCCGTCACGGGGCTCGATCTCGTCGAGTGGCAGCTGCGGGTCGCCAGCGGTGAGCCCTTGCCGCTCGAGCAGGATGAGATCCGCCTGCGCGGACACGCCATCGAGGCCCGCGTGTGCGCGGAGGATCCCGACCGGGATTTCCTGCCGAGCGCCGGCGACCTGCGGCTGATGCAGTGGCCCGAGGGCGAGTCGGTGCGCGTCGATGCCGGCTTCTCAACGGGCGACGTCGTTCCTTCGAGCTACGATTCCTTGCTGGGGAAGGTGATCGCCTGGGCGCCGGAGCGCCAGCAGGCGGCGGAGCGATTGGCCGGAGCCCTCGATCGGACCTACTGCATCGGCGTGCAGACCAACGAGCGGTGGCTGGGCCGCGTGCTGCGCGCCCCTGGCTTTCTCGAAGTGCGCCACAGCATCGCTTATTTGCAGGAGGTCGGTGCCGAGCTCGCCGGGCCGTCCGTCATCGAGCCGGTCTGGCTGGCCCTCGGATCGCTGGTGCTGGCGTGCGGCCGGCCGGTCTCCGCGGATCCCGGGCAGGCACCGGACGGATTCACGCCCAACCTGCCGGCCCGCGTGGCCTGCTCACTCGCCTGGCACGGTGAGGAGAACACGGTCGAGATCCTGTTCGAGCGAGGTCGGCCGCAGAGCGCCGTCGTAAATTCGAAGAATTCGCTGCAACTTCAGGATCTGCGAGTCGGCGACGACGAGAGCGCCGT
>DASZVD010000350.1:0-11482 GCA_035547375.1 Steroidobacteraceae bacterium
CAACCGACCAGACACAACCGGTTACACGAGGTCAGCTGTTGGTCCGCCTCGACTCGCACGATACCGACGTCTCACTCGCCCAGGCGAAGGCCAACCTCGCACAGACCGTCCGTGACGTTGCGCAACTGTTCGCTCAGGAGCGCCGCGACGCTGCGGCTGTCACCGCGCAGGAGGCCCAGCTCACCCTGGCGAATCAAAATCTGACCCGTGACCAGGCGCTCATCGCAGCGCATGGCGTGTCTCAAGAGGATTTGGAGCGCGACCAGGAAAATTCGCGTAATGCCGAGGCAGGCGTCAGGCAAGCGCGTGCCGCCTGGGCGGCCACCCAGGCGGCCATCCAGGGAACGCAACCGGAAACGCATCCCCGCGTAATGCAGGCGGAGGCCACTTTGCGATCCGCATGGCTGGCGAGCAGCAGAACGCGAGTGCTCTCGCCCGTGTCGGGATACGTGGTGCGCCGTTCCGTCCAGCTCGGCCAGCAGGTGAATCCCGGCACCGAAATGATCGCCATCGTGCCGCTGGATAGTGTCTGGATCGATGCCAACTTCAAGGAGACCGAGCTCGAGAAGCTGCGGATCGGCCAGCCCGTGGAGGTCGAGGCGGACGTGTATGGGTCGGACGTGCTCTACCATGGCAAAGTCCTCGGTCTGACAGCCGGAACCGGTGCCGCCTTGGCGGTCATTCCCCCCGAGAACGCCACGGGCAACTGGATCAAGATCGTGCAGCGCCTGCCGGTGCGCATCGGCCTCGACCCGCGCGAGTTGCGCGAGCATCCCCTTTTTCTGGGCCTGTCCATGCAAATCAACGTGGACGTGCACGATCTGAGCGGTGCGTCTCTGGCGCACCGGCCCGTATGGCCAGCGGGTCTGCAGACGGATGTTTACGCATCACAAGACACCGGCGTGGACGCTGAGATACAACGTATCGTGGATCAGAATCTCGGCCGGCCGGCCGCCCCTGCCGTCGCGGGCGCCCCGCGTTCGCCAGCAACCGGTGAGCGATGAGCGGCGCCGATCGCAAGGACATTCATCCTTGGCTGATCGCCCCCGTGGTGGCCGTCGCGGCCTTCATGGAGATCCTGGACATCTCCGTGGCCAACGTCGCTTTGCCCCACATCGCAGGAGATCTCTCCTCGAGCCAGGACGAGTCGACCTGGACGCTGACCAGCTACCTCGTCACCAACGCCATGGTGATGCCGATCTCGGGATGGCTGGCCGGGCGATTCGGGCGCAAGCGATTCTTCCTCACTTGTATTGCAGGCTTTACCGTCACGTCGCTCCTTTGCGGGCTCGCGCCAAGCCTGGCGGTACTGGTGATTCTCCGCGCGATCCAGGGTGCCGCCGGTGGCGGTCTGCAGCCGACCGGCCAAGCCATTCTCAATGACGCCTTCCCGCCGGAAAAGCGCACCATGGCTACGGCGGTCTACGCCATCGCCGCCGTCGTGGCACCCGCTATCGGTCCCTCGATCGGTGGCTGGATCACCGACAACTACGAGTGGCGCTGGGTCTTTCTCATCAACGTGCCGGTGGGAGCGGCGCTGCTGTTCCTGATCGGATTCCTCGTTCACACACCCAACGAGGGCGTCGACTCACGAGCCGCCCAGGCCCAGGTCGACGGCATCGGCTTTGCGTTCGTGGCGCTGAGCCTGGGCTGCCTGCAAGTCGTCCTGGATCGGGGCCAGGAAGACGACTGGCTCGCCGACTCCATGATCACGACGTTGACCTTCGTCTCCGCGATCTCCTTCGTGCTCCTCGTCTGGTGGGAGCTGCGGCAGGACAACCCAATGGTCGATCTGCGGCTGCTCAAAGAGCGCGATTTTGGCGTGGCATTCGTCCTGATGCTGATGTTTGGCTTCATGATCCTGGGAAGCACGTATCTGCTGCCCGCCTACGCGCAGTCCATCATGAAATATCGAGCCACCGAGGCCGGCGAGATCATCGCGCCCGGCGGCATCCTGCTCATCCTGCTATTCCCTTTCATCGGTCGGATGATCGACAAGGTCGACCTGCGTTATGTGATTGCGCTGGGAGTGCTCGCGAGCTCCGGCGCACTCTGGTGGATGACGAACCTCTACGCCGAGGTATCGTTCAACGCCCTCGCGCTCGGACGCATCATGCAGGCGGTCGGCCTGTCCATGCTGTTCCTGCCCATCAACTCGCTGGCCTTTCGCAAGGTGCCCGCGGGACGCTCCAACTACGCTTCCGCCCTGATCAACCTGGCCCGGAATTTCGGCGGCAGCATCGGTATTTCGGTCGCCTCCACCATCGTGACCCGACGTGAGCAGTTTCATCAGAGCCGCATCGTCGAGCACCTGCAGAGTTTGAACCCGGCCTATGCGGACTACACGGCGCAGCTGAGTCACATCCAGGCCCCGCCCGGGAGCGGGACCTTGCCGGCGCGCGCTTATGAGCTCGCCACGAGTCAGGCCATGCTGCTGAGCTATCTCGATGCATTCAAAGCGCTCGCGGTCCTCTTCCTCCTGCTGTTGCCGCTGCTGCTCCTCGTCAGACCAGGACCGGCGGCGGCGCGAGGGGGCGCCGCATAACGCTCGCCTCGCCATCGCCCGCCTCGGCATACGGGAAAGCCCCGGCTAAGACCTCAGCCCACGCATCTAAAACCTTGGCCCACGCATGGGGTTGCGCGGCGCGCCCGCAGTCAGCCCTGGGGCCGACAATTGCTGCTCGTGGCCTTGTCCGGATGGGATCACGAGGCGCAACCGGCGGCGAACCAAAGAGGCCGGCTTCGACCGTCACGTGACAAAACCCGCAGACCCGGCAGCCCTGCGGGCCATGTTGCAGGAATCGCGACCCGTGTATGTTGCGGGAGTCGCGACTCATGCAGGAGTGTAGGATGGCAACCAAACGCACCGGCACCAAGCGGCGCCCCCACGCCAAGCGCGTGTCGCGTAAAGGGGGCAAAAAATGGTCAGCGCAAGTGATGGCGAAGAGTGACGCCCTCGACCTGCAGCCGGGCGTATTCACCCAGCGCAGCCCCCGGCAGATCGCTCTGTCCCTCAAGCGCTCCGCGCTGGCGAGCCACCGCCGCAAAGCGACCCCCTTTCAATCCGCCATGTCGATGCTCAACTTTCACATCAACCGCGGCGGATCCGGCCTGACCGCCGAACGCCGCCGGATATTGAACCAGGCCAAAGCGGAGCTTCGCACGCTGTTCGATCGGTAGCCGCGCGAATCGATCGGTAACCTCGCGAGCCGTGGACTAGTGCCGTGCCGACGCTGTCACGCTGCCGTCGTTCCCAAAGGCGGCCAACATTTCGCGATTGAACGCCGGAATGTCCTGCGGCTTGCGGCTCGAGACCAATCCCTGATCGACGACGACCTCCTCGTCCGTCCACTTCGCGCCCGCATTCGTCAGATCCGTCTTGAGCGACGGCCAGGACGTAACGTGCTTTCCCCGCACAACCCCTGCGTCGATCAGTGTCCATGGACCGTGGCAGATCGCAGCGATCGGCTTCCCCGCTTCGAAGAAGGCACGGACGAAGGCCACGGCCTGCGGATTCGCGCGCAGCTGATCCGGATTCGCCACTCCCCCGGGAAGCAACAACGCATCGAAGTCCTTTGGGTCAGCCGACTGCAGCGGTACGTCCACCTTGAAATGATCAGCCTTGTCAAAGTGCTTCCAACCCTGCACCTGCTCTTTGGCGCTGGACACGATCCGCGTGCGCGCACCCGCCGCATCGAGAGCCTTGCGGGGCTCCGTGAGCTCGACCTGCTCGAATCCGTCTGCCACCAATATGGCGACCCGCTTGCCTTGGATCATGGCACGTTCTCCGCCTGAAGATGCCGCAACGAGGTAAGGAAGACTCACCGAAGGGGCCGCTGCAAGGAGCGGCCCTCGACGCGAGCCGGCCTAGTGCTCGCCTCCTTTGCGCCCTGCTTCCGAGGCGCGCTCACGGTCATTCGCGAAATTGCCTGCGCCGCCTCGTTTGTCTCCATGAGTATCGCTTTCAGCCTCCTCTGTCCGACTGGATGCGTGCGCGCCGCCTCTTGCCTGACCGCCTTTCTTACCGGCCTCCGCGGCCAGTTCCCGGTCCTTCGAGAAGCTGCGCTCCTCATCCGGAACGCTGTGACCTCCTTTGCTTGCAATGTCCCGCTGCTTCTTCTCATCCGTCGAGGCGAAACCCCGATTGGACGTGCCGCCGTGCGAGCCTGTCTGATCCTGATGTCCGGCCATGTGACTCTCCGATAGTTGGTGTGCTCAAACGCTTTTCAGCAATTACGATACCGCGCGCCGCCGGAGTCGAGGCTTGCTGCTCGTACGCTCTCGCCAGAGAGCGCCTCCGCTCTCGCCAGAGGGCAGGCACGCGCGTTGCGTGATCTACGGACTGCCTCGACCGTCCTGATACGGGCCGGCTTCACTTGATCGATCTTCTCTCGCCAAGCTCCCGGAGAACCCGCCATGCAAGTCAACGAAATCATGAGCCGGAACGTGCAAACCTGCCGGCCCGACGACTCCCTGGAACACGCCGCCCGCCTCATGTGGGATTACGATTGCGGCTGCCTGCCGGTCTGTGAGAGCAACGGTCCCCAGCGGGTGGTTGGAATAATTACCGACCGGGATATCTGCATGGGAGCCCTGTTCCAGGGCAAGCCGCTTCGGGATCTCCTCGTGCGCGACTCGATGGCCCGGCAGCTCGTGACTTGCCAGGCCACCCAACCTTTGACACGAGCCGAGAGCACCATGAAGAGCGCTCGGATTCGGCGATTGCCGGTAGTCGACGATGAAGGCGCACTGATCGGCATGCTCTCGCTCGCCGACTTCGCACGGGAGGCGGCGGCGCAGCAAAGCCAAACCGGGCAGCGCGCGATTACGGAAGTGGAGGTTAACGACACGCTCGCGTGCATTTGTGAGCCCGTGACGCAACCACGAGGCTCATCCGTATTCCTGAGCGCATAAGGAGAGGGAGAGGAACGTGTATGGCACTCCGCCTCGAAAACTGGGCCCTGCCGGCAGCAATCGCCGTTTGGACCCTCAGCGCGGCAGCAAATGCTGCCACACCCCAGACTCAGCGTAACGAGGCCACTCTCGTTGCAACGCCTCACGATGTATCGGTCGGCAAGCTCGTGCAGAGTCCGGGTGGCGAGATCATCGGAACCGTAGGCGACCTCGTACCCAACGCCTCCACGGGCGAGCCGGAGTACGTGCTCATCGTCACGAGCAGTGGCACGGCAGCCCTGCCCTTCTGGGCCGTCAGCCACTTGCTGCGGGACGCTCACTTCGTGCTCAGCCCAGCCGAGCTCGCCTCGGCTCCTCGTGTTGGCGCGGGAAGAGATCGTTCTGACGCGGGCTGGAAGAGAGAAGCCGATCGCTACTGGCAAGCTTATCGTTAACCGAAATATGGAGATGCACATGGCCACCATGAGAGCAGTCAGCATTCACTCGTTCGGCGGTCCCGAGGTGCTCAAGCTCGAGAACGTCGAGCGCCCCTCACCGCAGGACGACGAGGTCCTCATCCGGGTGCGCGCGGCCAGCGTCAATCCCATCGATTACAAAATCCGCGCCGGCGGCTATCCGCCCGTGAAGGCGGAGCAGCTCCCCAAAGTGCTGGGCCGCGATGTTTCGGGAACGATTGAAAAGTGTGGCCGCGCCGTGAAGGACGTACACGAGGGAGACGAAGTCTACGCCATGCTGGATACGGGCCCCGGCGGCTACGCCGAGTACGTGACGGTAAAAGCAAAACTGTGTGCTCCGAAGCCGGAGCAACTCGACTACACCGCCGCTGCGGCGGTGCCTCTGGCAGCGCTGACTGCCTGGCAAGGGCTGTTCGACCACGGCCATCTGGTGGCCGGACAACGCGTGCTCATTCACGGCGGCGCCGGCGGAGTCGGTCACTTTGCCATCCAATTCGCGAAAGCCAAAGGTGCCACCGTGTGCACCACAGTCTCCGCCGAAGACGAGCCCTTCGTGCGCTCGCTCGGCGCCGATGAAGTCATCGACTACAAGTCGGAGCGCTTCGAGGACAAGGTGCACGACGTCGACCTGGTTTTCGACCTCGTCGCCGGCGACACGCAGGAGCGCTCATGGGCCATCCTCAAGGATGGCGGAACCCTGATCTCCACGTTGGCCAAGCCCTCCGAAGCCAGGGCGCGCGAGCATCATGCCCGCGGCGCCCATTACACGGCTCACCCCGATGGCACAGAGCTCCGAGAGATCGGTGCGCTGATAGAGGCAGGCAAAGTCAAACCGCACGTCGATGCGACCTATCCGCTCGAGCGGGCTGCGGAAGCCCAGCGGCGCATCGAAGGCCATCACACACAAGGCAAGGTCGTGCTGCAAGTCGCCTGAAGCGGATGAGTCTGTTTCTGTTTCGACACGACACCGCCCGAGGGCGTCGACCCGCCAGTGGGGGGACGTGGGCACAGGAGATGCTCCGTCAAACCTCGAGTCGCGACGTTCCGACTCGAGGAGCGTGCTCATGGCTGTCGAACATCATGTGAGTCTCGAGCGTCCTGCTGTGACCTTTGCAGGCATGCAGATCTCTTGGGGTGGCGTCTGGGCGGGTACGCTGGTGGTTCTGGGAGCACTGCTCATACTCAGCACGCTGGGTTTGGCAATTGGTTTCTCAGCGGATGCGCGCAATGTCGATCCGGGAAAAATCGGTGCCGGCGCCGTTCTCTGGTCGAGGGTGTCGTTGCTCATCGCGCTATTTCTCGGCGGTATCGCCGCAACGCGGATGAGCATGGTCTGGGACCGGTTCACCGGTCTCGCGCAAGGCACGCTCGTTTGGGTAGTCAGTCTTTTCGTGCTGCTCCTCAGCGCCAACGACCTGGGATTGCCGTTGGGTGTCACGCTCATCCTTCGAGCCGCACAGCACACTGAAAGCGGAGCCAGTGCGACCGCCTGGATGACGTTCCTTTCCGTCGTGCTCTCGCTGCTATCCGCCCTGGCCGGGTCGGCTATCGGCCAACACAGGGCCGCCCGGGCCGCGGCACGCGCCAGGATCGAGGTCGAGTCGAGTGAGACTCCCCGTATCACACGCGAAGGCGACTCGAGTCATGGCACACACCGTCGGTGATTTTCTCATCGAGCGGCTCCATGCATGGGGAGTCAGGCGGATCTTCGGCTACCCCGGCGACGGGATCAACGGAGTGTTCGGTGCCCTCAACCGGGCCCACGGCAGGATCCAGTTCATACAGGCGCGCCATGAGGAGATGGCCGCGTTCATGGCCTCGGCGTATGCCAAGTTCACGGGCGAGCTCGGCGTATGCATCGCAACTTCCGGCCCGGGAGCCGCGCATCTCGTCACGGGGCTTTATGACGCCCGTCTCGATCACATGCCGGTACTCGCGACCGCGGGGCAACAGTCACGCAATGCGCTCGGCGGCCACTACCAACAGGAGGTGGACCTGCAGAGCTTGTTCAAGGATGTCGCCGGCGCGTTTGTGCAGCAGGCGTCCTCCGCACCGCAAGTGCGCCACATCGTGGATCGCGCCATCCGTATCGCACTGGCGGAACGTCGCGTTACGGCGATCATATTACCGAACGATCTGCAGGAAGCCGCCTACCAGGAGCCACCGCGTGCCCACGGCACGCTGCACTCGGGGATCGGTTTCTCACGACCCAGAGTGGTCCCTTACGAAACGGATCTACGGCGTGCGGCTGAAGTGCTGAATGCCGGCAGGAAGGTTGCGCTGCTCATCGGGGCGGGTGCGCTCGAGGCTACGGAAGAAGTCGTCGCAGTAGCGGACAAGCTCGGAGCGGGCGCGGCTAAGGCGCTGCTCGGCAAGGCCGCCCTACCCGACTCCCTGCCCTGGGTGACGGGGTCGATCGGGCTGCTCGGAACCGAGCCCAGCTACGAATTGATGATGGAGTGCGACACGCTGTTAATGATCGGGTCTGGATTTCCGTATTCGGAATTCCTGCCGGAGGAAGGCCAGGCCCGTGGCGTGCAGATCGACATCGCAGCCGACATGTTGTCTTTGCGCTATCCGATGGAAGTCAATCTCGTCGGGGACGCTGCCGAGACGTTGCGCGCGCTGCTGCCGATGCTGAACGCCAAGACGAATCCCGTCTGGAGGAAACGGATCGCACGCAACCTCGACAAGTGGTGGCGCACCCTGGAGGAGCGTGCACTGCAGCCCGCGAAGCCTGTGAATCCGCAGCGTGTGGTGTGGGAACTGTCGCCTCGGCTGCCCGATCGTGCCATTGTGACCAGCGACTCGGGAACCTGCGCCAACTGGTACGCGCGGGATCTGAAGCTCCGGGCGGGAATGATGGCCTCACTCTCGGGAGGTCTGGCGTCCATGGGCGCTGCGGTCCCCTACGCCATCGCGGCCAAGTTCGCGCATCCGGACCGCCCCGTCGTCGCGCTGGTGGGCGATGGCGCCATGCAGATGAGCAACATGGCCGAGCTCATCACGGTCGCAAAGTACTGGCGCAACTGGTCCGACCACCGCTGGATCGTGTGTGTGTTCAACAATGAGGACCTGAACCAGGTGACGTGGGAACAACGGGTCATGGAGGGTGATCCGAAGTTTCCCGCCTCCCAGGATATCCCCAACGTGCCTTATCACCGTTTCGCAGAGCTCATTGGACTCCACGGCATCTACGTGGACCAGCCCGACGCATTGGCGGTCGCCTGGGAGGAAGCGCTCGCCTGCGACCGACCCGTCGTACTCGAGGTCAAAACCGATCCGGAAGTGCCGCCTCTGCCGCCGCACGTTACGTTCAAGCAGGCGATGCGCTTCAGCGAAGCCCTCGTAAAGGGCGATCCACGCGAGAGCAGCGTGATCAAGGAGACCGCACGACAGGCGCTGTCCTCGATTTTGCCGCGGCATCGCGACAAGGATGAATGAGGGCAGCAAAGAGAGCAGCGATCGAGTCCGACGCCGGATTCCGTCCTACACCCGATAGCGCCAGCCGCCGCTGGTCCACAAACTCGGTAGCGGCGCAGTCTGTAGACGGGCACACACCCCATTTGGATCGACACCAGAGGAGAGATTCCTATGCCAACCGCTACCGGCCACACTTCCGCCATCCGGGCCAAGAAGGTTCTCGGCACCAATGTGACCGACACATCCGGGAACAAGATCGGGCAGATCGAGGACGTCATTCTCGACAAGCAGACCAACAGCATCCTGTTCGCTGTCGTGGGATTCGGCGGCTTTCTGGGCATGGGTGAAAAATACCACCCCATCCCGTGGTCGTCCCTCGACTATGAACCTGACGAAGACGCTTACGTGGTGACCTACACCAAAGAGCAACTTCAGGCGGCGCCCGCGGGCTCGATCGACGAGCTGACACGCGACGATGGTCTGCAGTTCCGTGAACGCACCTATGACTATTACAAGGCGCCTCGCTATTGGGAGAAACCCCTGAGTTAGAGCTGCGAGCGGTGATCACCCGGCGTGTGCCGTTCGCGCCGGGTGATCGCCTCTGCCGAGGCAGGCGGTGAACTCCGCGCCAAACAGGAATATCTGCGCCGTATAGTAGAGCCACAACAGGAGTGCCGCAAAGGAGGAGGCCGCACCGAAGGCGGAGGGCTCGGTGGAGTGCGCGAGATACAAGCCGATGCCCCATCGACCTATATCAAACAGTATGGCCGTCAGCAGCCCACCCCGCAGCACGTCCTTCCAGGAGAGCCGCCGGCTCGGAAGATAGCGGTAAATCAGAGCGAACAGCGCTCCGACCAGCAACAACGAGATCAGGATATCCAGCGCTCCGACCAGGCCGACGAACCCGGGGTAACTGGCCGCTGCGTGGGCGCGCAGATTGGCCAGACCCGTTGACAAGGTCAACGACACCAGGAGGAGGAACCCCAGTGTGAGAATGAATCCCAAGGACAACAGACGTGTTCGCAACCAACCCCAGACACCCGCGGTCGCGAGCGCCTCGCTCCCCCACATCGCTTCCAGGGCAGCCCGAAGAGCAGCCAGCACGGTCGTCGCCCCCACGAGCAATGTAGCTGCGCTCACTATAGTCGGCAGCACTCCTTGCACATGTTGCGCGTTGCGTACGGCACCGAGCAGGATCTTGGCCGTGGACGGCCCGAAAAGCGCCGCGAGCTGCGCTCCGACCTGTGCGTAGGCGGCATTCTCGTTGACAACCAGCCCCGCGATCGTCAGCAGAATCACCAGGAGCGGCGCTATGGAGAACGCGCAGTAAAACGCCAACGCGGCCCCTGTTGTCGAAGCGTTATCCGCGCTCCAATGGAGCACCGCGCACTTCAGTAACGCCCAGCCTCGCAGCCCGACCGTTTCCATGAGTTGCAACAGTCTCATTTCACGGGCGTCACGGAGCAGGCGCTGAACGCCAAGCTCGTGCCGGCGGGGGGCGGAATTCCAAGCTGGGGGCCTCCACCCGATCACGGTGAAACGAGCTCGTGAGGCGCTCCCGGTCCCTGGAGCGCCCACCAGCACAGCGCCATTCGTCCGCTAGCGTGTCGCCATCCGGGTGAACAGACCTCCCTGTCTGCCCGTTTCCTTGCCCGCTCCGCGTCGTGAGCCGGTCCCATTCCGGCGCGGTTCCTCCTCCATCAATTCCGACTTGCGTGCCTGAAGTTGCTCTCCCAGCGCATCGAGATCCATATCGGATTGGCGCGCCTTGGCAAACATGCCGCCCCGCTTTTCCTCCTCATTGACGTGGTGCTTGATCATCTCGGACAGGACCTTGATCTTCGCATCGAAGTAGTCGTCCTCGGGACCCGATTCCTCGATCTGCGCGATCAGCTTCTTCGCCCCGGCGTGCTCGACTTCCGCCTCGTGATGGATCTCGCGCTCGTCCGTGTGCTCGAGGAACGCCGGATAGAAGATCTCCGCTTCGATCTCGGTGTGCACGAGCAGGGCCTGGCAGATCTTGTGCGCAAGATCCTGCTTGCGCGTGTCCGACCCCGTGGATTCAAACTCATCGAACCAGTCTTCGACTTGGCGATGATCCGCCTTCAGAAAATCGATCGCATCGCGGCCGGCAGGCCGACGTGTGCCGCCCTTCTTCGCTCGCGATTTACGCGCTCCTACTTTCGACTTGGCCATGACATTCTCCCAACAGGCAGTGACAGCCAGATGTTATAGACACTTGAAGCAATTTGTCGTGAGCCGCACAGCCGATACGGAGTCGGTGCTCTCCTACAGACCTGCCCTCCTTCCGCTTCATGGAAGGCTTCGGGGTGCACTCGTTCCGTCTGGTCAACGAACAGGGTGTCTCGACGTATGTGAAGTTTCATTGGAAGCCGAAGCTCGGCATACAGTCCGTCCTGTGGAACGAAGCGCTGAAGATCAACGGCGCGGACTCCGACTTCCACAGGCGCGACCTGTGGGACGCCATTGAGTCGGGAGATTTACCGTGACGAGCTGTGCCCAGCTGCGCAATTGGAGCCGCGCTCCCAGCGTCAAGCAGGTCTGACCGAGGTGACGCCCCTTTTAGTACGGCTCGGGATTTGAGTTCCCGGTCAGCGGGCGGTGGCGCGCGACGCGTCGTCGATCACGACAGGCTCCGCCACTCGAGCGAGATAACACCAGCTTCGCCG
>DASZVD010000351.1:0-4395 GCA_035547375.1 Steroidobacteraceae bacterium
CATCGTGCAGTTGATCGGCAAAGCGCGCGCGTAGCTCGGCAAGGACGGTACGCCACGTGGGCAACCCATCCGCCCGAGAGCCGCGGCTCTCGAGGCCCGCCGACACGCCGCTGCCGGTGACCGCGACGAGGCGCCGCCAGGCGATCGTATCGCATAGTCTGCCGAATGCCGGATTCTGTCTGTGTGCGCTCATTGCCCGCAGAGCACTATAGACGAAAATGGCGGGCGTCAGGCCTCCCCGGGATGCGCGGCCCGCTCCATTTCACGCTGGCGCAGCGCGAACCGCTGTATCTTGCCGGTCGGCGTCTTCGGCAATACCGTCACGATCTCGATCGCGCGCGGATATTTGTAGGGAGCGATGCTCGCCTTGACGAAGTCCTGCAGCTCTTTGACGCGATCGCTGCCGTCGAAGCCCTCCCGCAGGACGACGAACGCCTTGACGATCTGGCCTCGTTGCTCATCCGGAGCGCCAATGACGGCGCACTCCTTCACGCCCGGATGGGCCAGCAGAGCGCTTTCCACCTCGGGCGCGGGAATCTTGTATCCGCCCGAGACGATCATGTCATCGATACGGCCCTGAAACCAGAAATAGCCGTCCTCGTCGACGTAATACCAGTCGCCGGTGACATTCCAACCATTGACGACATACTCGAGCTGTCGTCGTGGGTCATCGAGATAGCGGCAACCGGTGGGGCCGCGCACGGCGAGCCGCCCGGCATGTCCTCTCGGGAGGGGCCTGTTCTCCTCATCGAGGACGCAGGCCTCGTAACCCGGCAGAGGACGCCCCGTGGCGCCGGGTCGAATGTCCGGGCCCGCCGCCGAGATGAAGATGTGCATCATCTCGGTCGAGCCCAATCCGTCGATGAGGCGGATGCCCGTCTTGGCGTACCAGTTGTCAGACACTGCTTGCGGCAGGGGCTCCCCCGCCGAGACGCACCGGCGCAAGCTCGACAGTCGCGCACTGTCGAGCCGCCCACCCAGGTTGCGGTACATCGTGGGTGCAGTGAACAAGCATGTGGCGCCTAACTTCTCGATAGCGTTTACGACGGCGTCCGCCGTGACACTTTCGAGCATAACGGTGGCAGCACGGAACCTCAGCGGGAAGACGAGCAGCGCGCCCAGACCGAAGGTGAATCCCAGCGGCGGCGTCCCGAGGTAGATGTCATCCTGCTGGGTCTGCAGCAGATGCCGCGCGACGACATCGGCCATGGCGAGCACATCGCTATGACAATGGACGGTCGCCTTCGGGCCGCCCGTCGTTCCCGACGTGAAGGCGAACAGACACACGTCGTCCCGTGCGGTATCAACGGCCTGGAACGGCTCGGGATACCTCTGCATCGCCGCTTCCAAGATCCCATCGCCGAAGGTCGCGATATGGCTCAGCAGGCCCGTGTCGCGCGCCGCCTGCCGCAGCTCGTCACACAATCGCGAGTGACACAGCGCGTGATCGATGCGGGCTTTTTGTGCAATGGCAGCCAACTCCTTGGCGCGCAACATGGCCATGGTCGTGACCGCGATCGCGCCGCACTTGACGACCGCGAGCCATGCCGCAACCAACATCGGACAGTTCGGCGCCCTTAGCAGCACACGATTGCCCGGGACTACCCCCAGGTCGCGCATCAGCACCTGTGCGATGCGATCGGTGTTCGCGCGCAGCTCGGCCCATGACCAGACCGCATCCTCGGAGTAGACCGCCGCACGCCGGCCGTCATGGCCCTCCACGAAGGCCCGGTCCAGCAACTCGTGCGCACAGTTGAGCCGGGCCGGATATTGCAGCTCCGGGAGCGACGCTGTCAGTTGGGGCCATTGCGATCGCGGCGGCAGGTGGTCCCGGGCGAACGTGTCAACGTGTGCGCTGCGCTCGCTCACGGCGTGCTCATCCGGGCGGTATGTGCAACGAGGTGACGAATTCATCCACCGCCGCGTTGAACCTGGGCGCATCCTCCAGGAACAGGCAATGACCCGCGCCTTCGAACACCACGAGCTTACCCTCCTTGACGCGCTCGACGATCATCGCCAATCCCGCCCGTGGCTGCGGGCTGCGGCTGCCGCCGCACACCAGTGTTGTGATGGGGTAGTCCCGCAGCACGTCCTGGTATTCGCGCACGCTCTGGTCAAACATGATGGCAGCCGCGATCGCCTCGGGCGCACGCGTCATCTCATCGAACATCCATTGCAGGTCCGCGGGAGCCGGAGGCGCGGCGAACATCATGGGGACCACTTCCCGCATGAGCGCGTTGCGGTCCGTCTGAATCCTGTAATACCAGTCCCGCAGCATTTCGAACGACAGCAATGCATCTGGAATGTCCGCAGAGCGCCAATCGCTTGGAGGTTGATCGACCACGACGTGGCCGCGAACGCCGGCCCGACCGAACTGCCGGTAGTACTCCCACCACACGAACGCGCCCATCGACCAGCCCACGGCGACGAATTCCCGGAGCTCGCGCTTCTGCACGAACGCGTGCAAGTCCCGCGCGTAAGTCGGTACCGTCTGATCCGAGAGTGTCATGGACGAGCGTCCGTGTCCGCGCAGATCGACGGCAATGACGCGATACTTGGCGCTCAGGCCGGTCAGCTGATCACGGAAGAAACGGCAGCTGCCCCACATGCCGTGAACGAGCAGCAACGGCGTACCCTGGCCACGCTCCTCGAAATACATCTGCACGCCGTTCCCCACGTCCACCGATCCGGTGAGCGTCGCGGACACCTCTTCTTGGGAGCTCATGGAATCACCCCACGGAAAATCCCGCATCGACCGCAAGCGCCGCGCCGGTTACCAGGGAAGCGTCGTCGGACGCCAGGAACAGCACCGCGTTCGCGATTTCCTCGGGCTCGGCCAGCCGCTGATGCAACGGATGGATCCGCCCGTACTCGGCCAGCGCCGCGGCAACATCGACTCCCCGCGGCAGCACCGACTCGATCATCGCCGTGCGCACCGCGCCCGGACAAACACAATTCACCCGCACCCGCGCCGCGTAGTCGAGCGCCATCGTCTTGGAAAGTTGCACCACGGCCGCCTTGGATGCCTGATAGGCCGCCTCGTCGGTCTTCACCACCAGTGCGAGCGCCGAAGCCACGTTGACGATGTTACCGCGGCTGGACTGCAACAATGGCAGCGCGTACTTGCAACACAGGAACAGGCCGGTGAGATTGATCGCCAGGGTCCGTTGCCACTCCTCGAGCGGTGTCGTTCCAACGGGCGTCTGCGGTCCGGCAATGCCGGCGCTGTTCACCAGAACGTGGAGGGCGCCTTGCTCGGCTGCGATGTCCGTGAACAGCTGCTGCACCTGCGACTCGCTGCTGACATCGACCTCGAATGCGCGACCTGGGTTGACGAGCGCGCGCGCCACGCGATCGGCGGCGCCGAAGTCGCGATCGACGCATCCTACCCAGGCGCCTTCCTCGCTGAAGCGCTGCGCGACGGCTCGACCGATACCGCTGCCCGCGCCGGTGACGACTGCAATGCGTGCCTGCATTCGAGTGCCGATGGCCATCTGCTTATCGCCTCACGACAGGGTTGCGCCTCCGTCCACCGGTAGCGCCACACCGGTGACGAAGGAGGCTTCATCGGAGCTCAGAAAGGCGACGGCGGCGGCAATTTCTTCCGGCCGCCCGACGCGTCCGATGGGTTGCGTGGCGGCCGCTTCGGCACGCGCGCGCTCGGGGTTGTGGCTCGAGGAGATCCACGCGCCCAGCAGCGGAGTCTCGACGAAACAGGGGCAGACACAATTCACACGAACGCCATGGGGCGCCGCATCGAGAGCCGCCGCTCTCGTAAATTGCACGACACCCCCTTTGCTCGCGCAATACGCCGCCTGGCTTCGCTGCCCCACCAGGCCCGCGTCGGAGCTGATGTTGACAATGGCGCCCGAGCGACGCTCGATCATATGAGCCAGCACGCTACGGGAAACCAGGAACGTTCCGCTCAGATTGACATCGAGGACACGTTGCCAGTCCGCCAGCGTGCTCTCGTATGCGGTTCCGGCCCGGACGATTCCAGCGGAATTCACCAGGACATCGATATGGCCGCAGGCGCGCACGACCGTTGCGACGCCCGCCGTGACCGACTTTTCATCGGCGACGTCCATCTCGATGAGGGAGCCCGGCAGCACACCCGCCTCGGGCTTGGTTTTCCGCCCCGGCAGATCCGCCAGCCACACTTGCGCCCCTTCGGCGGCCAGCCGCACCCCCACCGCACGGCCGATTCCCGATGCGCCGCCGGTGATGAGTGCCGTCCTCCCGGCAAACCGGCGTAGTGTCCAGGGCGGGGCGGAGGAGGACATCGGGGTTTACCTACTGGAACGATGGGCCTGGAATCATTAGTATCAGCACCGCCAAACCGTTGTCAATTGGGAACGAATGATCCCAATGTGAACGGTTATTCACGCCAGAAGG
>DASZVD010000352.1:0-3171 GCA_035547375.1 Steroidobacteraceae bacterium
AGAAGCGAGAAACTCGGTGAAGGCAGCCTCGACGACGGCGGTATTCCGGGCGCTTCGCCGCCATACCCATATCCCGAAGAGTCCCAAGGGAATGCCTGCGAAGGCGGCGAAGACGGTGATCGTGAGCAGACCGCCCCCGCCCATCAGGACATACGAAATGGTCTTCAGGTTCTTGCTCGGGGCGAGCAGCTTCTGCTTCTGCGCATGGAGCATGTCGGGATCACGTGAGCCAACTGCCTTGAGGATCCCGATCACGGTTTGCTTGTCTATTTTCGAGAACGGGCCCGCGCCTTCGACCGCTGTCAATGCCATGAACCATGCCTCACGTTCGAGCGTCAGCGTGAGCGCATTTCATCTCCACCGAGGCCGGCTGGGCAACCAGCAAATGCTAGGTAATTGGGCCCTGGCCGAGTCCGCAGGACAGCAGCAGGCGGATGAGCTGGCCCTGGCTCTGGGTGTGGGTTTTGCGGAATAGCTGAGTGAGGTAGCTGCGAGCCGTTCCATAAGTGATGCCCAGCCGGCTCGCGGCCGTGCGCAGGGACTCTCCCGTCAGCAGGCGCAGCGCGAGGCGCGCTTCCGCCGGCGTCATTTTGAACAGACTCTGCAGGTGCTGCGTCGGTGGGCCGATGAGCCACTCCGGATCACTGACGAGTACGCAGACCGCCGGACGGAACAATGTCAGTGCATTGGGCGCCCGAGCTACGGCATTCACGCAGACGTTGTAGGGGCGCCGGCCCGAGAGACGCGAGACTCGCATGACTTCGCCGATCGATCGCCCCGATTGCTGCGCGCAGATCGCCCGAGTGACCAGTGCCTGCAGGCACTCGTCTTCGGAACGATGCGTGGCGTGAATGCCTTCGGCAGAGAGTCGAATTCCATCGCCGCGAGACTGCAGTTGCTCGGCACTGCGGTTCATGAACACGACACGTCGCTGGCTGTCGAGCAGGACAACCGCGGCGACATTTCGATCGAGCAGAGCGGTCGTGACCTGCTGCGTGCTCGTGAGGGAGCCCAGCCTCACTCCAAAGCGCAGCGCCCGTTGGAGATGCTCGTGCATGAACGCAAACTGCCGGATGTCGCTCTGTTCGTAGCGGCCCGCCTTGCGCGTCCGGTGTAGCGCGATACCGGCCTGCAGCATCGTGCCCAGGCGTGCTTGTCCGACGAGACGATACTGAGTCTCGACGCTGCGCACGTGCCAATCCAGATACGTGCGGGTGTCTTCATCGTCGCCGGGAGGAAGCATGCCATCGTGAACGATCGGTTCCTGGGGATGAGCGAGCAGATACCGCACGGTTGGATCCAGGCTCGCCAACCCTCCAACGTAATCATCCACCGCCCGCCGGTCGAAATTGATGGTCACGAAGGTTGGGTGCAGCGACCGGTCGTTGCCATCGAGCACCCAGAAGCTCGACGCCTGACTGCCGGTCATTTGCGTGAATTGGGCGAGGGCGGCCGGCCAGAGATTCTCATCCAGCGCGGCGTCATAGACCGCAGCGATGGCGGTGAGCATGTGTGTCGAGCCGGTTGCGCCGCGTCCAGCCACTCAGTGACCCTCGACCCAAGACAGAGCCGCGTGCATCGAAACTGTCATGACCCATTATCCATCAGCTTTGCTGCGTGAGTGCGGCAGTTGGCATCAGGAAGAGGTACCGATGTAAAGATCCCTCGAAGCGCAATCCTCGCGGTCGATGTCTCGCGGTTGTTTTGCGGGCTGGGCGGCCGGCTGTCCCGCGCTCGATATTACTTATAAATCAATGGCTTGGGAGCGCCACAATGCGGCCGTTGGCCACCGGCCCCGCCGGACTCAGGGATTCGTCGACAGCACGTATGCGCTGACTGTCTGACCTGCCGGTACGACCAACAGACCATCCCCCGCCGAAAGACCTGAAAAGGGCAAGCCGGCCGCCGACACGACGATGGGATCCGGCAGAGTCACTTGCCAGACCTGCTGGCCGGTCGCGCCATCGAGTGCGTAAACGTTTCCCGAGGAAGAGCTGATGAAGACGTACTGACTGACCGCGATCGGCGCGCCAGCCAGGTGTCCGTCGCCGGCAAAGCTCCACTCGACCGTATTGTTGCTCTGGGTGATGGCGCGGAGCGTCCCACTCTGCAGGAAATAGCCGATGCCCGAGGTGAATGCCGGCGGAGCGTCGGCATTGTAGGTGCCGGTATTCGTGCCCGTTGCAGCGTTATAGATCATCCCGTCGTAGCCCGAGATGCCGTTCGGCGAATAGACCTGTTGGCTCGCGACCACCGGCGTGGCTCCGCCGCCCCCCTCGCACCCGGTATTGGCATTCCAGATGGAGTCACCCGTTGCAGGTCGGAAGTCGTACGTCCAGCACGGGTATGTCACGTAAACACCATCCGCCGTGACTGCCGGCGTGCTGTTGTCGCCGTTCTCGACTTGCTGGGTCCAGGCGATTTTTCCATTCGTCTGATCGACGGCATATAGCGTGCCGCCGCTACCCGCCCCGCCGGTATACACATATCCGTCGGCGGCCGTCGGCGCGGCGCTGAAGGCATATTGTCCAGCCAGCAGCGTGCTCCACAACGGGCTGCCGGTTTGCGCGTCGAACGCCAGCATCGTCGCGGCATTGCCAATCGACGAGCTCAGAACAAAGATCCGGCCCGAGTCATAAGCGGCGTTCGCGGTCCCCCCGAGGGCGATGGGTCCCCAAACCGTGGCTCCGGTTGCCTGATCCAGGGCGATGAGCTGAGAGCCCGCCCCGCTCAGATTCACTGTTACAAACACCTTGCCGCCGGCAATGAGAGCGTACGACGGGGTGCCGCCCACGTCCACGGTCCAGGCGGCGCTCGTGGGGAGGGTGATGTTGGCGAACGACACGCCGCCGGTGTGAGCTGGGTTGATCTGGAAAGCGACCGCGTCGATCGACACCGGGGCGATCGTGAGCGTCTGACTCGATGTCGTACCAACGCTGCTGCTCGGATCCTGGACGCTGATCGAGGCGGTACCGACCGATGCAATGTCGGTGGACGTGATCTGCGCGACCAGCTCGTTGGTGGACACCAAAGTGGTGGAGCGCGCCGAGCCGTTCCACAACACCGTCGAGGTGCTCGTGAAACCGGTACCGAGGACCGTCAAGACGAAAGGAGCGCCGCCGGCACTTACTTTCGCCGGAGAGATCGTATTCAGTGTCAGCTGCGCAGGCT
>DASZVD010000353.1:0-11225 GCA_035547375.1 Steroidobacteraceae bacterium
CGTTCTCCCGAAGCGCCTGGGGTGTCATGGCCCGCGGCTCGAGTTTACTCTGTCCGCACTACGAACGATCACAGGTGCCGCATGCAAATAGATCTCGAGGGGCTTCGTGCCCTGGTGACCGGTTCGACCGCCGGCATTGGGGCGGCGATCGCGGAACGACTGGCGCAGAACGGCGCCGAGGTCATCATCAATGGGCGAACCGCGGAGCGTGTCGCCAAGGCGATTGCGTCGCTGCAGGCCAAGGCGCCCGGTGCGCGCTTTCATGCGGCACCCGGCGACGTCGCTACCGCGAAAGGCATCGACGACATCATTGCGGCGGCCGGCGCCGTCGACATTCTCGTGAACAATGCCGGTTGGTTCGAGCCCAAGGACGCGTTCGAGATCAGCGATGGCGACTGGCACAAAGCGTTCGACACGAACGTCATGAGCGGCATCCGTCTGACGCGGGCGCTCGCGCCTCGAATGCGGGACAAGGGATTCGGCCGCATCGTGTTCATCTCCTCCGAGTCGGGAGTGCAGATTCCGACGGAGATGATTCACTACGGGTTGAGCAAAACGGCGCAACTTGCCGCCGTGCGCGGCTTCGCGCAGGCGTTGCAAAAGACCGGCGTCACCGTGAACGCCGTGTTGCCGGGCCCGACCCGTTCCGAAGGTGTCGGCGCCTTTCTCGATACCCTCGCACGTGACCAGGGCACGACGGTGGAGGAAATCGAGAGGGGCTTCTTCGAGCACGCCCGGCCGACGTCCGTGTTGAAACGCTTCATCGAGCCGGGGGAGATTGCCGATGTCGTCGCTTTCGTCTGCTCCCGTGAAGCCTCCGCGATCACCGGAGCGCCGATCAGGGCCGACGGGGGCGTGGTGCAGTCGATCGCTTGATCACGGGCTCGTTGCGACGAAGCGGCCGCCCTCGCGGTCCTTGCGCACGGCGTCGCCCCGGAAGACCTGGCCGCTCATGGTGATGTAGACCCCTGGGGGCGCGACCTGGGCGGTTGCGAAGGCCATGCCCAGGTTGAAGGGCGCATCGCTCTCCCAAAACCGGGCAGGTGATAACGCTCCCGTCAGGACGATCGTTTTGCCGGGGATGCTCGCCAGCACGCGGGCGGTCTCCGTCATCGTGTCGGTGCCGTGGGTGATCACGACGCGCGTCGTATCGAGCGCCGCGACCTTCGCGCGCACGATTTCCCGATCTTCGGCGGTGAGCTCCAGGCTGTCCTTCCTGAGGGCTTCGACGATCTGGAACGGATAGGTGACGCGGGCGACGTCGAGCAACTTCTGGGCGATCGAGTCGCCGATCTTGTACGCGCTCAGCGCGTCGAAATAGGTCTTGTCGATCGTGCCACCGGTGGTGAGGACTACGATGGGGGACTGGGCTGCTTGGGGCTCGGTCACGGTTTTACACTTTCCAAAGGGCCGTCGCGGGGGCGGCAGGATGCGCCGGGGCGGGGCCGCCATTCAAGACGTCCGGCGGAGCTGCTACAATGCTTTAGATCCAAAGTAATTGACGCGGCGAGGTGAGTATGCGGACCAGGGCGCAGGCCTTCGATCACTGGATTCGAACCTCGTTCGTGGCCATGAACACGGAGCTGGAGGAGCTTTATTTCGCACAGCCCAACCGCGCGCAGGTCATTGGAGTCGGCGACTCCCTGAAGGCGCGGCTGCGTGACGAAGGCAGGACGCACATCGTCGGCCTGCTCGAGGAGGGCAACACCGGTGACGGCTTCTCGAGCGCATTCGGCGTTCTCGGCAACGTCGGGCTGTATCTGGGCGCGCTGCGCCGGCACGAGCTCACGAACCCCGCCCGCGAGGAGCGCTCGCCGTTTCCCGAAGCGTCATCGCTTGCCATGCACGTCGGTGCATCGCTCGGCATGGTGCCGCGCTTTGCGACCGCGCATCTGACGACTCACAACATGGCGTTGGCTGGGGTGCGGAAAAGCTTCACGTCGCTGCGCGATGAGTTCCTGTTCATCGACGAGAACACGCGCGGCATCCTGTCATTCCAGCGCGCGGCGGACGCGCTCATGCGGATCGTGCCTCTGGGGATCTCCAGTCCGGTGATCGACGGGCTGTTCGAGGCGGCGAAGCGCGCGCTCGGGGATGCGACCCGCGCCAACGAGCGGCTGTTCACGCAGCTCGACGTACAGCGGTTCTTCTACAGCGTGCGGCCTTATTACAAGCCTTATCGCATCGGCCGCCAGGAGTACCGCGGCGCGAATGCCGGCGACTTCTCGGGGATCAACGAGATCGACCTGCTGCTCGGGCTGTGCCGTGCCAACGATCCGTACTATGCGCAGCTGCTGGTGGACAAGATGTTGTTCATGCTGCCGCAGGATCAGGCCCGGCTGCGCGAGTGCATGAGCTACCGCAGCCTGCTCGACGAGCTGCTCGCCGCGGCCCGCGAGCACTCGGGCACCGAGTGGTTCCAGCAGAACGCCCGCGCGTTCCTCGAGTGCTGCGCTTTGTTCGCGCGGACCGCCACACAACATCACGACATGCTGGTGAAGCGCTTCATCGAGGAGCCCGCCGAGGGGCTGCCCGATGAGAATCTGCAGGGTCTCACGGCCAGCGGCCCGCCGCTGCCGGTGCTGCTGCGGTCGCTCGAAACCCTGCGGGACCTGCGGGTTGCCGCGAAACGCAGCGATCTGCACACCCGTCACGAGGACCTTGCGAAGCTGCGCAGCCTGGTGAGGCAGGGGTAGAGCAGCCTCGCTGCCGCGCCTCCCGAGTCCGCCCGGTCCGCTTGCGGCAAGGAGCTCGAGGTCAGGCTTCGACACCGGCCGGAATCACGTGGCCGGTCCGTGGCAACAGGACCTTCAGCAGCGGACCGGTCATGACAGTGGTCACCACGGCCATGACCACCAACATGGTGAAGACCTTCTGCGGGATGAAGCCCATGTCGTAGCCGATGTTGAGGACGATGAGCTCCATCAGGGCCCTGGTGTTCATCAAGGTGCCCAGCACCCATGACTGGTGCCGGTCGAAGCCGCTGAGGCGTCCGGCGAGGTACACCGGCACGATCTTGCCCAGGATCGAGGCCGCCAGGATCGCGAGCAGCCATTGCAGGTCCGCCAGGGTGCTCAACCCCAACACATTGGTGCGCAGGCCGGTGAAGGTGAAGAAGACCGGCAGGAAGAACACCATGACGAAGCGACCCACCTGCCGCCGCCAGGTGTTCACGAAGTCCGCGTGCCGATGGAACAGCAGCCCGGCCGCGAAGCCGCCGAAGATGGCGAAGATGCCCAGCTCGAAGGTGCAGATGCTCAGCGCCAACATCATGCAGATCACCACGGCCATCAGGTTCGCGGGCACGTCGCCGTCACGCGGCGGGTTGCAGGCCACGAGCCAGTTCACGAGCGGCCGCAGGATGAGCCACAGCACGGCGAGGAACAGCAGCAGGCCGCCGACCTGAAGCGCGAGGTGAGTCATCGAGAACGAGGCGGCGGCGTACGCCGACACTCCAGCCAGGAGGATCCAGCCGGTGACGTCGTTCACGGCTGCCGCCGAGATCGCCACCACGCCGACGTCGGTCCGCGTCAGGCCGAATTCGCGCAGGATCCGACCGAGGACGGGCACGGCGGTGATGGCCAGCCCGACACCGCAAAAGAGGCTGTAGACCCGGTGGTCGATGCCGGGCGCGAGCACCGGCCCCGACCAATAACCCAGCAGGAGTCCGAGACACAACGGCACGCTGATCGAGGCGAGAGCAATCCCGATGACGCCGCGGGAGTTGCGGCGGTTGCGCAGATGGCTGAACTCGAAGTCCGTGCCGATCTGGAACATGAGAAGAATGAGGCCGATCTGGCTGATGATGACAATGGGCGGGGACGCCTTGGCCCCGAACACGGCCTGGGAGAGCCCGGGGAAGAAGTGACCGGCCAGGGACGGGCCGAGCAGCAGTCCCGCGATGATCTCCCCGATGACACCGGGCTGGCCCAGCCGGCGCAGGGCGGTATTCATGAGCCGCGCGGCACCGATCATGAGAATGAGCTGCACGAGGACCGAGAACAGCAGCTCTTCGGTTTGGTTGACGGAGGCGGTCATCGGCTCGATCTCGCTCCAGGCTCCGGTCGGGCCCCGTCCTTGCTACGCTGTGGCGGCCCGGACGCTTCATTATGCCGATTAGCGGCGATCCTATACACTGCCGGCCAACCCGCACCGACGCCAGTCACTGCATGATCCGTTTCCAGGGTGTGTCGAAGTCGTTTGCCGAGGGACGCGATTTCGCGGTTCGCGACGTCAGTTTCGAGGTTGCCTCCCGGGCTTTCGTGGCGCTCGTCGGTGACTCGGGCTCGGGCAAGACGACACTGCTGAAGATGATCAACCGCCTCATCGAGCCCGACCAGGGCACCGTGAGTGTGGCCGGCGAATCGGTCCAGGGCATGGTGGGCTACAGCCTGCGCCGTCGCATCGGCTATGTGTTTCAGGGCATCGGCCTGTTTCCGCACATGAGCGTCGCGGAGAACATCGGCATCACGCCGCTGCTGCTCGGATGGCGGCCGGCGGAGATCGAGGCGCGCACGGCGGAGTTGATCGACCTCGTCGCCTTACCCCGGAGCTATCTGAATCGCATGCCCTCGGAGCTGTCTGGTGGACAGCAGCAGCGTGTCGGTGTGGCGCGGGCGCTTGCAGCACGGCCGTCGATCATGCTCATGGACGAGCCGTTTGGGGCTCTCGACCCGGTAACGCGCGACACGCTCGGCTCCGAGTACCGGCGCCTGCACGAGACCATGGGCTTGACTACTGTCATGGTGACGCACGATGTAATGGAGGCAGTGCTCTTGGGCGACCGCATCATCGTCGTGCGTCAGGGCGAGATCGTCGCCGACGGGGAGCCGCAGGAGTTGGTGAATGTGCACCCTGACGCCGGCGTACGCGCATTGATGGACATGCCGCGCCGGCAAGCGGAGCGCGTCCGCATCCTGCTTCAGGAACGAAACCGGCGTGCATGAGCGTTTCGCCGCTGCAGCACGCCTGCTGCCGGACTACCTCGGGCAACATGTACTGCTGAGTGCCGCCGCGCTGTCGCTGGGCTTTCTCATCAGCTTGCCGCTCGTGGTGCTCGCGAGTCGGAATGCGCGCATCCGCTGGCCGGTGCTCGGCTTCGCGAGCGTCGTGCAGACCGTGCCGAGCCTGGCCCTGTTGGCCCTGTTCTATCCGCTGCTGCTGGCCGTGTCGGCCGGCTGGGCGAAGCTGTTCGGTCACGGTTTCTCCGCGCTCGGGTTCCTGCCGTCGCTCTTGGCACTGACGCTCTATTCGATGTTGCCGATTCTCCGCAATGGCATAACGGGGCTCACCAACGTCGATCCGGCGGTCATCGAGGCTGCGCGGGGTGTCGGCATGACCAACCGCCAGCGGCTGCTGCGGATCGAGCTGCCGCTGGCCGCGCCGGTGATCATGGCTGGTGTGCGGACCGCGGCCGTGTGGGTGATCGGCGGCGCAACACTGTCGACTCCCGTCGGGCAGACGAGCCTGGGCAACTACATTTTCTCCGGATTGCAGGTCGAGGACTGGGTGTCAGTGCTGTTTGGCTGTCTCGCGGCCGTGGTGCTGGCGCTGGTCGCCGATCAGCTGTTGGGGCTCATCGAAGTGGGGGTGGCTACCCGGCGGCCGCGCCTGGCGTGGCTTGGTCTCGGTGTGCTGCTCGCGGGCGTGGGCGCTGCGGGAGTGGGCTCCCTGGCCGCGTCCGGACAGCAGGCCTACGTGGTCGGCGCCAAGAATTTCGCCGAGCAATACATTCTTGCGGCGGTCATGACCGATCGCATCCACAAGGCAGGCTCCGCCGCAACGGCCCGTGTGGATCTGGGGTCGGTCTTTGCCTTCCGGGCGCTCGCCAACAACGGTATCGATGCCTACATCGATTACTCCGGCACGGTCTGGACGACGGTCATGAATCGTCATGATTCCCTTCCCCGGAAGGAAATGCTGCGGGAGATGGCCGTGCAGCTTCGCAGGGCTCACGGCGTGGTGTTGCTCGGCGCGCTGGGGTTCGAGAATGCCTATGCCCTCGCCATGCGCCGGGATCAGGCCGAGGCGCTCGGGATACGGACGATCGCGGACCTCGCCCGGCACGCGCCCGAGTTGCGCCTTGGCGGGGACTTCGAGTTCTTCGCACGGTCCGAGTGGGCGGCGCTGCGGGACCGCTACGGCCTGCGTTTTCGCGAGCAGCGGCAGTTCCAGCCGACCTTTCTGTACAAGGCGGTGGCCTCGAAGGCGGTGGACGTGATCTCGGCTGCTTCCAGCGACGGCCGCATCCGCGCGTACGACCTCGTCGTCCTGGAAGATCCGCTGCAGGTGATTCCGCCGTACGACGCGATCGTGCTCATCTCGCCCGCGCGTGCCTCGGACCCTGTGTTACTGCGTGCCCTGCGGCCGTTGGTGGGCGCGATTCCCATCGACGCGATGCGGCAGGCCAACTACATGGTGGATCGCGACAGCGATCGGATCTCGCCCAACCAGGCCGCTCGCTGGTTGGAGAGCGAGATCCACGTGAATTAGCGGCCTGCCGGATCGAGTCGGCCGCGGCGGGCGAGCCCGGGTCCGAGGTCCGACTGCCCGCCGTTACTTCAGCAGGGAGAGCGCAACGGACGTCATCGCGGTCACGCCGGTGCGCAAGGTGAGCTCCGGGTCGGGCGCGAACCGGCTGGTGTGCAGGCCCGCCGTCAGCTTGCCCTGGGCACGGGCGGCGGCGTATTTCGCAGGCTCCACCGCGCCCAGCCAAAACAACACCGTCGGAATCCTGTGACCTTCGAGGCCGAAGGTGCCGAAATCCTCGCTCGCCATGATGGGGTCTTCGTCGAAGACATTCCGTGGGCCGAGGGCTTTGACGAGCGCCGCCTTGACCCGTGCCGTCAGCGCGGGGTCGTTGTAAGTGACCGGCGTTGACTCCTTATCCTGCACCGTGACGATGGGCGAGCGGTCGGCGGGTACTCCCGCCGACAACGCTACGCCTTGTGCGGTGTGCCGCACTCCCTCGACGATCGTCTGGCGTGCCGCGTCGCTGAAGTAGCGGGTGGTCAGCTCCATTTTGACTTCGTCCGGGATGATGTTGCGCTTGGTGCCGCCGTGGATGTCACCGACGGTGACGACCGCAGGATCGCCCGGATTCACCTGGCGGCTGACGATGGTTTGCAGCTGCACGATGAATTCGCCGGCCATGACGATCGGATCCTTGCCCTCCTGTGGGCGGGCGCCGTGACCGCCGATGCCGCGCATGATGACATCCATGGAGGTGCTGCCCGCCATTGCGGCGCCGCTCGTGACCGCGACGGTTCCGGCCGCGCGCGTGTTGGTGTCATGGAGCCCGATCACCAGGTCCGGAGTTCCAAAGCGCTGGTAGAGATTGTCGGCCAGCATGGCTTGCGCGCCGTCGATGGTTTCCTCGGAAGGCTGGCCGATCAGCATGACCGTGCCGTGCCACTGCTTTTTCAATGCGGCGAGCGCGCGTGCGGTCCCGATCAGGTTGGTCATGTGCACGTCGTGACCGCAAGCGTGCATGACACCCACCTCCTGGCCGCTCGCGTTCCGGGTCCGCACCCGGCTGGCGTAATCCAGTCCTGTCTCCTCAATGACGGGCAGCGCATCCATGTCGGAACGAATGAGCAGGCGGGGCCCTTTCCCGTTCTCCAGGATCGCGACGATACCGTACGCCTGGCTCCCGTCCGGGTATTTGCCGATGTGCTCGGTCACGGTGTAGCCCGCTTTGCGGAGCGCCTCCGCCAGCAGCGCTGAAGTGTGCTCTTCGTGGTGGGACAGCTCCGGGTGCGCGTGGAGGACCTTGTACGTCTCGACCAGGCTGGGCGTCTCGTCGGCGACGACGGCCGGGAGACTTTGGGCCCGGGAGGCGGGGCTGAGCAGGCACAGGCCGGTCGCGGCCACGCAAGCCAGGGCGTTGGGAAGCTTCATGGGATTGCCGTTGTCATTCACTTGGGGTACTGGCGGTGTATTGTGGCCGATGTGCGGGGCCGATCCAACTGTTATCAACATAGGCCTGCCGGTTATGAAACAACCAAAACTGACAGGCCGGCCCTGAGGTACTGGTGGCGCCAGCGCGGTTGGCCTATTCTGCCGGCGCTGTCCGTGATCCATGACGAGAGCTCCCATGGCTGAAGCTATACGAGATCGGGGCCAGGCCCTGCAGCGCGAATCCGCCGCGACGCTGTTACGACAAGAGGATTGGTGGGCGATCTGGATCGGTCTCGGACTGGTCGTGGCCGCCGTCCTGCTGGCCGCCAACGGCAGCAGCATCAAGTGGGTCGCCGTGGCACCGACGAAGTGGAGCACGCTGGGCGCAGCGTTCAGGCAGCTGAGCGAGCACGCGTCGCAGTACGCGGCGCTGTTCGTGTTGTGGTCGGTGTTGCTCGGAATCGGGGCGAGCGCGCTGGGCTATAAACTGTCGCGCTTTCTGCCTGCGTTCGCTTTGGTGTATGGCGTCACGCTGATCCTGTATTTCCTGGGACAGTGGGATCAGGCGTCGCACTATAACCTCGAGCCGCCACTGGTGGCGCTGGCGCTGGGCCTGTTGATTTCCAACACCGTCGGAGCGCCGAAGTGGGCTGACGCCGGGCTGCGTGTCGAGTTCTACATCAAGACGGGCATCGTGTTGCTGGGCGCTGGCGTCCCGCTGGCGCTGATCGCGTGGGCGGGGCCTGTTGCGATCCTGCAGGCGGGCATCGTGTCACTTGCGACCTTCGGGGTGATCTATTTCACCGGCGTCAAGCTGGGTCTCGACCGGCGCCTGGCCGCCACCCTCGGCACGGGCGGTGCGGTGTGCGGTGTCTCGGGTGCGATTGCCACCGCCGGCGCCGTCGGGGCGAAGCGCGAGCACGCGTCGATCGCGATCTCGCTGGTCATCTTCTGGGCGATCGTCACGATCTTCGTGCTGCCGTTGGCGGCGCGGGCGTTGAGCCTGCCCACCGGTGTGGCGGGTGCCTGGATCGGCACGTCTGAATTCGCGGACGCGGCGGGTCTCGCCGCGGCACAGGCGTATGGCGGCTATGCGGGGCACGTGCCGGGCATCGAGGGCACCGCGGATGCGGCCGTCAACTCCTTCACTCTCATGAAGGTAATCGGCCGTGACGTCTGGATCGGAGTCTGGGCCTTCGTGCTGGCCATCGTCGCCACGACGAAGTGGGAGCGCACGGGCATCGAGTCGAAGCCGAGCCCGATGGAGATCTGGCGGCGCTTCCCGAAGTTCGTGCTGGGTTTCCTGATCGCGTCGGCGATCATCACGATCGTCGCGCACGGCTACAGCTACGCGGACTACAAGAAGATCGTGCAGCCGACCCTGGTTGCGCCGTTGCAGGCTCTGCGTACCTGGGCGTTTACCTTCGCGTTCCTGGCTATCGGACTCACCACTCGCTTCCGCGAGTTCGTGTCGGTCGGGAGTAAGCCGTTCTATGCGTTCACCACGGGCGTGGTGATCAACATCGTCCTGGGCTATGTGCTCTCGACCCAGGTGTTCGTGGACTTCTGGACGAAGCTCGGGCAATGAGCGCGACGGCGGCGCGCTCCTGCGCGAATTGCGTCCACTTCCGCGGTACGCCTCGTGAAGTCGAGGCGCACCTTCCAGGCATGCGGACGCTGGGCTCCGCATTTGGGGCCGTGCGGGCCGCGGACGGCATTTGCCGATTGCACGACCGGTATCTCGACCCGGCCAGTTGCTGCGCCTCCCACGAGGCCGTTGGAGTCCGGCAAGGATCGTCCCCAGTCGGGATTGGGCTACACTGAAGCGGGCGCAAACGATTCGCTTCAGTGCATGAAACTTGCCAGCTTCCGCGCGGCGGACTTCGATCGGATCGGTGTACTCCTCGACGGGGGCGATCTCCTCGATCTCTCCTCGGCCCTGCGTCATCACGGCGTGCCTGAGGGGGATGTGCCGCGGAGCCTTCTCGAGCTCATCGAGAGCGAGCGGGTTACGTTGGCAACGGTGCGCGCCGCTATCGACCGCGCTGCCGCGAACCCACGTGGCGTAGAGCTCTTTGCGCCGGACTCGGTCACCTGGCAGCCGCCCGTGCGCCGTCCTTCCAAGATCTGCTGCCTGGCGCTGAACAACAGCGCCAACAGCGAGCGCATTCTGCGCGGCCCCAAGCATCCCGCGATGTTCACGAAGACGGCGAGCGCGCTCGTGGGGCATGGTGGCGCGATCGAGTGCAAGCCGCGCTATGGACGTACGCATCCCGAGCCGGAGCTGGCGGTGGTCATTGGCAAGACCGCGAAATCGATCAGTACCGCGGCTGCCTACGACTATGTGTTCGGCTACACCATCCACAACGACATCACCTCGCCCACCATGCGGAGCGAGGACACGTTCCAGTATCGCGCGATCTACCCGAAGGGTGATGACCCGGGCCAGATCGAGTACGTCGATACCTGGGTCAGCTATCCGGGACGTTACAAGTGCACCGACACGTTCGCCTGCATGGGGCCTTGGCTCGTCACGCGTGACGAGATTCCCGATCCGCACGACCTGGGAGTGAAGTGTCTGCACAAGGACCGGCTGGTGACCGAGGACACCACCGCCAACCTGACCCACAAGGTGCCCGAGGTGCTCGCTTTCCTGTCGGAGTATCTCACCTTGTGGCCCGGCGACATCGTGTCGATGGGTACCGCCCTGGCGAAGTCGGCGGGCGGCGGCGCCGTGCAGAACATCGACCTCAACAGGTTGGGCGGACCCGTCTCGGTGAGCATCGAGCGGATCGGCACCCTGACGAATCCCGTCGTGCAGGTGAAGTGACGATGAGTCGAGTGTCTCATGTGTCGGCGGGGTCCACCCCGGAGGAATCGGAGCTGGTCGCCGGCATCCGCGCGCGCCGCGGTGGGAAGCTGCTGAACCTGGATCGCGTGCTGTTGAACAGTCCGCCTTTCGCGCGGGGCTGGAACGCGCATCTCGGGGCGGTCCGGCAGGATCTCGCCCTGGAGCCCAAGCTGCGGGAGCTGGCGGTGTGCGCCGTGGCGGTGCTGAACGGTGCGGAGTATGAATTCGAGCAGCACGAGCCCGAGTGGCGTGGCGCCGGCGCCACGGAGGCGCAGGTGATCGCGCTGCGCCAGCTCGCCCCGGGAGTAATTCCCGCCGAGTTCGATGAAGTGGAAGCGGGGGTCCTGCAGCTGACAGTCGAGATGACTCGCGCCGTGAAAGTCCGCGAGGCGACTTTCGAGCGGGTGCGGACCCTCTTGCAGGACGAGCGCCGAGTCGTGGAGCTCGTCGGGGTCATCGCGACCTACAACATGGT
>DASZVD010000354.1:0-39875 GCA_035547375.1 Steroidobacteraceae bacterium
AATCGGCCAGCGCGGCGGACAACCTTTCAGAATCGGCGTTGTTGTATTGATCGTCGAACAGCGTCTCGCGTCCGTACGACTCCGCCAGTGTCGCCTGCCAGTCGCCACCCAGTTTGAAGCGCGCCCCCAAGGTTCCCATGAAGTTGTGGGTCCACGCGGAGAACGTAGTCGGGCCGAACGCGCGCAGGAAGCTGTACGCCACCTCGGTGGTCGAGGTGCCCGGGAAAGCCTCCACGAAATAGGGATTCGAGGCTGGCACCGACAACAGATCCGTCTCCGGGAGACGCTGAACGTGTGTGTCGCGGGCAGTGAAACGGGCCTCCGCGAAGAGCTCGACACCGTCGCCCGCCTCCTGCGTCGCCGTTCCGTAGAAGCTGTGTTGGGTCCGTTGTGGAAACAGCTGGTAGCGGGCGAACTGATTCTCCAGGTTGAGGGTCCCCGACAGCCCGCCGCCGGCTGTGATGCCATAGGCCGGCTGGAGCGTGCTCGGGTCGAGAACGTTGCCGGGTGAGCCGTAGAAGCTGCGATAATCCGCACCGCCGTAAGGCAGCTTGTCGGCGTTCGCCGCATAGCCGCGAGCGGAGGCCGCCAGGGCGGTGGCGTCCGAATACTGATACACGAGCAGGGCCTTGCCCGAATCCCAGTGCGTGCCGAGGAGCTGCGAGGCCATCGTCTCATCGTGCCCACCGGGCGCGCCGCCGAAGCGGGCCGTGGTTTCGGCTCCCTGGAAGTCGTCACGCAGAATGATGTTCACCACACCGGCGATCGCGTCAGAGCCGTAAAGCGCCGAGGAGCCGTCCGGCAGCACCTCGATGCGCTCGATGGCGGCGGCCGGAATGTTGGAGACGTCGACGAAGTCGCCGTTCAGTCCCGAGAGCGGCTGCCGATGTCCGTTGACGAGGACCAGGGTCGCGCCCACGCCGAGGCCGCGCAGGTTGACACCCGATCCGTAGTTGTAATTGTTGTTGAGGCCGTAATCCTCGCGGGGCGCGTTCAATGAGTTGAGCGGCAGGTTGTACAACGCATCCTGCACGGTCGGATAACTGGCGCGCTCGATGTCCGCCTTCGTGACGTACATGAGGGGAGCCACCACGTCGATCGCGCCATGAATCAGGCTGCCGGTCACGACGACCTGCTCCATCTTCGCCTCGCGCACGGGCAACAGCTCGGCGGAAGCCTCGTGGTGCACGGAAGGAACGGGCGCTTGCGTAGCCACGGAGGACGGCGGCGCGCTCACGGCCCGCGGCTGCCGGATGATGACCGAATTAGGGGAATCGAAATCGAAGGTCAGGCCCGTGCCTTGCAACATCCGCTCGAGCGCCTCACTCGGCTCGAGCTCGCCGCTCACCGGCTGGGTGCGGATCTTGCGCAGGCTGTCATTGGCAAGGAACAGGACCTCGATCTTCGACTGGTGATAGAACTCGAGAATGGCCTTGGGAAAGGCTTCCGCGGGCAGGTTGAACCGGACTCGGGGCGCGGCGGCCCAGGCGGCGGACCCGCCGCACAGCGCAGCGAGCAGCACCAGTTTCAGCACGCAACCGCGGACGGCTTCCGGCAAACCGGCGCTGTCCTGCCCGTCGCTCCGAGTCGCGCTGTCCATGCTCCCTGTCACTGCGGCCAGTGTGCCACGTGTGCGAGCGCACGAGCGCGATATCTTGCGTGGCTGCTTACAAAAGGCCTGCGCGTCGTGCGGCACTCTCGCTCCTCCATGATGATGAGACTTCAGGCCGCGGCGCGCCAGCCCTGGTTGCGCCAGCGCCGCAACCAGGCCTCGATTCCGAGGAAGTCCAGGAGCTCGCCGATGCTGGGCCGCAGCGGGCTTGCTTTGCCAGACAAAGCTGTTGCCAGTTTCGGACGGTCGACGACCCCCGCGCGCACCAGCTCGCCGTCGAGGAGCAGCTCCCGCACGAAGGCCGCGTTGTGCTCGAGGATTCCCCGCACGTGCCACTCGATTCCGCCTTTTTCGCGGCGATTGGCGACTCCGCGCGGCAGCTCCCGGTGGAACGCGCGACGCGCGATGGCCCGGTCCCAGCCCCCCTGGGTGAGCACATCCACCGGTATCCGCAGGCACAGCTCGATCACCTGCTGGGAATACAGCGGCGCGACGCGCTCCGGGTCATCCGGGCGCCCGAGCGGGTCGTAGAACTCCCACGGGGTGCTCAGTTGAAAGGCGTGCCAGAGCTTGCCGCTCGCAGTGCCGCGCGCATCGCTGAGCAGCGGATGGACGTACAGGTCGCTTCCGTAGACCTCATCCAGCACCTCCGGACGAATCAGCGGGCGATACTTCGCGACTTCGGCGCGCAGACTCCAGCGATACTGCAGGCGCTGCTGAACGAATGCCGCTCGCAGCACCTGCCAGACCGAGACCCGGTCCATTTGCGCGGCAGCCAGCGCGACCCGGAACAGGCGCGGCCGCAGTCCCCGCCTCTGCAGGTAATCACCCGCCGCGAAGGCGGCCCGCTCCTGGTAGAAGAGCTGGTCCCCACCCCAGCCGATGAAGGCGGCGCTGGCGCCGCGCTCCGCGGCCAGCTCGGCATCGAGGCGGCTGTGCTCCAGGTAATAGAGGTAGTTGGCGGGCTCATGAGAGGCTTCCACCCCCAGGAGCGGCTCCAGGCTCAGGGCCGAGTCCCGCGGCCGCTCGAGCAGCGCGCTGCCGCCGGATCGCGCCACATCCCGCGCGAAATGCCGCTCATCCATGTCGGACCCGGTCGGATAGTAGTGAAAGCAGGTCAGCCGCTCTTTCGCCGGCGTATCGCGAAGCGCCGCATACACGATCGAGGAGTCGAGCCCACCCGACAGCGACAGCAGGATTCCGTCGTAACACGACGCCCACGCGCGCACCGAGTCCATGACACGATCACGCAACTGCCGGGCGGCATCGACGGGATCCTCGATGGGATTCGAGGCGGCGATCTGCAGGGCATCCCAGTAAAACGTGCTGGTCGCCCGGTTCTCGCGCAGCGTCACGCACTCCCCGCCCAGCACGTGGGAGACTCCGCGCAGCGCCGTCGCGGACGTATGGCCCCGCATCAAGCAAACCGACGCCGCGAGATATCCCCAATCCACGTCGAAGGGACCGAGACCCAGGTGTTGGATCACGTGCATCGCGGAGAAAAACAACCGCACGCCGCCAAAACGCACGCTCAAGCACGGCAAGCCGCCCGAAGGATCGCGCAGGATCCGGCTCGTGGCCTCCGGCCCGTCGTGCAGGAATGCGACATATCGTCCCCAGTACCGCTCGACGAGGTCTCGACCCCGGGTACGCAAGATCGCGTCGGTGCGTGCCGCATCCAGGATCCGGGGCGCCGCGGCCGACTGATCGTTGGACGGTCGTTCAAATAGCGTACCGAGGATGGCCCCGGCGCCACCGTGCAGCGTGTAGGGCTCACTGGCGCCGGGCCTGATACCGGTACAGCCGACGTACAGGCCGTTGCCACGCACGACCGTCCGCCAGTCGGGCGTTTGCGCGTCGTGCCGCTCGATGAGACGCCGCGCCGTTTCCCGCGACGCGGGATCTTCAACGTGCCATACGAGTGCGAGGTAACTGAACACGGCCGCTCTCTTACAATTTCAAACAACCAGGATCGGCGTGAACCCCTTGATGTAGTCCGGGGTATCGTTGAGAACATAGCCGTCGTGCTGCACCCAGCAGTGCGCATAGAACGGGTCGGTCTTCACGCCAAAGATCCACTGCGGCTGCAGGCCATAGCGCGCCAGAAAACGGATCAGGGTGAGCGAGTCGAGCAGGCACGCGCCCTGGGCGCCGTAAAACAGCGGCCGCAGCTGCACGAAGGCCATGACGAGCGTGCGCACGGCCTTCATATCCCACGCTGCCGCAGATACGCCCGGCTTGCGCTCCCGGGCAACCTGGATCACCTTCTTGATCGGCCAATGCCGCAACGCCCAGCGCGCTCCCAGGTAGGCGGCGAACAAATGGCGCAGCTGCGCAAAGCGCACGGGCGTGTGCACATCCAGGTCGAATTCGACCACGGCCGTGTGCGCTCGTTCCGTCACGACGGGCGCGGCTTCCTTGCCCACCAGCGGATCGGTAACCAGCAGGCCTTGTGCGAGCATTTTCGCCAGCAAGCCGTTCTCGGCGGCGGCAGCGGCGCCATCGCCCGGGGGCGCCGGCCAACCCCGGACCCAACGCGCCAGCGGCTGGGTCTGCTCGATCGCCAGATACTTGTCGCGCTCCAAATCCAGCAGCACGACCTGCCGGCCGGCGAGGCAGACGTGCACGTGCGGGGAAAGGAAATATGAATCGCTCGTCACTGTGCGAAACGCCCTGGCGCAATGCTGTGTCTTTTGCGCAACGCGAGCGGCGCGCAGCGCTGTAGCGCTCAAACCGACCCCCGGTCAAAGCGCGATGCGCAGTCTAACGGCCGTGGGCCGTAATGCAACGATTCCCGACGGCGATCCGAGCCGAGCCGGCATGCCGCCACCCCTGGGGACTAAA
The DNA here is from genome assembly GCA_035547375.1 of Steroidobacteraceae bacterium. Classification (GTDB taxonomy): domain Bacteria; phylum Pseudomonadota; class Gammaproteobacteria; order Steroidobacterales; family Steroidobacteraceae; genus 13-2-20CM-66-19. Next base: position 4,457 of record DASZVD010000354.1, read on the forward strand.
CAAGCGCGCGCGCAGCAGGCACCATAGCCGCCCTCCGCAGCGCCGGCTGCATTCGCGATCACTGGATTTCCCACATGGCCGAATCAGTTCACCCCCTGGTGCTGCGCGCTCGCGAGGCGTTGGCGCGCAGCGAGCTGCGAACTGCCGAGCTGGCGATGGAAGAGCGCCTGAAGACCGCCGGCCGCGACATCAACGCCCTGGAAGTGCGGTACCTCATCCAGAAGCACCGCGGACAGCTGGGCGAAGCGGCTCGCACGCTCGACACCGTCATCGGCATCAACCCGCGCGCCGATTGGGCGCACAACGAGTTGATTCAGCTCCTCCTCACGCACGGCAAGGCAGCCGACGCCGAACAGGTGACGCGCAACGCGATGCGTGTGAACCCCGACAATCCCCAGGCCAACCATGTCCTCGGCCGCCTGCTGTCGGACGCCGGCGACTTGAAGGCGGGCGAGCGGCATCTGCGGCGCGCGCTGGAGCTCGACGGGAAGCCGCCCGGATTCCACGTCAGCCTCGCCGACAACCTGCTGAAGCAAGGGCGCCGGGAAGAAGCGCAAAGCTTCTTCGCGCGCGCGCACGAGCTTGCGCCAAACGATGTCCAGACTCTGGTGTCGTGGTCTTCGGCGGCCGAGCCCGACCAGGCGGCCGAGCTTCTCGAACGGGCCGCGGCACTGGCGGCGCCCGAGGATCTCAACCTTCCACGCGCCAGTCATCTCAGCAGAACAGGCCGCGCCGAAGCAGCGCTCGCCCTCCTCGACGCTGCGAAGAATCTCAGCGGCACGGGTCTGTTGATGCGTGGGCGGCTCCACGAGCGCCTGGGGAAATACGATCAGGCCTGGCAGGATTACGGAGCCGGCCAGCGCAAGCTCGCCACCGAAGCGAATGGCCCCCCTTACAAAGGCGAGGCCGTAGAAGCCTTGTTCGGTCGATTCAAGCAGTTCTTCAACCGCGAGAACCTCGCGCGACTGCCGCGGGCGGCGCTGCGAGCAGACCTGCCACAGCCGATCTTCCTCGTCGGCGCGCCGCGCTCGGGCGCTAAATGGGTCGAAGCGATCCTCGCCCGGCACCCGGCGGTTACGGCCGGCGGCGAGTTGCCCTTCCTCGGCGAGCTGCGCAAGGTCGCCAGCGATCTCCTGCCCTCGCAGCAACCCTTTCCCGACAATCTCGCACACAGTTGGACCGCGGACCGGCATTACGCCGCCGCGGTGCTGCGTGATCACTACCTCGCCCGGGCTGAACGTTACGGGCTGACGGCCGGCGGGAAGCGGTACTTCATCGACCGCACACCCTTCAACGAGGTATATCTGCCTCTGGTAAAAATGGCCTTTCCGCTTGCGAAGATCGTCCATGTGTCGCGTCACCCGCTGGATGTGTGCGTATCCATGATGGCAAACGACGTACGGCACGGCTTCAACTGCGGCTACAGGCTCGAGGACACGGCACATCATCTGGCGGCGGTGAGCGAGCTGCTCGATCACTACCATCGCGAGCTCGACCTGGGCTGCCACAGCCTGCGCTACGAGGCTCTCGTCGCGAACCCTTCGGGGGAGACGCGCCGACTGCTCGACTATATCGAGCTGCCCTTCGTGGAGTCCTGCATGCCGACGGTTGAGACGAGCTCCGTCGACAGGCATCAGCATTTCACACAGTACCTGCGTCCGTACGCCTCCCGGCTGCAGCGACTGTTGGTCAACGCAGGCAACGCCTGACCAGACCTGGCGTCAGGAAGACCGTCTGATGAGGCTGGCACTCGTGAACGGGCGGATCCTGAGCGATGACGTCTTGCTCGAAGGCCATTGTGTGCTGGTCGAGAGAGGCCGGATAACCGCCGTGATCGCCGAGTCCGATCCCCGGTGCAACGCAGCGACTCGCCACGACTTACACGGCAGGCTGCTGTTGCCGGGCTTCATCGATTCCCAGGTCAATGGTGGCGGGGGCGTTCTATTCAACGACGCGCCGACCGTGGAGACCCTACGGACCATCGGCCGGGCCCATCGGAAGTTCGGCACGACGGGATTCCTCCCTACCCTGATCAGCGACGACCTGGATGTCGTCGCGCGCGCCATCGAAGCGGTCCAACAGGCGATCCAGGCTGGAGTCCCAGGGGTGCTCGGCATCCATATCGAAGGTCCTTTCCTGAACGTCGCTCGCAAGGGAATCCATGATCCCACGAAGCTCCGCGGACTCGACACGAGCGCCATCGGCCTCCTGACAGCGCTGCGCGGAGGCAAGACGCTCGTCACGCTCGCGCCGGAGATGACCACGCCGCAGATCATCCAGAAGCTCGTGAAGTTGGGTGTCATCGTCTCAGCGGGACACACCGATGCGACTTACGAAGAAGTCGCGGCGGCGCTCGCTCACGGCCTCACGGGCTTCACCCACCTCTTCAACGCGATGTCACAGCTCACGGGTCGCGAGCCGGGCGTGGTCGGCGCGGCGCTCGATGACCAAAGCAGCTGGTGTGGCATCATCGTCGACGGCAAGCACACGAGCCCCGTGGTCTTGCGCATTGCGTTGCGGTGCAAGCCGCATGATCGCTTCATGCTCGTCACCGACGCGATGCCGAGCGTCGGGACGACCAACACCTCATTCAATCTTCAGGGGCGGACGATCACCGTCTCGGGCACTGCCTGTTTCGATGAGGACGGCCGCCTTGCCGGCTCCAACATCGACATGGCGAGCTGCGTGCGCAATGCCGTCGGTCTCCTGCGCCTGCCCTTGCCCGAAGCCGTTCGGATGGCGAGCCGCCATCCCGCGGAATTTCTTGGACTCGCAACCGACGTCGGCCGCATCCGCGCCGGTTATCGCGCCAACCTGGCGCTGGCCGACGACGACCTCAACATCCTGGAGACCTGGATCGACGGTCAACCCTCCGGGGCTTGAAATCCCTTCGCCCGATAGGTCAGCACCAGGGTATCGCGGTACCCGTGATCGGGATCCGGTTGGATCGGGGTCGTCTCGTGGATCACCCGGGCGTCGTCCATCAGAAGCATCGACCACGGCTCCTGCATCGTAAACCGGACTCCGGCAGGTCCCGAGGCCTCGAATACGTGGGTCTCGCCGCCCCGTACATTACGCCGCGCGGCGAGAATCACTGCGACGAAGTCGACGCCGTCGCGATGCGCTCCTTCCGGCGTAGGCCGGCCGATGCCGTTCGCCGTGTCGATACGGAACTGGTGCGCTTCGACGAACCACTGGTCGACCGGGCGGGCCTGGGCGAAAAGCGTGCCGATGCCCGCCACCAGCTTGCTCCACTCCGGTGAGGTGAGCACTTCGGGCTCGATCGGCTCGAACCAGCGCTCCAAGCCCCCGTGCAGCGCGTTGTAGGACGTCGGCTGCCAGTGCGGCCGGCGGGGCACGGCCGACAACACTCCCGAGGAAAACGTCTGTATGAAACAGCTATGGCGCCTGGAACGGTACTTTCCGCCATCACGCAGATAAGTGTCCAAAGGCAGGCGGGACCAGGCGTCGCGGAGCGCATTCAGGTGGGCCAGCTCGAGATGAAACGTGCTCGCTGCCTCTACGGCCGACAGGAAGGCATAACCCGCGTTGTTCAGGCGCGCGAGCGGTGTAGGTTGCGATGTATTTTCCGGCATACCTCGTTTGTACCACCAGGCGGCACCGTTGTCGTGCCGAAGGGGGTAAGGCGCCCGGGCGGTCGTGCGCGGGTGGGCGCGCTAATTGCTGCCCCCCGGCACACCCGCGAGGAGATACCCATGAGCCATTTGACACAGATCGAGAAGATCCGCGAGCGCGCCCGCCGCCACATCACGGAAGGAGCGGTCACGGAGGACTACAAGCTCGACCGCAAGCAGGTGATCACCATTTTGAACGAGGCGCTGGCCACGGAGCTCGTCTGTGTGTTGCGTTACCGATTCCACTACTTCATGGCCACCGGCATCCATTCCCAGGCCGCCAAGACGGAGTTCAAGGAGCACGCCGACGAGGAGCAGGAGCACGCGAACCGCCTCGCCGAGCGCATCAAACAGCTCGGCGGCAAGCCCGAGATGAACCCGGCCGTTCTCACGGAGCACAGCCACAGCGAGTACAAGGAAGGCAGCTCTCTCACCGACATGATTCGCGAGGACCTCATTGCCGAGCGCATCGCCATCGAGACTTACCGCGAGATCGTGCGGTTCTTCGGCGACCGCGATCCCACTTCCCGGATCCTGATGGAGGACATCCTCGCCAAGGAGGAGGAGCACGCGGATGACATGTCGGACCTGCTGTTCGCCGTGGACCCGCAATCCGGTGAGCCCATACAGGCACCCGCGCCCGGCAGCAAGCTCAGCTGAGCCGGCCGCCGCGGAACCGGCGGCGCGAATTGACGGGATCGGCCGAAGGAGGCGCGACGCCTCTCTCTAACGGGCGGTCGTCCCGGAGCCGCTGGAATGACAAGCTCCGGGACACCCCCGCTACGGAGACGCCGGCATGATCGACCTGTACTACTGGACGACGCCGAACGGCCACAAGATCACGATGTTCCTGGAGGAGACGGGCCTGCCCTACCGCATCGTGCCGGTGAACATCGCCAAGGGCGAGCAGTTCGACCCGCACTTCCTCTCGATCTCGCCCAACAACCGCATCCCCGCCATCGTGGACCAGGCGCCGGCCGGGGGCGGCGCGCCGCTGTCGGTGTTCGAGTCCGGCGCGATCCTGCTGTACCTGGCCGAGAAGACCGGCAAGCTCCTCCCCAGCGACCTGCGCGGCCGGGTCGAGGTCACGCAGTGGCTGTTCTGGCAGATGAGCGGCCTCGGCCCCATGGCCGGGCAAAACCACCACTTCGGACGCTATGCGCCGGAGAAGATTCCTTACGCGATCGAGCGTTACACGAAGGAAACCAACCGCCTGTACGGAGTGTTGAACAAGCGCCTGGCGGAGCGCCCCTTCGTCGCCGGCGACTACTCCATTGCCGACATCGCGGCCTACCCCTGGATCGTGCCTCACGAGGCGCAGGGACAGAGGCTGACGGATTTCCCACACCTGAAGCGCTGGTTCGAAGCCATCGCCGCCCGGCCGGCGACGGTGCGGGCGTACGCCAGGGCGCAGGAAGTCAACACCCAGCCGACCGTCATGACCGAAGAATCCAAGCGCATTCTCTTCGGCCAGACGGCCCGTCCGTGACCGCCCGCCCCTGGAGCGTTACCGGATCAGCACGGCTCTCACCGCCTCGGCAACCCGCGGGGCGGTGAAGCCGAAGAGATCGAACAACACACCGGCCGGCGCGGACTCCCCGAATCGATCCAGACCAACCACGCCGCCCGTGCGTCCGACGTACTTGTGCCAGGCATCCGACACGCCCGCTTCCACCGCGACACACGGCAACAGCGGGGGCAGCACACTGTGACGGTATTGGACGGACTGCCGGTCGAACACCGTGGTCGAGGGCATGGAAACAACCCGCACGGGAACACCCTCCTGCGCCAGAATCGTCTGTGCCGCGACGGCAAGTGCCACTTCGGAGCCGGTAGCGATGAGGATCGCGCGCGGCGCCTCCGTCGGCTCGATGAGCACATAACCGCCCGCGCGAATGTCTCCGTCCAACCGCTTTTGAAACGGCAGGCTCTGGCGACTCAGGACCAGGCAGGTCGGACCGTCCTTGCGTTCGAGCGCCGCAGCCCACGCCAGGGCCGTCTCCTGCGTGTCGCAAGGCCTCCAGACATCGAGGTGCGGAATCAGGCGCAGGCTCGCGAGCTGCTCGACCGGTTGATGCGTGGGACCATCCTCGCCGAGGCCGATGGAGTCATGGGTGAACACGAAGATGGAGCGGATGCGCATCAACGCCGCCATCCGCAGGGCATTGCGGCTGTAGTCGGAGAAGGTGAGGAAAGTCCCGCCGTACGGAATGAACCCGCCGTGCAGCGCGATGCCGTTCATGATCGCCGCCATCCCGAACTCACGCACGCCATAATGGATATAGTTTCCGCCGCCCCCGCGCGTCACGGCGCGCGATCCCGACCACTGAGTGAGATTGGAGCCGGCCAGATCCGCGGAGCCGCCCAGCAACTCCGGCAACCCCGGCGCCAGGGCTTCGATCGTGTCCTGGGACGCCTTCCGGGTGGCAACGCTCTGCGCCTTCGCCCTGACCTTCGTCAGTAGCGCTCTCATCTGCGTGGCAAACGACTCCGGCAGGTCGCCTTTCCAGCGACGAAGCAGCTCTCGAGCGAGCTCGGGGTAGGCTTCCGTGTACTGCCCGAGCCGCAGGCGCCACATGCCTTCCGCGATCGCGCCCGCCTCCCGGGCGTCCCAGGCCTCATAAATCTCAGGCGGCACCTCGAATGGCGGGTGCGGCCAACCCAACTGCGCGCGTGCGCCCGCAATTTCCTGCTCTCCGAGCGGCGCACCGTGCGAGTCGTGCGATCCGGCCTTCGTCGGCGCGCCTTTGCCGATCGTGGTGCGACAACAGATGAGCGACGGCCTCGAGCGGTCAGCCTTGGCGGCCTCGATGGCATCGTCGACGGCTTCGCCGTCGTGGCCGTCGACGGCGCGGACCACGTGCCAACCGTAGGCTTCGAAGCGGCTCGGCGTGTCGTCGGTAAACCAACCCTCCACTGGGCCATCGATGGAGATTCCGTTGTCGTCGTAGAAGGCGATGAGCTTGCTCAAGCCGAGCGTTCCGGCGAGCGAGCACGCCTCGTGAGAGATGCCCTCCATCAGACACCCGTCGCCCAGGAACACATACGTGTAGTGCGCGACGATGTCGAACCCGGGCCTGTTGAATTCGGCCGCCAACAGCTGCTCGGCGAGGGCGAGGCCCACGGCGTTGGAGATGCCCTGTCCCAAGGGACCGGTGGTCGTTTCCGCGCCCGGGGTCACGCCGTGCTCGGGATGACCCGGGGTCCGGGAGTGCAGCTGCCGGAACTGCCGCAGTTGCGCCATGGGAAGGTCGTAGCCGGTCAGGTGCAACAGCGCGTACAGCAGCATCGAGCCATGGCCGTTCGAGAGCACGAACCGGTCGCGATTCGCCCACTGCGGATTGGCAGGGTTATGACGCAGGTGACGGCGCCACAGGACGGCCGCAATCTCGGCCATGCCCATGGGCATGCCCGGGTGACCGGAGTTGGCTTTCTGGACGGCGTCCATCGCGAGCACGCGCAGGACATTCACCACATCGCGCCGCGCAGCGGTGGACTCGACATCGGGGACCGCACTCATGGCGCAACTCTCATCGACAGGACATCGGGCTCAGGCATGAGTCAACTCCTCGAGGCAGTGCCGCCGAGTGCAATGTGGCCAGCTGCTCCAGTCCCAGATACCGCGCGCCGATGCGCAGCTCGTCGGTCGCGTACAAGGGCCGCTCGGGGTCCGCCAGGGAGGTCAGAACCAGGTCGGCCGGCGAAAAATCCTGCCCGATCGTCCACAGGCTGGGGGTGGCCACGGTATAGATCCCCGCCCGCTTCGCCGCCAACACACCGATCGCGGAATCCTCGACGGCGACGGCCCTATGTGCCGGCACTCGGAGCCGCTCGAGCGCGAAATGATAGATATCCGGCGCGGGCTTCTTGCGCGGGACTACGTCACCGGTCGCAATCGTGTCGAACCAACGCAGGGCTTCGGGACCGAAGCTCGCGTGCAGGAGCGATTCGACGTTCTCCGGCGAGGTGGTCGAAGCGATCCCGACCTTCACTCCCGCGCGCCGCGCCTCCTTGATCAGGCGTCGTACGCCGTCGCGCGGCCGCAAATGCCCCAAGGCGACCAACTCCCGGTAGAGGCGGGTCTTCGTCGCATGGATCTGCGGGATGAGGCGCAGGAGCCGGCCGCGCTCGGCCGCCGCCACCTGTATGCGGCTGAGGTAGCTCGCGATGCGCTCCTTGCCCCCGGTGACCTGCAACAGCTCGGCGTACAGTGCCGGCCCCCAACGCCAGGCGATGCCGCAGGCGAAGAAGGCTTCGTTGAAGGCCTGCCGGTGCAGCTCCTCGGTGTCGGCGAGCGTGCCGTCGACATCGAAAATGAGCGCCTCGAAACTCATCGGTACATCCCGACCACGGCCCGTGCCTGCGACTCCTTCTTGCACTCGAGCAGCCGCCAGATCATGGGCGTGAAAATGAGCTGCATGGCCAGGTCCATCTTCCCTCCCGGGCAGACGATGGTGTTCGACCGGGACATGAAGGAATCGTGCAGCATGGACAGCAGGTAGGGAAAGTCGATCCCCCGCGGATTGGCAAACCGGATCACCAGGAAGGACTCGTCCGGCGCGGGAATGAAGCGCGCCACGAAAGGATTCGACGTGTCGACCACCGGCACGCGCTGGAAGTTGATGTGGGTGCGGGAGAACTGCGGGCAGATGTAATTCACGTAGTCGTTCATCCGCCGCAGGATCACGTCGGTCACCGCTTCCGCCGAATAGCCGCGGGTCGCCTTGTCCCGGTGGAGCTTCTGAATCCACTCGAGGTTGATCACGGGCGTCACGCCGATCAGCAGATCGACGTGCCGCGCCACATCGACCTCGTCGGTGACGACAGCGCCGTGCAACCCCTCATAGAAGAGGAGATCCGTGTCCTGCGGCAGGTCCTCCCATTCCGTGAAGGTTCCCGGCTGCTGGCCGAAGCGTGCCGCCTCGGCCTCGTCGTGCAGATAGTGCCGCAGACGTCCGCGGCCTGTTTCACCATAGCCGCTGAACAGCTCCTCGAGCTCCACGAACAGGTTCGCATCGGGCCCGAAATGACTGAAGCTGTGGTCGCCCCGCTCCACCGCGCTCGCCAACCGCTCCTTCATCTCGGTGCGGTTGTAACGGTGGAAGCTGTCGCCCTCCACGAACGCGGCGCGCACTTTGTCGCGACGGAAGATCTGCTCGAACGTCCTGCTGACCGAGGTGGTTCCGGCACCCGAGGAACCGGTCACTGCAATGACTGGGTGTCTGGCCGACATGACAAAAACCTCCGCGGGCTCTGGAGCATGGGTCGTCTCATACGTCGTCCCATGGGTCGTCTCGTGGGTCGCCTCTCAGGCGTGGGTCGTGAACAGTCCCCGCGTCCCGAACAGGGGCGCGTCGAATTCGAACTCGTTGTGGTCGCGGTGGTAGCGCTCGATCCGCTCGACTTCCGCGCGGGCGCCGAAGACGAAGCTGATGCGCTGGTGCAGGCTTTCCGGCTTCACCTCCAGGATCGGACGGTCCCCGGTGCTGGCCCGGCCGCCGGCCTGCTCGATGAGAAAGGCGATCGGGTTCGCCTCGTAGAGCAGCCGCAACCGCCCCGGCTTCGTCAGGTCCTTGCGGTCGCGCGGGTACATGAACACTCCGCCGCGCATGAGAATGCGATGGGTTTCCGCCACGAGCGAGGCGATCCAGCGCATGTTGAAATCCCGCGCGCGCGGCCCGCTCTTGCCGGCCAGGCACTCGTTCACATAGCGCTTGATCGCCGGCTCCCAATACCGGGAGTTGGACGCGTTGATGGCGAACTCGGCGGTCTCTTGCGGAATGCGCAGGTCGGGGTGCGTGAGCATGAACTCGCCGATCTCGCGATCCAGGGTAAAGCCGTTGACGCCACAGCCGGTCGAAAGAACCAGCATCGTGGCCGGACCGTAGATCGCATAGCCCGCGCACAGCTGAGTCGCGCCGCGTTGGAGGAAATCCTCCTCGGCCGGGTCGCAAACCCCCTCGGGACAGCGGAGCACGGAAAAGATGCTGCCGACGGACACGTTGACGTCGATGTTGGATGATCCGTCCAGGGGATCGAACAGCAGCAGATACTTGCCGCGTGGATACTCCGACGGAATCGGGTATGGCGCCTCCTGCTCCTCGGAGAGCATGCCCGCAACCTGTCCGCCCCATTCATTGGTGCGCACGAAGATGTCGTTGGCCATGACGTCGAGCTTCATTTGCGCCTCACCCTGCGCATTGACCGTGCCGGCATCGCCAAGGGCATTGGCCAGCTGCCCCTTGCCGATGAGCGTGGCAATGCGCTTGCAGGCAAGCCGCACGTCGTTCACCAGAGCCGTGAAGCTCCCGGTAGCCGATCCATTGCCGCCGACGGCGTTCAGACGCCGCTGCTCCTCGATCAGAAATCGTGTCAGGGTCTTGGTATTCACTGTTTTTCCCCCGTGAGTCGTGGCGCCGCCTCCCGGAAGAGGCGGCTGGCCTTGATATCGTCCACGTCGAGAGTCATGAGGTCCTCACGCGACACGGCGTCGCTGCCGCCCAACAGGCGGCTCGCCTGCCTGAGCCGCGCCCGATCGAGCGCGTTGCGCACCGAGCGCGCGTTCGCGAAATGGGGCCGCGCCATGCGGCGCTCGAGGTATTCGCGAAACAGCGGCTCGGCCGCGGGACTGAAGCGATACTGCAGCCGCTCCAACATGAGCCGTGAGATGGCGAGGAGCTCGTCCGCGCTGTAGTCCGGAAACTCGATGTGGTGCGCTATCCGCGAGGACAGGCCGGGATTGCTGCGGAAGAACGTATCCATGCGGTCCTTGTAGCCGGCCAGGATCACGACCAGGTCCTCGCGCTGGTTCTCCATCACCTGCAACAGGATCTCGATGGACTCCTGGCCGTAGTCGCGCTCGTTCTCGGGACGGTAGAGGTAATAGGCCTCGTCGATGAACAGCACTCCGCCCATCGCCCGCTTCAGGACCTCCCGAGTCTTCGGCGCCGTGTGGCCGATGTATTGCCCGACGAGATCATCGCGTGTCACCGCGGTCAGCTGTCCCTTGCGGACGTACCCGAGGCGATGGAGGATCTGCGCCATGCGCAAGGCAACTGTGGTCTTGCCCGTGCCGGGGTTGCCCGTGAACGACATGTGCAGCGAGGGCGCCCCCGCGTTGAGGCCGAGATCGCGGCGCAGGCGATCGACGAGCAGGAGCGAGGCGATGTCACGGATCCGGCTCTTGACGGGCACGAGCCCCACCAACTCCCGATCCAGCTCATCCAGCACCTCGGCGACGTGCGAGTCGCGGAAAGCGGCCCCGAGATCGAGGCTGGGCGTCCCGCCGTCAATACCGGGCATGTGGTCGCGCAGTGCACTCATGCGTGCCTCGGAAAAGCCTCACGTCAGTAGCCTCACGTCAGTAGCGCTCGCCCTCGGGGCGATCGACGGCGTAGGAATGGGTCGTGTAGCGAATGCGCCGCCCGGCGCTTTCCTGCCGCTCCAGGCGGAAACCAGGCTCCCGCGACGGCCTGCCGACGATGAAGGACAATCGCAGCGACTCACGGCCGTGGGTTGAGTCGAAGGCGTTCACCTTGATGTAGTGCTCGGGAAACGTGTTGCGGCAGGCGCGCAGCTCTGTCATGACGCCGGCCGCATCGCGCACGTCGAACATCGGCAGCCCGAACATCTCCCAGTAGGCGTTGCGCGGGTGCGGGTCGTCGGTGTACTCGATCGCGACGGCCCAGCCCTTGGCCAGACAGTATTCCACCTGGGCGCGGATCTGCTCGTCGGTCAGGTCCGGCAGGAACGAGAAGGTGCCTTGTGTGAGTCGCATGGGGGTCTCCGTCAGGCCGCCGCCGTGGCTGTTGGAACGAAGTCGGGTGTATCGGTGCTCGCATAGTTGAAGGTGATCTCGCCCCAGACATCGAGCGCCGCCTTCAAGGGCAGGCAATGCCGGGCCGCCTTGACGAGGATGTCCGGACCTTCGTTCCAGATGTCCCGTCCCTCGTTGCGCGCCAGTACCATCGCTTCCAACGCGACCCGATTCGCTTCGGCCCCGGCCGCAATGCCCATCGGGTGGCCGATGGTGCCGCCGCCGAACTGCAGCACGACATCCTCGCCGAGGTAGTGCAGCAGCTGGTGCATCTGTCCGGCGTGAATGCCGCCCGAGGCCACCGGCATCACACCACGCAAGCCGGCCCAGTCCTGCTCGAAAAACACGCCGCGCTGCAAATCGACGTCGTTGTGTTCGTCGCGGAGCACGTTGTAGAAACCCTGTACCGAATTTGGATCGCCCTCGAGCTTGCCCACCACCGTTCCGGCGTGGATGTGGTCGACCCCCGCGAGGCGCATCCACTTCGAGATGACGCGGAAGGACACGCCGTGCGTCTTCTGCCGGGTGTAGGTCGAATGCCCCGCCCGGTGCAGATGCAGAATCATGTCGTTGCGGCGCGCCCATTGGGACATCGACTGGATTGCGGTGTAGCCGATCACCAGGTCGATCATGACAACGACCGAGCCCAGCTCCTTGGCGAGCTCCGCCCGCTCGTACATCGCCTCCATGGTGCCGGCGGTGACATTGAGGTACGTGCCCTTCACCTCGCCGGTCGCCGCCTGCGCGCGGTTCACGGCCTCCATGCAATAGAGAAAGCGGTCGCGCCAGTGCATGAACGGCTGCGAGTTGATGTTCTCGTCGTCCTTGGTGAAGTCGAGGCCGCCCCGGAGGGCCTCGTAGACCACCCGGCCATAGTTCTTGCCCGACAGGCCCAGCTTGGGCTTCACGGTCGCCCCCAGCAGCGGCCGGCCGAACTTGTCCAGCCGCTCCCGCTCCACGACGATGCCCGTGGGGGGACCCGCGAAGGTCTTCACATAAGCGATCGGGAAGCGCATGTCCTCCAGGCGCAAGGCCTTGAGCGGCTTGAAGCCGAAGACGTTGCCGATGATGGACGCGCTGACATTGGCAATGGAGCCCGGCTCGAACAGATCCAGGTCATAGGCGATGTAGGCGAAGTACTGTCCCGGCGAGCCCGGCACCGGATCGACGCGGTAGGCCTTGGCGCGATAGCGCTCGCAGGCGGTCAACCGATCGGTCCACACGACGGTCCAGGTCGCGGTGGAGGACTCGCCCGCCACCGCGGCGGCGGCCTCCTCCGGCTCGACACCTTCCTGCGGGGTGATGCGGAACATGGCCAACAGGTCCGTGTCCTGAGGCGCGTAGTCGGGATTCCAGTACCCCATCTGCGCGTATTTGAGGACGCCGGCCTTGTAGCGGGCGGCTCCGGTCTTGGCGGTCACGCGCTCGTCGGTGACTTTCATACCTCATCCCCTTCGCGTTGTGCGGTATTGGCAGGTGGCTCGATCGTCACGCTTGCTTCTCATTAGGTCTAGTTAGATATTATTCGCCTCTGCATAATAGATTCTTATATAGGGCTTCGCCCACCTTTCCTGCGGGTCGAAGCGACCCGCTAAATTTAGCGGCGCTGCGCGCCGGCAAGAGGAGCGTCACTGCATGCGCAATCTCACCTTGCGGCAGCTGCGGGTATTCGCGGCGGTGGCCCGCAACCTGTCGTTCACCCGCGCGGCGCGCGAGCTGCACCTCACACAACCGGCCGTCTCCCAACAAGTGAAGCTCCTGGAGGAGGAAATCGGCCTGCCGCTGTTCGAGCAGATCGGGCGCAAGGTGCACCTCGCCCCGGCGGGCGTGGAGCTGCTGCGTTACACCGACCAGGCCATGGAGCTGCTGCGCCAGGCCGGCGAATCGCTCGCGGCCATGCGGGGCCTGAAGCGCGGAGTGTTGAAACTCGGCGCCGTGAGCACGGCGAAATATTTCGCCCCGTCCCTGCTGTCGGCGTTCAGGCCCGCCTATCCGGAGGTGAGCATCGAGTTCGCGGTCGGCAACCGCCAGGAGATCATCCAACAGCTGGCCGCGAACGAGATCGACCTCGTCATCATGGGACGGCCGCCGCGGGAGCTGGAGACGATCGCCGAGCCGTTCGCCAAGCATCCGCTCGTCATCATCGCCTCGCCACGTCACCCGCTCGCCAACCGGCGCCGGCTCAAGCTGAGTCAGCTCGCCACGGAAAGCTTCATCATTCGCGAGACGGGCTCGGGCACCCGAGCCTCCATGGAGCGGGTGTTCAAGGAGCGCGGCGTCCCGATCCGCGTCTCGATGGAGGTCAGCAGCAACGAGACCATCAAGCAGGCCGTCATGGCCGACATGGGCATCAGCTTCATCTCCTCCCACACCGTGGGGCTGGAGCTCGCGGCTGGCAAGCTGGTCATTCTCGATGTCGTCGGCTTGCCCATTGTCCGCGATTGGTATGTGATCCACCTGCGGGACAAGCAGTTGGCCCCGATCCCCACGGCATTCCGGGCGTTCCTGCTCGAGAACGGGGCCCACATCCTGCACGAGGCGATCGGCGATCCGCCCTCTTCGAGAAGAGCCCGATGAGATTTACGCTCCTGACGTTGCTGACGCTCTGTGCTTGCGCAGAAGCAACGGCCGCACCGAAACACCTCGAAGCGGCAGGGGTCGCCATCCGCGCGGATGTGGATGACGGAACCTACCGTGTCGGATCGGGCGCGATCACGGCGTGGATCATCCGCTCCGCGGAGATCGTCGCGCAGTACTACGATCGGTTTCCAACGACATCCCTGCACATCCGTGTAGTTCCGGAGGAAGGAGACGGCGTACGGGGAGGCAAGACCTTTGGCCGTGAGGGCGGTTTCATCCGCGTCGAGGTGGGACGCGACGTCACCGCCGATCAGTTGCGCAACGATTGGGTGCTCGTGCACGAGATGACCCACCTGGCCTTGCCCGACACGGGCGAGGAGCATGCCTGGCTGTCGGAGGGGCTTGCTGTCTACGTCGAAGGGGTTGCACGCGTGCAAGCTGGCAATCGCACGCAAGCGGACGTCTGGGCCGAGGAAATCCGCTCCATGCCGCGAGGGTTGCCGCAACCGGGCGACGCAGGGCTCGATCACACTCACACCTGGGGGCGCACCTACTGGGGTGGCGCGATGTTCTGCCTCCTTGCCGATGTCGAGATTCACCGCCGCACGGCGAACCGTTACGGGTTACAGGATGCCCTGCGCGCCATAGTGCGCGAGAGCGGCGGACTCGTGACCGATTGGCCTGTCGAGCGCGTCTTCAAGACGGGAGATGCGGCCGTCGGCACCCCCGTTCTCGAAGACCTCTATGCGAAGATGAAGGATACTCCGATCAAACCGGACCTCATGTCCTTGTGGCGCCAGTTGGGAGTCGAGCCGGACGGATCTTCGGTACGGCTTTCGGACGAGGCACCCCTCGCCGCCATACGACAATCCATCATGCAGCCGCGCGGCTCCCTCATTCCGGCGAGAAAAACTCCGTCATCACCGCGGTAACGGCCAACACCCCGGCGATGATCACGTATTCCGAGATCACGACGCCGCGAAAGGCCCGGCCCGCTTGCAGATCGGGGCTCTGCAGGGCGGGACCGAGCCGCCACTTGTTCAGCGCCGCAAGAGCCATCAGGACGGCAAACAGGATCACCTTCGTTACGAGCAGGCGGCCATAGGGCTGCCGCAGCGCCGCGATATCAGGCAGAAGCAGCGCCGCCATCGCCACCCCGACGATGAGAATGACGGGAACCAGCCAGAATGCCGTGGCGGAGAACAGGCGGACGACTCGCGCGGCCCGCTCCCGCGACTCCCGCTGCGAGACCAGGCACAACGGCCATAACGCGCCGAACCAGAACGCCACGATGAGCAGGTGCGCCAGGAGTAAGGGCGCCAGGATCGGGCGGTGCGCGTGATGGACGGTGTGCCCCATCAAAGTGAACGAGACCGCGACGAGCACCGCTCCCAGCACACCCAACAAAGCAAACCCGCGCACGGCCGCTACCCTGCGCGTGCCCGCGACGATGAGGAGGAGTCCCAGCTCCCGCACGACGAACGAGCCTCCGACGTTGGAATCCCAAGCCAGCGCCTGGAGTTGATCATCGAAAATCCCCGCCATATCGCCGGCCATCCTCGCGGCCTCGAGCACGTACTGCACCGCCACCACGCACACGGCAATGGTGGCCGAGGCTTGCGCCAGCTTACGGATCCCCGCAGCGGAGATCGTCAGCGCCGGCCCGAACGCGGCCGCAAAGAACACGGCGCCGGCTGCCTGAAGCTGCAACATGAAGCTCAAAGCGCGCAGAACGCCGGAAAGAATGTCGGGCATGAATGATCGGGCCAGTGTCGGGTGGCTACGGCCGGTCCCGTTACGGAAGCGGCTGCGGCCGGGTCGATGTCGGGCGGCTACGGCTCCGTCAGTGTCCAGCCGGGGCTACGGTGAAGCGAATCCGGCCCGGCACGATGTGCGTGTCATCCCCGACGACACGCCAGCTGAGCACATAGACTCCCGGCTCCAACCGCGGCAGCGGCACGGTGATCCGGGCCGAAGGCGTCGTTGGCAAGTCGGCGATCTTCTGCTTCGGACCGTCCTCCTTCTGCAGCCAGCACGCCGTCAGGTGCGCGGGCTCGGAGAAATTCAGGACGACCTGCGGCGGCGCGGCATTCACCGTCGCCCCGTCGGCCGGGACGGCCGTTTTCAAGTGCGCGTGGGCCAGGACGGCGGTCGCCGCCACGCAGCAGAGCAAGCCCGAAAAAACTCGTTTCATGAGGTATTCTCCACTAAAACCACACGTGCAGTCCCGCGACGAGCTCGGCCTCGTCGCGAGCGCCACGCCTGAACCAGCCCACGCCGACATAAGGAGCGAGCTCGCGACGGATCTCGTAGCGCAAGCGCAGGCTCAGCTCCAGATCGTCCAGGCCCGAGCGAACGCCGCGCTCGGGATCCGCTTTACCGTAAAAATTCAGCTCTCCATGAGGCTGCAGAATGAGCCGCTGCGTCAGCAGCAGATCATAGTCGGTCTTCAGCCGCAGGGCCGTGCGCCCTTCCTCGCCCACGTAGAAGGTGGCTTCGACGTCGAGCCAGTACGGCGCCAACCCCTGTAATCCCAGGGCCAGCCAGGTCCGGGCGGGGCCCTTGCCGAGATCCTGCCGGAGCCCCGCCTGCGCATCCCACCAACGCGCAATGACCCGGTCGCCCAACAGGTCCACCGAGGCTCCCTCGGTCACTCCGGCCACCCGCTCACCTTCGGTCTTGACCCACAGCTTGTTGTAATCGCCGCCATACCAACCTTGCGCCTCCCACGCCAGGTCGGCGCCGCCCGGAGCATCGCGCCACTCGAGCTGATCGAGCATGACCTTGCCGAAGCGGTGCGTATCGTCCATCTGCATGACGTCAGCCATTTCCCGGTACGTCATGTCGCCCATCGATTGCTGCGGCGGATCGGGCGGAACGTGAGTTTGTGCGAAGGCCGGCGATCCCGTGAGCAGCAGCCCCCAGCAGGCGATCCGGCGGCTCATGGGTGCTCCGGCGGGTCCACGTGCACTTCGCGGAACATGCCGGCCTCCATGTGGTAAAGCAGATGACAGTGGTAGGCCCACCTGCCGATGGCGTTCGCGGTCACGCGGTAACTGAGCTTCTGCGCCGGCTGCACATTGATGGTGTGCTTGCGGAATCTCACCGCGCCGTCCGGCCCTTCCACCTCACCCCACATGCCGTGCAGGTGGATGGGATGGTTCATCATGCTGTCATTGATGAGGACCAGCCTCAGGCGCTCGCCGTAGTTGAATTTCAGCGGGACGGACTCCGAGAGCTTCTGCCCGTCGAAGGACCACACGAAGCGCGCCATGTGGCCCGTCAGGTGCAGCACGATATCGCGTCCCGGCTCACGCGAATCGAGGGCGCCGCCCAACGTTCGCAGATCCCCGTAGGTCAGCACACGCCGGCCGTTGTCCCGCAGACCCACACCAGGGTCATCGAGATCCTCGCGTGGATCCGGGGCCGTGGAATCGACCATGGGCCCCATGGACGCATCATGTCCCATGCCCATGTCAGCCATTGTCAGAAGCGCGCGCCGCTCCATTGCCGGCACCTCTGCTTCCATCCCGGACCGTGGAGCCAACGTACCGCGCGCGTAACCGGAGCGATCGATGGATTGAGCGAAGATCGTGTACGCCCTCTCCTCGCGTGGCTCAACAATGACGTCGTAAACCTCGCCGGCGGCAATGCGGAGCTCATCGACACGAACCGGCTCCACATCCTGCCCGTCGGCCGCCACTACATCGAGTTGCAGACCGGGGACGCGGACATCGAAGTAACTCATGGACGAGCCATTGATCAAACGCAACCGCACCCGCTCGCCGGGCCGGAACAAGCCCGTCCAGTTGGCCGCGGGCGTCACGCCATTCATGAGGTAGGTGTAGGTATGACCCGAGACGTCCGCGAGGTCCGTGGGATCCATGCGCATCTCCTCCCACATACGCCGCTCTTGCAGGGCCTGTTTCAGCCCTTCGCGACGTACGGAATCGAAGAAGTCCCCCGCGGTCTGCCGGCCGTAGTTGAAGTAGTCGCTCTGGAGCTT
Source organism: Steroidobacteraceae bacterium (assembly GCA_035547375.1). Taxonomy (GTDB): domain Bacteria; phylum Pseudomonadota; class Gammaproteobacteria; order Steroidobacterales; family Steroidobacteraceae; genus 13-2-20CM-66-19. The sequence continues at coordinate 22,494 of DASZVD010000354.1, forward strand.
CAGCCGGCGATACAGGCGCTCGGGATCCATGTCGGTCCAGTCGGACAACAGGACGACGTGCTCGCGATCGGCGGGGTGACGCTCCCCGCCCCGCGGCTCGATCACGATGGGGCCGTAAAGACCCACCTGCTCCTGGAAGCGGGAATGACTGTGATACCAGTACGTGCCGGATTGCTCGACGCGGAAGCGATACTCGAAGGTCTCGCCCGGCGGCACGCCGGGGAAGCTCAGACCGGGCACTCCGTCCATGTCCGAGGGAACGATGACTCCGTGCCAATGAATGGAGGTCGGCACGGTGAGCCGGTTCCGCAGCCGGACAGTAACGGTGTCTCCCTCCCGCCAGCGCAGCAGAGGGCCGGGCACCTGCCCATTGACGGTCGTGGCCGTGCGGCGCGCGCCGGTGAAGTTGACCTCGCGTGGGGTCACTTCCAGCGAAAAGTCGCTGCCCGGTCGTTCCGTACCCGGCTTTTCCGGCAGCCGGCCTTCGGCCGTGACTCGCAGCGGCAACGCGGCAGCCGCCAGCAGCCCCGACAGGCCGCAGACAAAGCGCCGGCGCCCCCTGCCCAGGGGATTCGGTTCGAAATAGGTCTTGTCCATCGCAATCTCGAGGTCGATGTCCGCATCGACCACAAACCTTGTGAGACGCCGCCGTCAGGCGGTGCGTCGCCCGTCAGCCGTAGGGATTACGGCGACTCCAATTACGGCGATTACGGCGCGATGGGAGGTCGGAAATGAAGATCGACGGGCTCGCCTTCCATGCGCATGGCCCGCTGGAACCGAACGAGAGTCGCGACCGGTACCGGCCGCGCTGCGTCGACATTGAAGGCGACGGAGGATGTTCCGCATTGGCACTGACAGCCGGCAGACCTGCTGCAGCAGTCGTGCTTGTCCGGGCTCTGCTTTTCCACCGTCGCGGCGCCGTGCAAGGGGCACGGATCAGCGGCGGCCTCACTCGGGCCGTGATGTGTCGCCGCAGGGCTGTGAGGTGTCACCGCGGGGGCTGCAACGGAAAACTGAAGACCCAGCGCCAGTTGAAGGGCGAGGAACGCGAACAGGATCCGCATGGGTGTCAGGTGCCGCACCCGCGCAGCCTACTCAAGCCACCGCCTGTAATGCAAATGGCCTTCCTGTCATGGGCCGACGCAAATGCCGTCATGTGCTGACGCAAATGCGCTCCCACGCGCCCGCGGCCCGTACCGCGACGGTGTCCGTCGCCGCGGTGGGTGATGGATCAGTACGAGCCGGTGCGCCGCTGCCGGGAAGGACGGCCCTGACCGTGGGAGGCGCCGCCGGATCCGGGCCGGCCATGGCCTTGCCCATGTCCCTGGCGCTGGCCTTGCCCCTGCCCGTGGCCGTGGCGCTGGCCCTGTCCGTGACGGTGGCCCTGACCCTGACCCGCACGTTGGCCCTGCCCGTGGCGTTGACCCTGACCGGGATGTTGGCCCTGCCCGTGGTGCTGACGTTGACCCTGGTGCTGACTCTGACCTTGGCGCTGACTCTGACCCTGGCGCTCACCACCGCGAGCCGCCTGCGAATGCGACCGCCCGTCTCCCTCTCCCGGGCCGGAAGCCTGCGCCGGAATCGGGAATTGCGGCAGCGCGGTCACCGGCAGCGCGCGACGTAACAGGCGCTCGATATCCCGCAACAGCGGCGCCTCGTCGGGAGAAACGAGCGACAGCGCAGAACCGGTGGTTCCCGCGCGCGCCGTGCGTCCAATGCGATGTACGTAATCCTCCGGCACGTTCGGCAGCTCATAGTTGACGACGTGCGGCAGCTCCTTGATGTCGAGGCCGCGCGCGGCAACTTCGGTCGCCACCAGGGCCGTGATCCGGTTGTCCTTGAAATCGGTCAATGCGCGCACGCGTGCGCCCTGGCTCTTGTTGCCATGGATGGCCGCCGAGCGAACGCCGGCGCCCTCGAGCTGCTGCACCAGCCGGTTGGCACCGTGCTTGGTGCGCGTGAACACCAGGACCTGATGCCAATTGCCGTCGTTGATCAGGTGCGCCAGCAGGTGCCGCTTGTGCTCCTTCGGCACCCGGTAGACCGTTTGCTCGACACGATCGGCGGTGGCGTTGCGCGCCGCGACCTCGACGGTCGCCGGGTCGCGCAGGAAGCGCTTCGCCAGCTCGCGAATCTCATCCGAGTAGGTCGCGGAGAACATGAGATTCTGGCGCTGGGGCGGCAGCAGCTTGAGAACCTGCTTGATCGCGTGAATGAAGCCCATGTCGAGCATGCGGTCGGCTTCGTCGAGGACGAAGTACTGTACGTTGCGGAGGTCGACGGCGCGTTGGTCGGCGAGATCCAACAAGCGTCCCGGAGTGGCGATCAACAGATCGCACCCCGAGCGCAGGGCGTCGATCTGCGGATTGATGCTCACGCCGCCGAACACGACAGCCGTGCGAACGTTGAGATACTTTCCGTAGTCGCGCGCGTTTTCGGCAACCTGCGCCGCCAACTCACGCGTCGGCGTCAGAACGAGCGCACGTGGCGTGCGGCCGTCGTGGGCAACCGAGGTCAGCCGCTGCAGCAGAGGGAGCACGAAGGCGGCGGTTTTTCCCGTGCCCGTCTGCGCTCCGGCGATCAGATCGCGACCCGAAAGCACGGCCGGAATGGCCTGGGCCTGAATGGGACTGGGCGTGGCGTAGCCCTTGTCGGCCACGGCACGCAAGAGCTCGGACTTGAGCCCAAGAAGATCGAATGACATCAAAAACCTCAATCTGAAGCTCGCCCGGCAGCGCCAGGTAAATGGCCCCCGGGCGGACCTTCATTGGCCGGCCTGTCAGGCATGGCTGCGGCGGTCAGATGCGAGGCTGGGTTAAAACGCGGAATCGAAGCGCGTCGGAATGACGACAGACTGCGAGCGGAACAGGTGCTGACCGAGCACCTGAATATTTCAGCGCGCGCACTCTACAGTGTTTGCCTTCCCACGTCCAATCCGGACAAACTGCCCCATGGCTCTCGTCACACTCCTTGACGCACATCTCGCCTTCGGCGACCGCCCCCTGCTCGATGGCGCCCAATTCGCCGTGGAAAACGGCGAACGGCTCGGGCTCATCGGCCGCAACGGCACGGGGAAGTCCTCGTTGCTGCGCATCATCGCCGGCCTCGCCCGGCTCGATGACGGGGAGATACAACAGCAGCGCGCGGCTCGCATCGCCTTCGTCGAGCAGGAGCCGGCGCTCCCGCCGGCCGAGACCTTGCGTGAGAGCCTGTTGGCGCGCGCCGCGGCCGCGGAGGGCGCGAACGGTGTCATCTACTCCGAGATGCGGGCGGATGAACGCGAGCGCTGGAGAATGGAATCACGGCTGACGGAGTTCCTGCACCGCTTCGATCTCGATGAGAGCCGCGCGCCGGCCACGAGCTCGGGTGGGGAGCGCAAGCGAGCCGCCCTGGCATTGGCCTTCACGCTCCAGCCGGATCTGCTGCTGCTCGACGAGCCGACCAACCACCTCGACATCGAAGGCATCGAACGGCTGGAGGAGCTGCTGCTCAAAGTCCCCGCGGCCCTGGTCATCACTCACGATCGCGCTTTTCTCGACCGCACCACCAGCCGGATCGTGGAGCTGGATCGCGGCATCCTGCGCTCCTACCCGGGAAATTTCGCGGCCTACGAAGAGCGCAAGGATCGGGAGATCGTCGCCGAGGAGCTCGCGCGGCGCCGCTTCGACAAGTTCTGGGCACAGGAGGAAGTCTGGATCCGCAAGGGCGTGGAAGCCCGCCGCACCCGTAACGAAGGACGCGTGAAGCGGCTCGAGCGCCTGCGCGTCGAGCGCGCCGAACGTCTCGACCGGCTCGGTAACGTCAAAATCAGCCTGGACACCGGCGAGCGCTCCGGCCAGCTCGTTGCCGAGCTCACCGACGTCACGAAGCGCTTCGGCGACAGGACCGTCGTGAAGGGTCTGTCGACGCGCATCATGCGCGGCGACCGCATCGGCCTCATCGGCCCGAACGGCGCCGGTAAATCGACTCTCATCCGGCTCATTCTCGGCACGCTCCAGCCGGATGCCGGCACGGTGAGACAGGGCACGAACCTCCAGATCGCCTACTTCGACCAGCTTCGCGCCCAGCTCGACCCGGAGGCGACGGTGGCCGAGACCATCAGCCCGGGCTCGGACTGGATCGAGATCGGTGCCGAGCGCAAGCACGTCATGAGCTACCTGGGCGATTTTCTGTTCGGCGCGCAGCGCGCGCAGTCGCCGGTCAAGATGCTCTCCGGCGGCGAGCGCAACCGTCTGCTCCTCGCCCGCCTGTTCGCGCGTGCCGCCAACTTGGTGGTCCTCGATGAGCCCACCAACGACCTGGACATCGAATCGCTCGAGCTGCTCGAGCAAAAGCTGCAGGACTACGCCGGGACCCTGCTCCTGGTCAGTCACGATCGCCGCTTTCTCGACAACGTCGTCACCCAAACCCTCGCGGCGGAAGGCGACGGCGCTTGGCGTGAGTACGTTGGCGGCTACAGCGACTGGCTCAAACAACGTCCCAAGCCCGCAGCATCCGCGGCGCCAGGCTCCTCCGCGGCACCGGGCTCCTCCGGGGCGACGGGCTCCTCCGGCGCGACGACCTCCAAAGCCGCTCTGGCGGCGGCCCCGGCCGCTGTCTCAGCGTCGCCCAAGGTGCGCACCAGGCTCAGCTTCAAGGAGCAGCGCGAGCTCGAATCCCTCCCGGGCGAGATCGAATCCCTGGAGCGCGAGCAGACGGAGCTCACCACCAAAATGAGCACCTCCGAGTATCACCGCCAGGGGCCCGGCCCGCTGCGCGCCGACAGCCGGCGCCTGGAGGAGATCGAAGCGCTGCTGCTGGCGAAGTTCGAGCGCTGGGACGCCCTGGAGAAGCGCCGCGGGCAGGTCGCCTGACGTCATGATTCCTGGGCTCCTTGTTAAAAATTGAGACGCCGCGGCGCGGCGTCGCCGGTTTGTGTCGTCTGCCACCGACAACTCACGGATTTTTTGCGCTTTTTTGCGGCCCACGCCGATTGCGGCTGTCATCATCATCGGAGAAGATCGCGGGAACCCAAGCGGTACCCGTGCGGTCTTTGGGACGGCGCGGGCCTGACCCAGGCTCGACAGGGATTTACATGTCTCAGACGGCTCGATTTTCGTCCCTCGGCGGGGCCTTGCTCGCCCTTTGCGTCGCCCTCTCCGGCTGCGCTGCCCGCACGGACGTCTACGGCGGCGGCAGCACGCCCTCGCAGTACACGCACATTTTCATCACGGCGCAGCAGATCTGGTTCAACACCAGCGCATCGGCCGGCGTGGATGACTCGGGCTGGGCGAAGTTCACATTGACGAGCCCAATGACCTTCGACCTGGTCACGGACTCGAATGGCACCCTGGGCGAGATCGCCGATGACCTGCACCTCACGGCCGGCACGTATAACTCCATCCTGATCATCCCCGTCCCGTCCGAATCGACGCAGACCGCCGCCTCGGCGACGGCACTCGGAGCGACCTACAACCTCGAAGCCGATTACGTCGACAGCAGCGGCACCACGCACGCCGTGCCCCTGATCGTGCCGAACCCTGAGAAAGGCATCGTCATCCCTGCCTCGCAGGCCCTGACCGTTCCCTTTGGCAGCATTGGCCTCGGCACGACCACGAGCGGAACGACATCGACCGCGGCGACCGGCACCACGAGCACGACGTCGACCACCAGCACGAACTCGACCAGCGCGAGCTCGATCAGCAGCACCTCAACCACCCAACGCGTGAGCTTCGCGAGCAACTTCGACGGCAATCGCGACCTGCACATGTTCACCTACCCGGCCGGCGGTACGAACACCGGCGTGATGCTGAGCTCGAATCCATCGTCCTCGAATCTCGCGACCACGGGCGCCATCAGCGGCACGCTGACGCTGACCTCACTGACGAACATCACGGCGATATCGGATCGCGTAGCGATCCAAGCGAGCGCGGAGACACTGAGCGCCGACGGCAGCCATCACGTGATCGTTGCGACTGCTCCGGTACAAACCGACGGCACGTTCACGATCTATCCGCTGCCCTCGAATTCCTCGACGGCGACGAACTACGACGTGGTCATCCACGGCCCGAATATCGCCACGATCATCATCAAGTCGGTGCCCGCGACCACCAGCTCTCCCTCGACCAGCGCTTCGAGTTCCACGACGAACACCGCCACCGCGGGCTCACCGGTCTCCATCGGCACCTTCATCCCACGCCAGTCGGTCAGTAGCTCGGGGACCACCACAACCAGCACAACGTTTACTGCGAGCGTCAACCCCACCACTTCGGCGTCCTTGCCGCCCGGCGCGGCGGTCGTCTTCTACCAAACGCTGCCTGCCTCGGGGGAGGTGCCCTACGCCATCGACGAGATCGGCATCGACCCATTGAACCTCAACCTGACCGGGGAAGCCCTCTCAGGAGCCACGATCGACGTCGGCACGTATACGAGCAGCGGCTCGACGATCACCGTGACCGCAGCGACACCCGTCGAGGCACAGGGTGTCTACAAAGTGGGCGCCACGGCCCCCCTGTATAACGACTCTGCCCTGTCGAGCACCTATCAGGTCAGCGCTTCCAAGCCGGCTGTGAGCCTGCCGACTTTGACCCCCGCTGCGGGGTCGAGCACGGTCTCCTTCACCGCGAACGTCTCGTCCTCGGGCGCATACGACCAGGGCGAGCTCATCGTCAGCCACAACGGCGCTGTGGTCGGAACCGCGTCCCTCGCCAGCGTGCTCAAGGGAGGCACCCTCACGGTGTCTGGCCTGCCGGGCGGCGGCGATGCGAAGTACTACCTGTCGGCCATCGTCTGGAACTCCGGCAGCCCCGGGTACGCCCTGGCGGGGACGGGCAGCTTCAAATACGAGTCCTTCGCGAATCCCGTCGACCTGAGCGGCGGAAACGTCAGCGACGTGGCGATCACCATCGAGTGACCTTTGGAGCCACACGGCGAGCTTCTCTCGGCCCCTCGGGTGACCTTTCTCGTCCCATATAGCACGATCCCCGTGGCCCGGAGCCGCGAACGCGGTAAACTAGCTGTTTGCACTATTTACGGGACTGGCGGAACGTCTCGGGCTCCCAGGGCTCTAAGCCCTGTCCACGGCCCTTCGTGACGTGACCCCATCCCGAATAACCAAGGGGACTGCATCGATGACAGTTTTTGGCGCTCGCCTCGGCTCGGGCGCGCGGAACGGCTTGCGCATTCTGACTTGCCTGTTGGTCCTGTCGTGCGCGCTGCTCACGGGTAGCTGCGGCAATAACTATTACGACGTCGGAACGCCGGTCATTACCCTGACCGACCGCAGCGGCGATTTTACCAGCTATATCGTCACGATCGATTACATCTACATGACGCGCAAGGATGGTACGGTCGTCACGTTGCCCGCCACCAACCTGCGCGTCGATATGGTGGAGCTGGCGAACCTCATCGAGGTCCTGGAAGCACCCGCCGCCGGCGTGGGAACCTACGTGTCCGCGACGTTCGTGATCGACTACAGCGCGCCGCAAATCCTCGTCAACATCAACGGCAGATCCGTCGCAACGACCCTGATCGATCCGTCAACCTCGGCGGCACCGACCACGCAGACGCTTGTCGTGCAGTTCGATCCGACGAACCCGCTGGTGATCACGCAAAACACCTCTCACCTGGCGGCCTTCGACTTCGACCTGGAGGCCGGCTCTGCGATCGACTACTCCACCTCGCCGTATCCGACCGTTTATGTGAGCTCGTACGTTACCGTGAACGCCTCCCCGGTTTACAACAAGCCCGTGCGCGCCCGAGGCTTGTTCGTACAGGCGAACACGAAGAACGACACGTTCATCATGAACGTACGTCCGCTCCATTACATCTATAACACCGGCTTTGGCGCCATGACGGTGGTCACCAATGGATCGACGTACTACAACATCAACGGCGTTGCCTACACGGGCGCTGCCGGACTGGCGGCCCTCAGCCAGGTAGAGAACACGTATGCGGACCTGCAGGTCGAGGTCTACGGAACAGGGCCCGGCGTGGGCAATCCATGGAACGATCTGACGACCATCACCCCGTCATTCGTCGCCACGCAGGTCTACGCCGGAACGAGCCTCGAAAGCACGGTTCAGGACCACATCATCGGCACCGTCAAGGCGATTTCCAACAACACCCTGACGGTGGGGGGCGCGGAACTGGTGATCCGCGCCAATAGCAGCACCTTCCCGGGGGCGATCACCTTCGCGGACACGGCCACTGTCACGGTGAGCGACGCGACCGCGGTCAGCCAGGACGGAGTCATCCCCGGCACGCAGCTCACGACCGCGTCCATCTCAGTGGGACAGGCCATCGACGTCTCCGGCCAGGCCACCACCGATTCCTACGGCAACCCCCTTTCACTCGATGCGACGGCGGGACCGAGCGCGGCCAATGCCAATGGCGGCCAGGTCCGCCTGCAATCGACTCCGATCTGGGGCACGGTGAACTCCCTGTCGGGCAGCAACCTCGATCTGAACCTGCTGTTGATGAACAACTTCGAGCCCGGGATATTCACTTTCACCGGCACCGGCTCGGGCACCCCCGCGACACCACCGAGCTATGCGGTGGATACGGGCTCGCTCGACACGAGCGCCATCACGGCGTCGACCATCGCGAACCCCTTGGTCAAAGTCGACGGCATCGTCGCCCCGTTCGGCTCGGGACCGCCCTATTTCAACGCCACGAACGTCACGCTCGAGGAAGGCAGCACCGCGGAGTCGACTCTCGTCATCGAGTGGACGGACCACGGCACGACGTCGCCGTTCACGACGATCCTGTCGACGGGCCTGGTGGTCGACTTGAACAACTCCCTGCTGACGGCCTTCCACGAGATCCGCACCGGGCCCAACACCCTCGACATCAAGACCTTGCCGAGCTTCACCATCACTCCGACGACCATCGGCGCCAATACGCTGCTGCTGTCGATCGGCAACATCACGAACGAGATCCTGAGCTTCAATACGGCACAGATCTGGGCGGATCACGTCGTGCAGCAGCTCACGCAGCCGGTGGCCTTCGAGAAACTCGTCGCGACGGGATATTTCGACTCAACGACCAACACGTTCTACGCTTACAACATCAGCGTCTACGAATAACGTGAGAGGCTCTCATGCCTTGGAAGCGCCGTCCGTTCGGTGGCTGGGAACTCGCCCGCGCGTTGAACATAGCCGACCTGCGCGCCGTGGCACGCCGGAGGGTGCCGCACTTCGTCTTCGAGTACGTGGAAGGCGGAGCCGAGGATGAGGCCTCGCTCCGCGGCAACCGCAGCTCGTTCGAATCGCTGCGGCTGATTCCGCGGACACTCGTCGACACCACGGGCTGCACACCGCAGACCGAGATTCTGGGGCGCCCGGCCGCGGCGCCCCTGATCATTGCCCCCACCGGCCTCAACGGCATGCTGCACGCCGATGGCGATATTGGCCTGGCTCGAGCCGCGGCGCGCCTCGGCATTCCCTACACCTTGAGCACCATGTCGACGACCCGGCTGGAGGACGTCGCAAAACAGGCCGGTGGGCGCCTGTGGATGCAGCTTTATGTAATGAAGAACCGCGCGGTGGCGGAAGACATCATGAGCCGCGCGGCTGCCGCCGGCTACGAAGCGCTGGTGTTCACGACGGACGCCAACGTATTCGGCAGTCGAGAATGGGACCAACGCAGCTACCGTTCGCCGGGGAAGCCCACGCTGCGCTCGAAACTGGATGCGCTGCTGCACCCGGGCTGGCTGACCAGCGTCATCGCGCGCAACGGCATCCCCCGCTTCAAGAACATCGAAAGCTTCCTCCCTGCGGGTGCCGCGACCGCCGTCGGCGGCAGCACCATTATTCCGAAGCTGTTTGAAGGCAACATCACCTGGAACGACATCACCTGGATCCGGCGTATCTGGCCGCGCAAGCTGCTGATCAAGGGGGTGCTCAGCGCGGCCGACGCCGAGCACGCCGCCGCGCTGGGTTGTGACGGCATCATCCTGACGAACCACGGCGGTCGGCAGTTGGACTACTGCGTATCTGCAATCGACGTGCTGCCGGAAATCGTCGCCGCCGTAGGGAAGCGCGTTCCGATCATCATCGATGGTGGAGTTCGCCGTGGTAGCGATATCGTCAAGGCCGTGGCACTCGGAGCGAACTCGGTCATGACCGGAAGAGCCACGCTCTATGGCCTGGCCGCGAACGGCGAGCGCGGCGTGGCACGAGCGCTGGAAATCCTGACGACCGAAATGACCCGTGTTTTGGGTCAGCTCGGCTGCAACTCCGTCGCGGAGCTCGGACCCCAGCTAGTGCGACGGCTCTGAATCGCGCAGCAGGCGCACCAGCTCGTCCTTCCACACCGCGGCCATCGTATGGGTCCCGTGCCCACGAGTCTTGTCGCTGAGTGGAATGATGACTGCACGACCGTGAGGCACCCGCTTTATCTCACGCTCGAGAATGCCGAGCTCGGGCGGGTTGATGAGATCGTCCGCCGAGTTCACGGCCACTAGAGGCGCACGGATCTTTTCCAAGCCCGGCCCCGGGTCATAGTCGTGTGAGGCAGCCACGGCATATAAGACGTCGTTCGCATCCTCGGTTTTGACGAAACTCGCGACGTACTGATCGATGACCTGGTCGGCCTTGGCCAATGTAGGGGCCTCCTTCTGGCGCAGGATCGGATTGCTACTCATCAGCCAGAGCATCTCGGCTGCCGTTTTGAGCCCCGCAGGCTGGATTTGGTAGTCACCTCCGTGCCATTCTGGATCGTTGCGGATCGCGTCGATGACGAGGCGCCGCCAGACCCTATTACGCCCGGAGATCTGCGTCGGAAGGCTCGCGAGTGGCAGCAAAGCGTCCATGAAGTCCGGGTGTGTCTCACCCCACACCCACGTCTGCATGCCGCCCATCGAGGTCCCCATGATGAGCCGCGCGTGGTTCACCCCTAACCCGTCGGTCAACGTCCGAAAGACGGCCGTCACCATGTCGACGTAACCGTATTCGGGAAAGCGCGCCCGCAGGCCGTCACTTGGCTTACTCGATTTGCCGTGACCGATACCGTCCGGGAGCACGATGAAGAACTTCGTCGCATCCAGCGGCTGGCCGGCCCCGAACAGCTCTCCGGCAAACTCAGGCCGCAGGAAATTGTCGCCGCGCCCCGTCGTGCCATGCCCTATGAGCACGGCATTCACCACCATGCCATGCGCGTCTCTGACGGGCTTCCCGAGCGTGTGATAGTGGATGCGCAGCTCCGGCAAGGTCTGGCCGGAAGTGAAGGTGAAGTTCTTGATGACGTAGTCACCCTCGACGGGCACGGGATACGTCATGGGAGTCGCCCAAACGCGAGCGCTCAAGATCAGCGGGAGAATCGCAATGACTGTCAGCAGCCCCGGCACTCGCATCAGCATCGTTCCCGCTCCCGCCCGTTCGAGTCTGGAGGGGCGCCTGCGAGAAAGGGGGCCCTGGCGAGCAGAGCCCCCTGCCCCTTGATACGAACGATCAGGCGGGCAAGACGCCCTTGGCCTTCGCGGTGTGGGTGGCAATCGCGTCCATCAGGGCCGGCGACAGGCAGTCATAGGGCTCGAGGTGCAGCTCCCGCAGGCGCGCACGCACGGCGCCCATCTGTGCCGGCGGGAAACCGGACTCGATGATGGATGACACGAACGCGGCGAACTCCGGAGCCGCCCAGCCCTTTTCCTTCGACAGCTCGGTGTGCACGAAGTCGAAGCCATAGAAGGGATGTGACTTGTTCTCGATGCGGCCGTACATGTGGACGCCGCAGCCGGTGCAGGCATGGCGCTGGATCGCGGCGCTCGGGTCGACGACCTTCAGCTTCTGCTCGTTGGCGGTGACCTTGAGGTTGTCACGGCTGACGACCGCGACCTGCGAGAAGTTGGCTCCCGGCGGCTTCCAACACTTGGTGCAGCCGCAGACGTGATTGTAAGCGACGTCCCCCTTGATGCTGACCGTCACGGGCGAGGACGCGCACTTGCAGGTGAGCGTGCCGCCCGCGAAATTGGGGACCCCGGGCTTGACACCGCCATCGACGGCCGGATGAATCGAGATAGCCATGATGTTTTCCTTTCAGCAGTTTGCTAGCAATGGGTCAGAACGTGACGACCGAGCGGATCGACTCGCCCCTGTGCATGAGGTCGAACGAATCATTGATCTTCTCGACGGGCATCACGTGGGTGATGAGATCGTCGATGTTGATCTTCTTGTCCATGTACCAGTCGACGATCTTCGGAACGTCGGTACGGCCGCGCGCGCCGCCGAAGGCGGTGCCCTTCCACACGCGCCCGGTCACGAGTTGGAACGGACGGGTCTTGATCTCCTGCCCGGCGCCGGCGACGCCGATGATGACGGAGACGCCCCAGCCGCGATGGCAGCACTCGAGCGCCTGGCGCATGAGATCGACGCTGCCCACGCACTCGAAGCTGTAATCCGCACCGCCGTCGGTGAGCGCGACGAGGTGCTGCACCAGATCCCCGCCGACCTCCTTCGGGTTCACGAAGTGGGTCATGCCGAACTTCTCGGCGAGCGCCTTGCGCTTCGGGTTCAGATCGACACCGATGATCTTGTTGGCGCCGACGAGGCGGGCGCCCTGGATGACATTCAGGCCGATGCCGCCAAGGCCGAACACGACCACGTTCGCGCCGGGCTCGACCTTGGCGGTGTTGATGACGGCACCGATGCCGGTGGTCACACCGCAGCCGATGTAGCACACCTTGTCGAAGGGGGCGTCCTCACGGATCTTGGCCAGCGCGATCTCGGGTAGAACCGTGTAGTTGGAGAAAGTCGAGCATCCCATGTAGTGGTGTATCATTTCCTTGCCGATGGAGAACCGGCTCGTCCCGTCCGGCATCACGCCCTTGCCCTGGGTGGCGCGGATGGCGGTGCACAGGTTCGTCTTGCGCGACAAGCACGACTTGCACTGGCGGCACTCCGGCGTGTACAGCGGAATCACGTGGTCGCCTTTTTTCAGCGACGTCACGCCCGGTCCCACATCCACGACGACGCCGGCGCCCTCGTGTCCGAAAATGACCGGAAACAATCCTTCAGGGTCGGCGCCCGAGCGGGTGAATTCATCCGTGTGGCACACACCGCTGGCCTTGATCTCGACCAGCACCTCGCCCGCCTTCGGTCCTTCCAGATCGACGGTGACGACTTCCAGCGGCTTTCCCGCGGCATAGCAAACTGCAGCTTTCGTTTTCATGCGACCCTCGTTTCGACGGCCCGCACGGGCCTTCGGGCCCTGCGTGGCGAGCGGCAGAGTCTACCCGCTGCTTACGCGAAATTTATATGGGTGACCGACCTGCGGTGAGGCGCTCTGACACTGTTCCAATTCGGAACACTCAAATGGCGCGCTGTACCGAAACCGAGGCTTGCCTACATGAATTTTTCCCGATCGTGGCATAATCGTTCGAAGGTCGAACAGTCCCGGAGCTTCGCCACAGTCGAGGGGGAGGCCATGCTCCAGCAGATCGGCAGTCATGCCCGTTACATTCAGTCTGTCCTTCGGGGCACCGCCCGCGAAGACAGCGCCGCCACGCCGGATTACGTGAAGCGGTCCTGGCTGCGCTGCCTCGGCCAGTATCACCTCGACCCGCAATCCCAGCGGGAGCCGTTCGTTCTGCCGCGCGAAGAGCGTCTCGCCCGCAAGGAGCAGAACCTCGAGCTGGTCTCTTTCGCGGACGCCGAAATGGCACACCTGTATCACCAGCTGGCCGGCTCGGGCTATTCCATCATCCTCACCGACCGGGATGGCGTCCTCCTCGATTACTACGGCGACCTGAGCTTCCGCAATGCAGCTTTCCGCACCGGGCTGGTGCTTGGCGCGGTGTGGAGCGAAGAGCACGGCGGCACGAACGGCATGGGCACGTGCCTCGTGGAGCGCGCACCGCTCATCATTCACCGGGACCAGCACTTCTTCTCCCGCAACACAGGGCTCACCTGCTGTGCCGCGCCGATTTTCGATTATCGCGGCGAGCTGGTGGCCGTGCTGGATGCCTCGGGCGAGTCGGACCGGGCACAGCAGCACACGCTCGTGCTCGTGAACATGTCGGCGCAGATGATCGAGAACCGGTTGTTCCTGCACCGTTTCCGGGACGGTTTCGTAGTGCGCTTCCATAGCCGGCCCGAGCTGGTCGGCACCTGGAGCGAGGGCATCATCGCCATGGACGCTGCGGGCGCCGTGGCCGCGCTCGACCGCAACGCCCTCTTCCAACTGGGCTTCAAGAGCTCGAGCGAGCTCGTCGGCGCGCCTCTCGAGCGGCTGTTCAACATCTCACTGCCAGCCCTGGTGGGCCGCAGCCAGAAGAAATCGTTCCATCCGCTGCCCATCTACGAGACCCGTCATGGCGGCCGCTTCTTCGCCGTCGCGCAGGCACCGCAGTCGAAGCGGGCCCCCGCGAGCAAACAGCGCCCCGAGCCGATCGAGGAGCGCCCGTTGCCGGATGCCGGACGCAGTGTCCTGGACGAGCTGGACCTCGGAGATCCGGTCCTCGCGCGCAACATCCAGGCCGCCAAGCGCGTCGAGTCGCGCGATATCCCCATCCTGCTGTTGGGCGAGTCGGGCACGGGAAAGGAGTTTTTCGCCCGCGCCGTGCACGCGGCGAGCGAGCGCGGCGACAAGCCCTTCGTGGCCGTGAACTGCGGCTCGCTGCCGGAAAGCCTGATGCAGAACGAGCTGTTCGGTCGCACCGGCGGTGTGAGCTCGGCCGCCGAGGACGAGCGCGGCCGGATCGTACAAGCCCATGGCGGCACCCTCTTCCTCGACGACATCGGCGACCTGCCGCTCGAGCTGCAGGCCCAACTCCTCCACGTGCTGGAAGAGCGCGAGGTGTTACCGCGCGGCTCGGAAATGCCGGTCAAGGTCGACATCCGCGTGATCAGCGCAGCGCGCGGCGGCTTGCAGGAGAAGATCCGCCGCGGCGAGTTCCGCGAGGATCTGTTCTATCGCCTGCAGAGCCTCGTCCTGACGATGCCGCCCTTACGGGATCGTCGCGACAAGCAGGCATTGATCCGTCACGTCTTCTCGCAGGAAAGCGCGGCCACGCCGGCCGTCAGCCTGAGCGAGGACTTGATCGATGCGCTGTGCGCCTATTCCTGGCCGGGCAATATCCGCCAGCTGCGTAATGTCCTGCGCGGCATGATCGCCCTGCGCACCAACGACCGGCTCGACAGCAGCAGCCTGCCTGCCGACTACGGCATCGGCCAGCCGGTGGCCGAGCAGGAGCCGGTCGAGACGGCGACCGACGCGCAATCCTTGAATCCGCTCGAGAAAGCCGAGCGCACCGCCTTGCTGCGTGAGATCGATCTCCATCACGGCAACATCAGTCGCGTGGCGCAGAAGCTCGGCATCGGACGCAATACGCTTTATCGCAAGATGCGGCGCCTCGACATCGCCTTCCCGGCGCGGCAATCGGCGCGTCGGTAGCGAAGACGATCGCCTACCAGCCCCGTTGTGAGTCAGGTATGCGTAAGCGTACGCCATGACGAACAGCACCCAGAACACGCGATGAACGGTTCCGCAGGCGCTTGGCGCCAACCGTGAACCACCACGGCACGGTTCCGCAGGTGGGCACCGCTGAGCGACAATGCGACTCTCGCGCCCCTTGCTGAAGGAAGCCTCCCATGGCGGACACCATTTTCGGAAAGATCCTCGCCGGCCAGATCCCTTGCCACAAGGTCTACGAGGACGAGCACGTCCTGGCGTTTCTGGACATCAATCCGCTGAGCACCGGGCACACCCTGGTGGTCCCCAAGGAGCCCGCCGAGACTCTGGACCGGCTCTCGGACGCCGCGGCGGCCGCGCTGGGACGGGTATTGCCGAGGATCTGCCGCGCCGTCATCGCCGTCACCGGCGTGAAGCAGTACAACGTCCTCCAAAACAACGGCCCGGCAGCTCATCAGGCGGTCTTCCACGTGCACTTCCATATCATCCCGAAACCCAACGCCATCGAAGGACTGGGCGTGGGCTGGCCGCAGCTGGTCTTCGATCACAAGGCCGGCGCGGAGCTGGCCGCGAAGTTGCGGGCTGCCGTGGATTGAGCTTCGACTCTGCGGCGCGGCGGGCGCCGTGGTAGTCCTTGGTAACGTTACCGCAGGCTACAGAGGCCGAGGACTGCGGATGAGCAACGGACTGCGCTTAAGCAAAAAATAAGAATGAGAAAATCTCACGTAAATTCAGCGCCCTGAAATATTTCTGCCACCCACCCTTGCTGCTCCCTCCCCCTACTCGTATAATGCGCGGCTTCCCCTGGTGCGGGGTGGAGCAGTCTGGCAGCTCGTCGGGCTCATAACCCGAAGGTCGTAGGTTCAAATCCTACCCCCGCTACCATTAATTTCTACGCCGATTGACTGCCCCCCGTCGGCTCTCCCGTACGCTTAATCGCCGGTTCGCATTCGACCTGTTCTTTGGTCGCGCGATTCTAGGTATTCTGCAGTTTAGCCTTCACCGAACCGGGAATGAGCCGCCGCTCACGCTATGAAATTAGCGAGCTTTGAAGCACTAGCCACCGCGCTCGAAATGGCGGGCGTTCGCTACCTGGTGGCCGGAGGATTGGCTGTCGGTGCGCACGGATATCTTCGGTTCACAAAGGACGTGGATATCGTCGTTCAACTCGTCCCGGATAACATCGAGCGCACGTTCAACGCCCTCGCCTCGCTGGGTTACCGTCCGATCGTCCCGATAACGATGAAGCAATTCTCAAACAACGAGCTTCGCACCGCTGCACGAAAAGTTGCCCATCCGTTTTGTCTCGCTGCCCACGTTGATTCGCATGAAACAGGAAGCTGATCGACCGCAGGATCGCGCAGACGTCGAGCAGTTACTTACGAGGAAGGGAAACGATGCCGACCGATAATACCCCGCCTGGTGACATCGATTGGAGTCTGACAACATGGGAAGGCGCCCGCCAGGAACAACTGCGCCGCTGGTCAACAATGCCGTTGGCCGAGATGATTTTGGCCTTGGAAGAGATGCAAGTTCTGGCAGAGAAGCTTTCGCAGACACGCGGGCATTGGGATCGTTAAAGTGCCAAACACGAGTTTCCGGACAAAATCACCCGGCTAGCGATAGTCGGTACAGTGTAGGAATCAGATGAATCCCCCGCCAACATTGGTTATATTTCCAATGATTTCTCAATAACTTACGTACCAAATTGAACGTAGGTTGAAATCAATCGGACTGCACGAGACCCGCGAACGGCAACGTCGATTCGCTCAGCGAGCAGGCCACGACTGACTCGTGCACTTCCTTCTTCGCCAGCAATCTAACAGCACCACCCACCAGCTCACTGAGCGCCGCACGAGTTTCCCGCGCGCTCTCAGTGAATTGCGCCGATATCGTCGCGAAGAAATGGGTAGTGCAACGATTCTTGCGCTCTTTCTTGGCGGTAGCTCCGATCCGGCTCTCCTCTCATCGGAAAACAGTAGGGTAGTCTGACCG
>DASZVD010000355.1:0-11522 GCA_035547375.1 Steroidobacteraceae bacterium
CAGGACGCGGCGCAGGTCACCTCGCTCGATGGCGCGCTTCGCCAGCCACATGGGCAGAACCGCCAGACCGGCGCCGCCGATCGCTGCGTGAAGCAGCGCCTCCTGATTGTTCGTGCGCATTCGTCCCCCCGCGCGCACGACCGTGGACCGGCCTTGCTCCTGGAACGACCACTCGTCCGCTCTTAGAAAATAACTGAAGTGCAGGCAGTCGTGCCGGCGGAGCTCGCGCGGGTGAGTCGGCGGAGGGTGTTTTTCGAAGTAGCCCGGAGATCCCACCACGGCGCGTTGCACGTAGCCCAAGCGCACCGCCGCCAGGTTGGGTTCCTCCAGCGACGCCACACGAATCGCCACATCCAGGCGCTGATCCGTCAGGGACTCGCATCGGTCCGTCAGCAGGAGGTAGGCGGACAGGCGCCGATGCTGCTTCAGAAACTGCGTCAGCGCAGGCGCGACGTGGTAGCCGCCAAAGGTCACCGGCGCCGTGATGCGCAGCTCGCCCGCGGGCACCTTCGAGTGACTCTGCACGGCGGCATCTGCATCGCTCAGCTCCTGAAGAATGCGCCTGCAACGTCGATAGTAAAGCCGCCCTCCGTCGGTCTCGGACAAACCGCGAGTAGTGCGTGCGATGAGACGAGATCCGAGCTCGCGCTCGAGGGAAGCCAGAACCCGGCTGACCGTGGGCAGGGAAACGCCCAGAGTGGCCGCCGCCGCGGAGAGGCTGCCGCCTTCCACGACCGCGACAAAGATTCGCATGGCCTGCAGTCGGTCCATGGGAGCCGTCGTGACGCTCACGCAATATTGCGAGTTGCAAAAGAATTGTAGATTTGCCCGCGACGGCGCCGCAACTGCGCACAGCGCTGCTGCAGCTTCGGTTGCCGGCGCCGCCTCGATCTGCGGCATGCGGATTGCTGCGCCGTCCGTATGGACGAGAGCCTGGAGGTTCGCGACAGCGCCCCCGATGCGAGCCGGCGCAAACTTCTGACACTGGCGACGCTGGGAGTTGGTACGGTCGGCGTCCTGGTGACCGCCGGCGCGTTCGTTGCATCCTGGCTGCCGTCCGAGCGCGCTCGTGCGCTCGGCGGGCCCACTGAAGTGGATCCACGCAAGATCGAGCCGGGCCAGATGATCATCGTCACCTGGCGCAGGAAGCCCATCTATATCGTCCACCGCACGCCCGCGATGCTGGCGCTCCTCCCCAATCACGACGCCCGGCTGAAGGATCCGCAATCGCGAGACTCCGATCAGCCGCCCTATACCAGGAACGCGACACGCTCGCGCGCACCGGAACTGTTTGTCACCATAGGCATCTGCACCCACCTCGGCTGTTTGCCCAAGGCCCGTTTCCAGCCCGGTCAGCCGCCGCTCGGAGCCGACTGGCCCGGCGGCTTCTTCTGTCCCTGCCACGGCTCGAGGTTCGACCTCGCCGGGCGCGTGTTCGATGGCTCACCGGCCTCGGTGAACCTCGTGATTCCCCCCTACACTCTCGCGCCCGGACGCCTCACGATCGGGGTCGGCTGAGAGGTTGCAAGAAGCGAACGACATTCTTTCGCGCGCCGAAAGAATCGAGCGGAACGCGGAACAACGCATCGCTGCTTCGATCCAACGACCGGAGGTTAGGCCGCGCGTCACGCTACCGTGTTGCGGCACAAGTGTGCGACGAAAAATTTCGGCATCGGCGTACGCCCTGGTGGCGGCAGGCCTGGTGTTCTGGAGTGTGTCAACAGCCGCGGGCAGCGTATCGACCGCGGCCAGCGTATCGGCCGGTGCAGCGCCACAGCTCGGCCAGCCGGCGGTCTGGACGAATCATGATCTGATCATCGCGCTGCACGATCTGCCCGTGCAGTACTCCTGCGACGATCTTTGGTACAAGTTCCGCGACGTGCTGCTCGCTCTCGGGGCGCAACCGACCCTGAGCATCCTCGTGTACCAGTGCGGAAACACGGCCGGCGAGCTGGGGCGCTCTCCCAAGGTGCACCTCGAGTTCGCCACGCCAGAGCTCGTGCAGGGAGCACAGGCGCGGTGGGCGCAGCTGGAGGCCGCGCCGCGCAAGGTCGTCCTGACTCCCGGACGACCCGCCTCCCTGCGGGAGTCCGATTGCGAGTTGCTCCGACAGATCAGGGACGGCTTGCTGTCGCAGTTGACTCGGCTGCCGAGCGGCTTCGAGCCGGCCTGTACGGGCCGGCCGCCCTTCAAGATCACTGTTCGAGCCCTCACCCCCGTCAGTCCCGACTCGCGCATCGCCGCGAATATCGAGACGCTGCCCAAGCGAATCCGTTGATTCCGAGGTCGTCATCATGACTTGCTCCCCGCACCGATATCGGCCCCTGCTCCTGACAATCGCCATGGCGGGCTGCCTGCTGGCCGCCGGCACCGCGGCCCAGGCGGACCCCGACCTCGACCAGAAGATGCGCGATCCCGACAATTGGGCGGTGCAGGCCGGCGACTACGCCAACCACCGTTACAGCACCCTGAAGCAGATCAATCGCGACAATGTCGGCAAGCTGCAGGTTGCCTGGACCCTGTCCACCGGTGTCCTGCGCGGACACGAAGGCTCGCCGCTCGTGATCGGCGATACGCTGTATCTGCAGACGCCATTCCCGAACAACGTCTATGCGGTGAACCTGAAGGACCAGACCTTCCGCTGGAAGTACGAGCCGAAGCAGGATAACGACGTCGTCCCGGTCATGTGCTGCGACACCGTCAATCGCGGACTCGCCTACGGCGACGGCAAGATCTTTCTACAACAGGCCGATACCACGCTGGTGGCGTTGGATGCCAAGACCGGCAAAGTCGTCTGGTCCGTGAAGAACGGCAACCCCAAGATCGGAGAGACCAACACCAACGCGCCGCACGTGTTCAAGGACAAGGTAATCACCGGCATATCCGGCGGCGAGTTCGGCGTGCGCGGCCGGCTGCTGGCCTATGACATCAAGACCGGCAGACGGGTCTGGACCGCCTGGAGCACGGGGCCGGACCACGATCTGCTGGTCGACCCGGTCAAGACCCTGACCTGGACCAACGGCAGGATGGCGCCGATCGGCAAGGATTCGTCGCTCAAATCGTGGCGGGGCGATGAGTGGAAGCTGGGCGGCGGCACGACCTGGGGCTGGTACTCCTACGATCCGCGGCTCAACCTGCTCTATTACGGAACGGGCAATCCGGGCACCTGGAATCCGTCGCAGCGGCCCGGCGACAACAAGTGGTCCATGAGCATCTTTGCCCGCGACCTGGATACGGGCATGGCGCGCTGGGTCTTCCAGATGACCCCGCACGATGAATGGGATTTCGATGGCGTGAACGAAGTGCCCCTGGTCGACGTGACGGTCGGCGGCAAGAAGATTCCGGCGCTGGTTCACTTCGACCGCAACGGATTCGCCTACGTGCTCAACCGTGAGACCGGGGCTTTGGTGAGCGCCCACAAATATGACCCGGCGGTCAACTGGGCCACGGGCGTCGATATGAAGACGGGGCGCCCCATGGTCGATCGCCGCTACTCGCCGCAGGCCAGCGGTCCCGACGTCAACGTCAAAGGCATCTGCCCGGCTGCACTGGGCTCGAAAGACGAGCAACCGTCCAGTTACGACGAGCAAACCGGGCTCTTCATGGTCCCCACGAACCACGTGTGCATGACTTACGAGCCCTTCCAGATCGAGTACACGGCGGGTCAACCGTACGTCGGCGCCACGCTGACCATGTTTCCGGGACCCAATGAGAACGGTGACATGGGTAACTTCATCGCCTGGGATCCGGCCCAGGCGCGGATAGTCTGGTCGCGACCCGAGCGTTTCTCGGTCTGGTCGGGTGCCCTGACGACCGCCGGCGGCGTGGTGTTCTACGGAACGCTGGAAGGCTATCTGAAGGCGGTGGATCCGCAGGACGGCCACGAATTGTGGAAGTTCAAGCTTCCCTCCGGAATCATCGGCAACGTGTTCACCTACTCCTACGGCGGCAAGCAGTATGTCGGTGTCTATTCGGGCATTGGCGGCTGGGCGGGTATCGGCATGGCGGCCGGGCTCCAGGAGGCCACCGCCGGCCTGGGTGCCGTGGGTGGTTACAAGGACCTGGCGAGGTACACCACGCTCGGCGGGACGTTGTTCGTCTTCGCGCTGCCCGGACAGTCCAATCTCAGCGCATCGCTGACGCGTCGATCGCGGAACATGATTTTGACGACGCGGTAGCGAGCAAAAACCACGCTTTTTGCTGGCGGCCGACGCGTAGGGTCTCGCTCAAAGCGCCGCAGGCGACTTTGAGCCAAATTGACTAAAGATCGAGCAGGGCGACCTCGATCTGCTGCTGAAACAGCGCGGCGTCCGCGAGGGCGTTGGCGCTGAGGAGAGCGAGTTTCACCAGGAACAGCGTGCCCTTTTCCGGGCCCGCCGTGTCGAGGGCTTCGGCAAGGCTGTCGTAGACGCGCTCCAGATCTGCAATGGCGAGTGTGCGGACGGTCTCTGCGGCGGTCATACGTCTCTCTCAAAGGATAAACAGGTTATCGAGGGTCGCGCGCAACCGGGTGCTGTCGAGCCTGGCCCACCGGGCGCAGATGTGCTGATCCGGCCGCAGCAGGTAGGCGGCGCCGGCGTTGGCGACGCCATAACATTCGCGCAGGTGGCCGCTTGCCTCGACCAGGGTCTGATCCGCGCCCGGTACGGTGGTGGAACCGGCACTTACCGCCGTGACCTTCAGTGGCAGCCCACGGGCGCGCGCGGCCTGCACCGCTGCAACCTGGGACTCGGGGATGGCCTCTCCATCGCTGAAATACAACAGGTCGAACCCGCCACCGAGGTGATCGAGCAGGTAGTCTTGCGGCCCCAGCCGGACATTGCGCGGCGGGGCGCCATCACAAGGACCCGAGGTAAACGACTTATTGTCGTCCGTACGACTATTCAGTGCCGAATCCACGTACTCGTGCGGACGTGAGGTGCGCCAGTGATAAAGCGGCCGGACGAAGCTTTGCGACAGGGAAAGAGACAGCACCGCATCACGTAGAAGCCTGAATCCGGTCGTCGGAGGCGTCATGAAACGCGTGCTTTTCCCCGCCTCGTCGATGATCTCGCGCGCAGCCCCAACACGCTCGCGACTGTAGTTGGCCAGCAGCGTGTCCGGGGCCAGCCGCCGCACCACGAACGCCAAATGCCATGCCAGCGATTGCGCATCCTGGAACGCTGTGTTGGCGCCTCGCACGCCGAAGATCGGCAACAAGTGCGCGGCATCTCCCACGAACAGAATCCGGCCGTGGACGTAGTCCGGCAGCGTGAGTGCGCGCGCGGAATAAACCGAGCTCCAGTCCATCTCCCACGAAATGCCCGCGTACCCGATCATTGCGAGCTGAGCGTCGATGCGGGCCTGCAACGACTCGGGTGTCAAGGCCTGCTCGGGAGTCTCCCCCTCGGGCAGTTGGTAGTCGACACGCCACATGCCTTGCGGTTGCCGGTGCATCAAGACGGTGTTGCGCGGATTCCATTCGGGATCGAAGTAGGCCAGGCGCTCCGTCGGCAGGGGCAGGTCCACCTTGATGTCGGCGATCACGAAGTAGCCCTCGTAGGCATTGCCTTCGAGTGGCAGGCCCAGTGCCGAACGAATCGGTGAACGTCCTCCGTCCGCGGCGACGAGCCACTCCGACTCGATCACGTAGCTTCCCGCCGGGGTGTCGACCTCGGCCAGGACCCGGTCGCCCTGCTGGCGCACGCTCGTGCAGCGGTTGCCCCAGCGCAGCTCGATCAGCGGTTGTGCCCGGCAGGCATCCCCCAGGTACTCCTCCAGATACTGCTGCTGGATGTTGACCATCGGAGGGAACCGGTCGTCCGGGTCGTGCGGCGCTTCCATGCGAAACACGTGCTGCCCGCGGTAGTAGCTGTTACCGAAGCGCCAGGGCAGCCCGAATTCCATGATCCGCCGCGCCACGCCCACCTGCTGCAGGATTTCCAGTGAGCGGCGGGTAAATACGATCGCGCGGCTGCCCTGCGACACCTGCAGATCCGCGGTCAGCACCACGGAGCGCACGCCCAGCCGGGCGAGCTCCAGGGCGGTCACCAGGCCCGACGGCCCGGAGCCGACGATGACCACGGGATGCCGCTGCACTTCTCCAACATGCCGAGGCAGCCAGGGCTGATGAACGTGATAGCGGTAGTAGATCGAGGGACGAGGCTCGGCGCTTGGATTGTGCATGCAGGTCAAGGAGACTTGGTGTTGCGGTGGCGTGCGATCAGGGTGGCCTTCGCGAGGGTGTACTCGTGCACCGCGTACGTCACCATGGCGCCGCTGGAGCCCGGGGCAACAGGCAGCTTGTCGACCTTGAGCGCATAGATCGTAAACAGATAGCGATGCGCCGGATCTCCCGCGTCCGGGCAAGGCCCGCTGTAGGCTTCGGAGCCATCGTCTCCGCGGCCGTGCAATGCGCCGGCAGGGAGTGAATGTGCGGCGCCCGCTCCCCGAGGCAGCCCGGTGCTCGTCCCGGGAATGTCATAGACGATCCAGTGCCACCAACCCGACGGTGTGCCGTGCTCATCCTCGTCGAACAGGGTGATCACGAAACTTTTCGTGCCCGCCGGCACGCCGGTCCATTTGAGCGCGGGCGAGATGTTGCCGCCGGTGCACCCCGCCGCGTTGTACACGAATGGCTCAGGCATCTGCCCGTTGGCGGGGAAGTCGGGACTGGAGAGCGTGAAGGACGCGGTTGGGGCGGCGCCGGCAAACGGCATCGCGGCCAGCAACAGCGCCAGGGTCAACTTACTCAACTGCACGGTGAGCTCCTCGTTACGGCGAACCTGACGACTTCGGTGCGGCGGCGGCCTGCGAGTAGGCGGCCCACGCCTCGCTGAGAATGTATGCGTGAATGGCTTCGGCGTCGGCGCGCGAGAGCACGTCGTCCCAACGAGCCATGCCCTTCGGTGCGTAGAGCCCGTTCAGGACGATGTCGTAAAAGAATTGATTCGTCGGTTGCGTGATCCGGCGCAGGTCGGGCAGCACTCCCCGGCCGAAGAGATGGCAGCGCGCGCAATAACGATTGTAAAGCAGCGCACCCTGCGCAACCTGCGCGGGAGTGCCGGTGCGCTCGGGTGGCGGGTTGAAGGGTTGCGCGTCGAGCAGCGCGGGCTTCGGCACGGGCCCGCCACCGAGCTTTAGCGCGATCAGGCGGCCTTCGTTGCCATACTTCGCGGCGGCACTGCCGTCCGGAAACGCAACGGCAAGATTGCCACCACCAAAGCCCGCCAGCACGGCGATGTATTGCGTGCCGTTGACTTCATAGGTCATGGGCGCAGCCATGACGCTCGTGCCGAGCTCGATGCTCGCCAACCGCCGTCCGGTGTCCGCCGCGTACGCGTTGAGATTGCCGTTGATATCCGCCTGGAACACCAGGTTGCCGTCAGTGGACAGCACCCCGCCGTCCCAACTGCTGGCGCTGGGCTGCTCCCATTCGATCTTGCCGGTGACGGCATTCACGGCGCGCAACACTCCATGGCTGGCCGGCTTGGGAATGCCTTTTTCGAGCGATGCCAGCGAGGGCAGCGGGCCCATCAGCGGCCGCAGCGCCTGCGGATCGTAGCCCTCGGGAGGAATTTCCGGCGCCCGGAAAACGCCGTCCATGAAGCCCGCCGGGCGCCCGGTGGTATCGATCCAGACCATCCCCTGCTCGATGGTGGGAATGAAGACCCGCGCCGTCCGCGGATCGAAGGACATGGGTTGCCAGCTGTGCGCGCCCGCCGGCCCGGGGAAAATCAACCGCGGCCGCTCGAACCACTCCGCCTCGGGATTGATCTTCGGCCGGTGGGTGGCGGGATCGATGCCGAGGGTCCAGTTCTGGTAGGCGAACGGGTGCGCGGCGAGGAGCTCGCCCGTCTTACGGTCCAGCGCGTACAGGAAGGCGTTCTTGTTGGCCTGCAGGAGCACCTTGCGCGGGCCCTGGCCGAAGTCCAGATCGGCGAGCACGAGCTTCTGCGTGCTGTCATAGTCCCAACGATCACCCGGCGTCGTCTGGTACCACCAGGCGAGCGTGCCGGTGTCGGCGTGGACCGCGATGATCGAGGCGGTATAAAGGTTATCGCCGCCTCGCCGCCCTCGCGCCTTGATGTTGTATGGCGCTCCATTCGCCGTGCCGAAGTAGATGAGGCCGAGCTCGGGGTCGTAGCTCATCCCGTCCCACACCGTCCCGCCCATACCCTCCTCCCATGGATGGTGCGGAACCCAGGTCTTGACGGCGTCGACGAGGTGCGGTTGATCCTGCGGGCCTTCCCTCGGGTCGTGCGGGACAGTGTAAAAGCGCCACTTGACGTGCCCGGTCGCCAGATCGAACGCCGCGACGTAGCCACGTACTCCGGCGAAATCCGCGCCCGCGCAACCGAGAATAAGGCTGTCGCCGGCAATCACCGGAGCGCCGGACAAGGTGTAAGGATGCTGGGCGTTACGCTCGAGCAGCACATCCACCTTCCAGATGCGCTTTCCGGTGGCCGCATCGATGGCGTGCACATAGCCGTCCAGGGCCCCGACGTAGACCCGCCCCTGCCAGACCACGACACCGCGATTGACGGCGTCGCAACAGGCGTGCCGCCCCCATTGTCCATCGACCTCGGGGTCGTAAACCCACTTCTGCTTGCCGCTGGCGGCATCGACGGCGTACACCCGGCCGAAATTTCCGGAAAAATACAGAGTGCCGTCCACCATGAGCGGTGTCGCCTCCAGGCCGCGCCGGCTGCCCAGATCGTAGTCCCAGGCAAATCCGAGCTGGCTGACATTGGCTGCATTGATGGACGACAGCGGCGAGTGATAGGTCCCGGCGGCATCGCGCCCGTTGGCAAGCCACTGCGTGGGCTCGGAGTCGGCGGCCGCAAGCCGGTGTGCGTCGACAGCCCCCGCCGCCTTGCGCTGCGCAGGCGCCTCAGCGGGCGGCGGCAACCGATGGCAGCCGGCAAGGACCACGACAAGAGCCAGCGCGGCGGCCGGCACCAGCCGCCGCGCTTCGGAGCATTCCAGGAGCCGGTTCAGCGTGCGGCGCATTGGTGACCTTTGACGGGAAGAGCCAGCCGTCAACGCTAACATTGTCAGCGCGTAAAATGAACAGTCCACAACGCGCCGGAGAATCGGCACGTGCCGGAGAATCGACGCGCAGCCGAATCGGCGCGCAGCCGAATCGACGAGCGGCAAGATCGCCCGCTCAGGTGCGGGACGAGGGATCGACGTTCAGAAGCTGCTCTTCCACCGCGGCTTGGATTGCCTGGCGGGCGCGAGCGAGCGTTTCACGAAGTTGAGCGGGAAGGTGTACATCCTGCGCGTGTCTCTCGATGGCACGCGTCATGTCCTCGGGACCGCCGCTTCCTCGAGAGCCGGCGGAAGCTCCGCGAGCCATCGCGAAAACGACCTCCCGCTCCAACAAGTCGTACACATCCGGCGAATCCGTGAAGTGACGCAGGAGCCCGAGCGCGTCATCGAGGAATTGCGGCGAGCCCACGTGACCGCGAATGAATTCACCCAGGCCTTCCACTGCAGCGCTCGTCGGCTGTTGCGCGACGCGCGCGACCAGGCCGGGAATCGCCGGGTGCGTCAAGCCGCACAGCTGCGCCAGGCCTTGCGCGCCGACCACGGCCAGGTCCGGCTCTTCCGTGATCCATTCGACGAATTGCTTCTGCCAATGGGAAGCGCCGGGCGAGTCCGCGATGAAGCGCACCACCTCCGACCACCGGTCCGTCGAGAGCGGCGATTCATTTCGTGTAACGGGATCCACCGACGGCGACCACGACTCGCGCATCCAGGATTTGAGCGTGTGTGGCATGGTCGCAGCGAAAATCGACACAACCACCGCCAACCGCTGCGTGTGCGGCCCCTCCGCCCAGGAGACGGCGTTGCCGTAGACCCGCAGGCGCTTCAAGAGCTCACCGGAGATCGCACGCATCTCGGGGCCGGCTTCCTCGCCATCGAGCTCGGCCAGCGCGTGCTGGCCCCATCGCGCGAACGCATCGAGCGTCAACTCCCAGAGCCGCTCATCCGCAGCCCGTGTGCGAAGAACCGCAAACACGGCCTCCAGGCGCGGACCGAGTGCCGCGGGTGTTGTGTGCAAAAGCGCCTCGGCGGACAGGTGAACGACGCCCGCATCCTCCAGCTCGAGGCCTTTCGAGACCAGGGTGAGCTCGGCGGGATCCAACTCGCCCGCCGCGCACAAGGCGCGCAGCTCCAATTCGAACAACCGTGTCCCGGGAGACGAGCGCCGTACCTCCTCCTGCCAACGCGCGACATCCTGCCGGCGCAGTGCGCCCAGCAAGGGAGGCAGAATCGCTCGCAGCGGGCCTGCGGCCGCCGCTTCCGTCACGAACGACCAGGCCTCGGCGGGATGGCGTCGCACGAATTCCTCCACATGGAGCGAGACTTGCTCTTGCAGCGGCTGCTGCGGAAGAGCGCTCAACACGGACGTGAACAGCGCCGACCAGCCGACGGAACCCTGACAAAGAGGGCTCAATTGATCGAACAGCTCCCTGGGGGACTCCTCCTTGGGCGCCGCGTCGGACTCCCGCGGCGGCGCAAAGATCGGCAGCTGGCCGTCGTGCAAGGCTTTCCAGAGCGAGTACGGCTTGGAGTCGGGCAAAGCATCGAGGATTCGCTTCCCGCCCTGCCGCACGAACGCCTCGCCGGGGCTCATCGACCAGCGCCACCCCTGATGCTCGACGGCCGCCCGCACGGGGAAGTGGCTCGTGGCCGCCCCGAGCCGGCCGAAGCTCTCCGCCAGCACATCCAACTCGCGGTTGAGTTGGGGGTCCCACTGCTTGCGCGAGTCATCGGTCAGGTTGCCATAGCCGTGAGCCCAATGCTGCAGCGATTGCGCCGCGGCGTATTGCACCTCTGGTGCGGCATGACGTGAGCCGCGGACCAGGATGTCCACCGCGCGGTCGCGCAATTTCCAGATGTCGTCCGTGGAATTCACGCTGACCCACGTTGGGGTCGGTGTGCCCTCCTCCCAGCGATGAGAGCGCATCTCGAGCAGCAGGAAACCCTGCACCAGCGAGGCGGCCAGTCCCGCCGTCTCGGCATCCGGGCTGGCTAACCAGGAATTCAGCACATCGAGGACAGCCGCAGTGTGCGCAAGCGGACGGCCGACCGCGAACTGACACGACGTCGTCAGATTGTCACGGAGAAACTGATAGCTGCGCGCATCGGAGCGGGCACAGGCGAGCAGGCCGCGCGAATAGGCCATCGCGCCGCGCACGATGGTGGGATCGTGCTCGCTCGCGATGGTCAAGACCAACTGCGCGCGAACCTCGAGGTTGTCCATTTGCCCGAGCTCCCGGGCCGGCGGGCTGGTGCGAAAAACGCCCTTCCCCGCCAGGGCTTCGAGCAGGCGGACGATCGTCCCCGGCTGACGCCGCGCGAGGGAGGTGCAGCCGACCAGCAGATCGAGAGCCTCCGGGCGCGTCTCGGCCGACAATCCGTGCGCCCGCTCCAACACCAGATCGCTCAGCAGATCCACGTGCGGCGCGGCCGCAAACAGCCGCTCGATATCGACACAGTTGCGAATGAGGGCGGCGTGCCGTTGCTCGAAC
>DASZVD010000356.1:0-30266 GCA_035547375.1 Steroidobacteraceae bacterium
ACCGCGAGCCGTCCTCCACCTCGATCTCATGGGCGAATAAGGTCACGACGCCGCTGGCGGGCGTGAATTTGATGGCGTTCGCCAGCAGATTCCACAATACCTGCTGCAGCCGTCCCGGATCGCCGTGCACCGCCCCCGTAGGGCCGACCACAGTGTGCAGGTACACCTTCTTCGCATCCGCAGTAGGCTGGAGCGAGGTCACCGCGCCGTCGATCACCGCTGCCAGTTCGGTGCGTTGCAACTCCATGGCCAGCTTCCCGGACAGGATCCGACTCATGTCGAGCAGGTCCTCGACCATGCGCGCCTGGAGTTTGGCATTGCGGTCGATGACCTCGATACCCTGCTTCACGCTGTCGGGCCGGCGGTCCCGGCGCAGAATGCTCGCCCAGCCGACGATGGCGTTGAGGGGCGTGCGCAGCTCGTGGCTCAGCGTCGCGACGAACTCGTCCTTGAGGCGAGTGGCGCGCTCGGCCTCCGAGCGTGCGGCGCGCTCGCTGACCAGCAGCTGCTCACGGACCTCTTCGGCGCGCCGGCGTTCGGCGATTTCGGATTCCAGCAGTCTGCGGCGCTCGTCGAAGCGGCGGCTGATGATGGCCGCGGCCGCGACAAAGGACAGACTCAACAGCACCGTCGCCACGAGCACGCCTTCGCTGGCCAGACGTGCGTGGTACTCGCTCTGCCGGTGCAGGTCGAGGAGCTGGCGCTGGTCCCTCTCCAGCTCCAGGGTGTCGCGGCGGAAGGCCTCCATGATTTGCCGGCCCGCGTCGCTCGAGAGCAACTGCAGCGCTCCGTGCTCCTCGCCTCGTTGTATGGCGTGGATCGTGCGCTGCATCTCATCGAGCTTTGCGCCAGTCAGCTGCGCCAGGCGGCCGATGGCGTCTTCGGTGGCTCGCTCATTGCCCGTCAGGCGACGCAGATCCCTCAGGGCCTGTCGGATCTCCGCGATCGACGAGTCGTATTGATCGAGGTAATACCGGTCGCGCGTCAGCAGGAATCCGCGCTGATTGGTCTCGGTGTCGGTGAGCGCGGTGTTCAGATCGTGCAGTGTCTGCAGCACGTCGTAAGAGCGCTGCACCCGAGCGCTGGAACTCGCGAGGACACTCATTTCGGTGTAGCTGACGAAGCCGATCGCCAGAATCGCCAGCAGTGCGCAGCCGAACGCCAGAAGCCAAGGCGCTCGTCGAGGCGGTTGCAGGACCGTGCTGCCGCCTTTCGCGCTCATGCTGCTTCAGTCCAACGCAAGGCGCACACCCGAATAGCCGAGGGATGCGAGTTTGGCGGCAAGTTGGTCGAAATCAGCGACATTGTTGACCGGGCCCACGCGGACTCGATACAGCAGCGGCTTCTCATTGGCCGGTGGCGCTATGAAGGCCGTATCGAGGCCGGCGGCTTGCAGCGTACGGATGGCGCGCTGTGCGTTGTTCTGGTTCGCGAACGCACCCACCTGAACATACAGCGTCGGCGGCGGAGATTCAGACGCCCGAGTCAGGTTGTCCGGCTTGCCGGGGGTCAACGCGCGTACTTCGACCAGGGTGGTTCCTTCGCGGAGCATGTCCAACTTGGCCGCGGCGGTGTACGACAAATCAATCAGGCGGTTGGAGACGAAGGGTCCGCGGTCATTGATGCGCACAGTGATGCTGCGGCCATTGCGAAGGTTCGTGACACGTGCGTACGTCGGCAGTGGCAGCGTTTTATGGGCTGCGGTCATCCCGTACATGTCATAAGGTTCGCCGCTCGATGTGTTGATTCCGTGGAACGTGGGTCCGTACCAGGAGGCGACGCCGCGTTCGACGTAGCCATCGGACTCGCCCAGCACGAAGTAGCGCCTTCCCATGACATCGTAGAACGGGGGATTGCCGTGTAGGCTACGAGGCTCGATACGCGGGATCGGGTCCGGAATGGCCTCAATGTTGGTCGGCGGCGTCGGTACCGAGGGCGGGGGTGCCGGTGGTGGAAGCGGCCTTTCGGCCACCGGACGGCCCAGCGTGGAGCAGCCGGCCAGGATGGAGAGCAAGAGTACGCAGAGGGCCGCGCGGCAAAGGTTACCCGAGACCATCAAGCGCACGCTTGCCGTCGTCACGGCGCGGCCCGGACGCGTTGCGCGATGGCCTGCGCGAGGTCGTATACCGACATCGCGTAGCGGGTGCTCGCGTTGTAACGCGTGATGACGTAGAAGTTTTTAAAGCCCACCCGATACGCAGGGCCACTTTGCTGCTCGGCGGGGATCAACAGTGCCGGTGTATCCCCGGGAAGGGGAAGATCGATCTTGACACCCTGGGCATTCAGGCTCGCGACGGTCTCGCTGAGCTCGATCTTGGGATTGAGCTGGAAGGTCGGGTCAGGATCCAGGCGCGCTTCGGCGAGCACCGGACCGCTAGTCTCCCAGCCGTGCTCCTGGAGGTAGTTGGCGACGCTGGCGATGATGTCGTCCCAATCGCGCCAAAGGTCGCGCTTATTATCCGTGTCGGCGTCGACGGCGTAGTGGCGGTAGGTCGATGGCATGAATTGCGGGGCACCCATGGCTCCTGCATAGGACCCGGTTGTGGTCAGCGGGTTCAGTTTGTCTTCATGGGCCAGCAGCAAAAACTGCTCGAGCTCGCCGCGGAAGAAGTCGCCACGGGGTGGGTAGTCAAACGCCAGAGTCGTGAGAGCGTCGAGCACGCGGTATTTGCCGGTGGAGCGACCATAGCGGGTTTCGATTCCGACGATGGCAATGATGTATTCCGGCGGGACGCCGCGTTCGGCGGCGACGCTCTCGAGGGTCTGCCGGTGGTCCGCCCAGAATTGCACGCCGAGGGAGATGCGCTCGGGCGTCAGAAACTGGTCGTGATATTCCCACCACGGAGTGACTTTCTCCGCCGGGCGAGTCATCAGCTCGATGATCTTCGGTTGCGGCTCGGCCTTGGCGAGCAGCGCGAGCACCGCCTTGCGCTTCATCGTGTCGTGGGCCACCACGTCGTTCACGAAGCTGACGATTTCGGGACGCGTGAGGTCGAAGCCGGTGTGGTGGTGTCGCGAGCTCGACGCGAACGCAGCCTGCGCTGTGTGAAGCGCAAGCGTTGCAGTGAGCAGAAGGACGGCGAAACGGTTCAAAGGGCTAGGGTGTGTTGACATTTGCGATGCGCTGAACGCTGGACGCGGTAGCCGGCAAAGACCGCGCTCTTTGCCGGCGGACGACGAGGTCATGTCCGCCGAAAGCGCCGCCAGGCGACTTTCGGCCCATGTAATAGCGCGGCTCGCGCCGTAACAGCTCCTAGGAACTGACGAGCTTCCGGTGTGAGTACAGCGCCATGAGAATACCGAAGCCCGCCAGCAGGGTCACCACCGAGGTTCCGCCGTAGCTGACGAGAGGGAGTGGCACACCCACCACGGGAAGGAGTCCGGTCACCATTCCCGCGTTGATGAAGACGTAGACGAAGAATGTCAGTGCCAGGCTGCCGGCCAGGAGGCGTGCGAAGGTGTCCTGAGTCTGCATGGCCAGGTAGATCGCGCGCGCCGTGACAAACATGTACAGGACGAGCAGCAGCGAAACGCCCAGCATGCCGAACTCCTCACCGATCACGGCGAAGATGAAGTCGGTCGAGCGCTCGGGGAGGAAGTCCAGCTGCGCCTGGCTGCCGTTCATCCAGCCCTTGCCGAAAATGCCGCCCGAGCCGATGGCGATCTGTGACTGGATGATGTGGTAGCCGGCGCCGAGCGGATCGGTCTGCGGGTCGATGAACGTGAGGACGCGCTTGCGCTGATAGTCGTGCATGAAGTCCCAGCCCACCCAGGCGCCCACCGCGGCCAGGCCCAGGAGCGCGGCCATCACGCGCACCTGCAGTCCGGCCATCACGATGACGAGCACACCCGCGACTCCGATCAGCGCGGCGGTCCCGAGATCGGGCTCGACCGCCACCAATCCGACGGGCACCAGAATCAGGACGGATAGAAGAATCAGCGAGAGAAAGCTCGGGGGCAACGGGCGTTCATGGAGATACCACGCGCACATCATCGGAACCGCAAGCTTCATCAGCTCCGAGGGCTGGAACTTGATGAATCCCAGGCTGAGCCAGCGCTGGGCTCCCAGGCCGATGTGACCGAAGACGGCGACGGCCACCAGGAGGAAGACGCCGATCACGTACAGCCACGGCGTCGTGCGCCGCAGGAAGTTAGGATTTACGCGGGCGAGGACGAGCATCGCTACGGCACCGAGCAGCAAGCGCATGACCGTACGGACGATCGTGGGAATACTCTGTCCTGAGGCGCTATAGAGAACGATGAGTCCGTAGACCGAGATGAGCGCAAGGCCGGTGACGAGCGGGCCGTCGATCTTCAGAGCGGAGAGGATACGCGCCGCGCCCGTGAGCGTGCGGCGAGCGCGTGATTCCGAATTGACTTCCTCGTAGATCATGACTGTTTGTGCGCCTGTGCGGACGTCGGCGGCGACTCCGCCTGCTTCTGTTCGGGGAGAGGCACGCCAGGTTGCGCGGGCTCGGCCGGCTTGGCGGCGGGAGATTCCGCCGGACTTCCCCCAGGCAACAGCGAAGGTTTGACCTTGCCGTCCGGCCCCAACAGGTATGCGTCGATGACCTTGCGCGCAATGGGCGATGAGGTCGTGGCGCCAAAGCCCGCATTCTCGGCCAGCACCGCGACGGCGATCCGCGGCGCCTCCGCGGGCGCGAAGGCGATGAACCAGGCGTGGTCCTTCAGTCTTTCGTCGGTCTTTTTCGCGGTGAGGCTCTGATTGCGTCCGACGGTGACGACTTCCGCGGTGCCGGTTTTTCCAGCCATGGTGTAGGGCGTGCCATGGACGAACGCATAGGCGGTTCCCCCCGGCCAGCTCGTGGCGCCGATCATGCCTTCAATGACTATGTTCCAGTCCTCATCGGTCACGCCTTGGATGGAAGGGTTCTCGATCGGCGGCAGCTTGTGGAGCTCACCATTGACGTCACGCAGAGCGGTGACCAGACGTGGCCGGTAGCTCTTGCCGCGCCCGGCGATGACGGAGGCCACGTGAGCGAGTTGCAGAGGTGTAACGAGCAGATATCCCTGGCCGATACCGACGTTCACCGTCTCACCGGGATACCACGCCTGTTTGTAGACTCGCCGCTTCCATTCCGGTGACGGCAGGACACCGGGCTTTTCACCGCCGATGTCGATGCCGGTGAGCGAACCATAGCCAAAAGGGGCCATGAACGCGGCAATCTTGTCGATGCCGATCGTCGCTGCGAGCCTGTAGAAGTAGACGTCGCACGACCTCGCGATCGCGTGGGGGAGATCGAGATTGCCGTGGCGGCCGAACTTGCCCTCACGGAAGGCCAGGCGGCTGCCGGGCAGATAATAGACTCCCGCGCAGAACTCGTCCTTGTGCGGATCGAGCATGTGGTTGGCGAGTCCCGCCAGGGAAATGACCGGCTTGATCGTCGAGCCCGAGGGGTACGTACCGCGCAGTGCGCGATTGAACAAGGGCTTGTCGATGTTTTGACTCAAAGCAGCGTATTCGCTGCGGGTCACACCGCGCGCAAAGATGGAAGGATCGAAGCCCGGCTTGCTGACGAGGGCGAGCACGTCACCGTTGGTCGGGTCGATCGCTACCACGGCGCCACGGTGATCGCCGAACACCTCTTCCGCGACCTTCTGGGTGGGAAGATCGATCGAGAGGACGACGTCTTCACCGGCTGTCGGCGCGACCGCGCGCAGTTCCGGTGCGTAGGCGCCTTGGCGTTCCACGGATCGTCCCTGGGCATTGACCAGGATTTCCCGATAGCCGTTTTGTCCGTGCAGCGGCTTTTCGTAGGAGGCCTCGACGCCCAGTTTACCGATGAGCGCCGTCCCCGCGTACGCGGCGCGGTCGATGTGGTCGAGATCCTGCTCGCTGATGGCACCTACGTATCCGAGAGCATGGACCCCGAGCTCACCAAAAGGATAGTGGCGCGTCTGGCGTGTTGCGAGATCGACGCCCGGAAACTCGAAGCGATGGACCGCAAAACGGCCGATTTCCTCATCGGTGAGCCGCAGTCGCAGCGGGACCGTATCGAAGCTGCGACGTGACAGGATCATGTGCTTGATCCCGTCGAGATCCTCCGGGTCGATGAGGTTGAGCGCGGTGAGTCGCTTGAGGGTGTCGTTGAGGTCGGGGACCTGCTCGCGGGTGAGCTCGAGCTGATAGGCCGGCTCGTTGTTCACCATGACCGAGCCGTTGCGGTCCAGGATCAGTCCGCGGCTCGCCGGGATGGGCTCGGTGCGTACCCGGTTGCCCTGCGAGAGCTCGGCATAATAGTCGTGCCGGACCACCTGCAGCAGGTACAGGCGGCCGAGCAGGACGAAGGTCAGCAGCACGATCAGCACGCCGGCGATCAGTGATCGCTGATCGAAAAGGCGTTGCTCGCCCCAGTGATCCTTGATGCGACCGGCGGGCACGACTAGCCCCCGTGACCCGCCGCGCCTGCGGTGGTCGGCGTGCTCACGTGCGTCTTCCTTGCGCGAGCAGGGTGGCAGCCGGCGCCCAGATGAGCGCGCCCGTCACGCAATGAATCCAGCGCAGCGGGCTCGTCACCGGGTGGCCCGTCCAGCCGTCGATCGCGAACACCACGCCTTCGTAGAAGGCCAGTGCCGCGAAAACGATGAGCGATTGCTGGAACAGCGGCTTGGAGCGGATCTTCTGGTGCTCGCGGGCGGTGATGTAGCTCACCACCGAGAGCGCCAGGGCGTGCTGGCCCAATATCGGCCCCTGAAAGACATCCAGCAGCAGTCCCGAGAACCAGCCCAGCCCGACCCCGCCCGCCCGCGGGGTGGCGATCGACCAGTACAGGACGGTCATGACCAGGAAGGACGGTCGCAGCAGGTCCCCATAAGGCGGCAGGGGTAACACGGTCAGCACCAGGGCGACAAGCGTGCTCAACAGCATCCGGCCGCGCGAGAATTCCGAGCTCATGGGCTCCTCGGGGTCGCACTGGACGAGGGTTCCGGCAGCTTGGGCGCGGCGGGGGTAACTTCACCGGCAGCGGGTTCCTTGGGCTTTGCAGGCGTCGCCCTGTCTGAAGCGGAGGCGGGTGCGGTCCCCGTGTTCGACGATGGAGCTGGGGTCGAGTTCACTGTGCCAGGGCCGGTGGCGGGTTTCCGTGCGCCAGTTGACGCATTTGCCGGCGTACCGGAGGGCGTCCCCGTTGAGTTGGTGCCGGCCGCAGTCGGAGAGCCGGAGGGCGGGGCTCCTGGGCTTGGTGCCGGCGCTTGCTCGTGCGTCGGAGCTTTGGGGCGCGGAGGCGGCGCGGGTTGGGGTTGGAGGTTCTTGTTGCCGACCGGGAGGTCTCCGGCCGACGTGGACGCTGGCGCTGCCGGGTGATCCTCGCGGAACCAGACCAGGACGACTTCCCGGTCCGTGTTGACGCTCGCGAACGGGATCGCCTTGACCAGTGCCAGAGGCTGCACGGCATCCCGGTGGACTTCAGCGACCTTTGCGACGGGGTAGCCCGCCGGGAACACACCACCAAGGCCGGACGTCAGGAGCAGATCACCGGGCTTAATATCAGCGTTTCCAGGGAGATACGGTAGCGCGAGCGAAGCCGTGTCGCCCGCTCCGACGGCGATCGTCCGCAACCCCGTACGCTCGATCTGCACAGGTATTGCGTGTTCCGGGTCCGTAATGAGGATCACTTCGGCGCTGAACGGGCCGACGTGGGTCGTCTGGCCGATCACACCTTTATCGTCGAGCACGGCCTGGGCCTTGAATACGCCATTCGTAGTACCGCGGTTGATCAGTACGCGCTGGCGCAGGCTGTCCAACTGGATGTTCACGATCTCGGCGGCCAGCCATCGATCCGCAACCGGGGGAAGGGCGTCGCGCAGGCCCCGCAGTTCGCCGTTCTCCCGGGCGAGGGCCTCGTAGCGCATAGTCCGCAGCTCCAGCTCACGCTGCTTTGCGTGCAGCGCGTTGTTTTCTGCGCGCAGGGCTTCCCGGGTCTCGAAGCTTTCCTGCAGCCAGTTCCAGCCTGCCGAGGGGGAGCTGACGGCCAGCTGGATAGGGTAGGCGGCCGCCTGCAGGCCGAAGCGGACCTGCTCCATCCAGCCGTGGCGCTGGTCCAGGAACATGGCCACGATGGACAGCGTGGCGTAGAAGGTGAAGCGGAAGCCCAGCGAGGGTCCGCGGACCTGGGGGCGCCCGGTGGCAAAGGCCATGGGGCTACTGCCGGAAGCGGCTGGGGGCCGCCTCAGTGGGCTGGACCGTAAACGCGCGCGTGTCCGACAGGGAAGGTGCCTCTACCGGGCACGCCCGCGCAAAGCGGAAAGCCCGCCTGCCGAACGCATGCCGATTGAGGCGCAACACCGAGTGCCAGCTATTCGAGGCCGAAGTGGCCGGGGCCCAGCTCGTCCATCAATTCGAGAATGCGCCCGCCGCCGCGTGCCACGCAGGTCAACGGGTCATCCGCGACGACGACCGGAAGGCCGGTCTCCTCGGTGAGGAGCTTGTCGATATCGCGCAGGAGGGCGCCGCCGCCGGTGAGGACAATGCCTCGCTCAGCTACGTCCGCTCCAAGCTCCGGAGGGGTCTGCTCCAGCGCTTGCTTCACCGCGCTTACGATGCTCTGCAGGGGCTCCTGCAGCGCTTCCAGGATCTCGTTGCTGTTGAGGGTGAAGCTGCGCGGGACGCCTTCCGAGAGGTTGCGGCCCTTGACCGACAGCTCACGCACCTGCTGGCCGGGGTAGGCCGAGCCGATCTCGATCTTGATGCGCTCCGCCGTGGCTTCACCGATGAGAATGCCGTAATTGCGGCGGACGTAGTTCATGATGGCTTCGTCGAAGCGGTCGCCGCCGATGCGGGCGGAGTTCGCATAAACGATGCCATTCAGCGACAGAACCGCTACTTCCGACGTGCCGCCGCCGATGTCGAGTACCATTGAGCCGCGGGCCTCGTGAACCGGCAGGCCGGCTCCGACCGCCGCGGCCATGGGCTCGCTCACGATCGCGACGTTGCGCGCGCCGGCGCCCTCGGCCGACTCGCGGATGGCGCGGCGCTCGACCTGGGTCGAGCCGAACGGCACGCAGACCAGGACGCGCGGCGAGGGCTTCAACATGCGGTTGCCGTGCACTTTGTTGATGAAGTGCTGGAGCATCTTTTCCGTGTACGTGAAGTCGGCGATGACGCCGTCCTTCATGGGCCGTACGGCGGTGATGTGGCCTGGCGTACGGCCCAGCATGTTCTTGGCCTCGGAGCCCACGGCGACAATGATCTTGCCGCCCCGCCCGGGCTCGTCCTGCACGGCGACCACGGAGGGCTCATTGAGGACGATGCCCTTGTCACGGACATAGATGAGAGTGTTGGCCGTACCCAGATCGATCGACAGATCACTGGAAAAATAGCCGCGCAGACGTTTGAACATGAAGCGACCGGAAAGTGCGGAGGGACCCCCGAAGTGGCGCGTAATCTAGCAACCGACAGGACATTCAGCAAGGCAACATGTATGATTTTGCGCTGTTTTTCTCATTGTGCTCGCCGAGCACACAGCACAAAGACCTGGAAACCCGATGGCTCTCACACGTGAGCAGATAGAAAACATCGCCCACCTGGCGCGGCTCGAGCTGCAACCGGCCGAAGTTCCGGTCTATCAGACGAGCCTGTCGGCGATTCTCGACTTCGTCGGCGAGCTTGACCGTGCCGACACCGCGAGCGTCGCGCCCATGGCGCACCCGCTGGCCGGCCTGTCGCAACGTCTGCGGCCCGATGTCATCACCGAGCAGGATCATCACGAGCTCTATCAGGAGAACGCGCCGCAGGTGGCGGCGGCCCTGTATCTCGTTCCGAAGGTCATAGAGTGACGAGCTTCTCATTCCATGAGTAACCCAGTTCACAGAAAGACGCTGGCGCAGCTTGCCGCCGGCCTGCGTGCCAAGGAATTCTCGAGCGTCGAGCTCACGCGGTTGTATTTGGAGCGGATCGAGGCGTCCCAGGCGAAGCTCAATGCCTTCATCACGGTCACGAAAGAGGATGCGCTGGCCGCGGCCGCGGCGGCTGACCGTGATCTTGCGGCGTCGCGCGGCGGTGCGCTCACGGGCGTGCCGATTGCCCACAAGGATATCTTTTGCACGGCGGGGGTGAAGACGTCGTGCGGGTCCCGGATGCTCGACAACTTCGTTTCGCCCTACGACGCGACGCTCGTCGCGAAGCTCAAGGCCGCCGGCGTGGTCGTGCTGGGCAAATTGAACATGGACGAGTTCGCCATGGGCTCCTCCAACGAGACCAGCTACTACGGCCCGGTTCGCAACCCCTGGAATACGGATCTGGTACCGGGCGGCTCCTCCGGCGGCTCGGCCGCTGCGGTGGCCGCGCGCCTCGCCCCATTGGCAACCGCTACGGACACGGGTGGCTCTATCCGTCAGCCCGCCGCCCTTTGCGGGGTGACGGGCCTGAAGCCCACGTATGGCCGAGTGTCACGGTACGGCATGATCGCGTTCGCTTCCAGTCTCGATCAGGCCGGGACGATCACTGCGACTGCGGAGGATGCGGCACTGGTGCTGCGTGAGATGGCCGGCTTCGATCCAAACGACTCGACGAGCGTCGATACGCCCGTGCCCGACTACGTGGCCGGGCTTGGCGCTCCATTGGCGGGATTGAAGATTGGTCTGTTGAAGGAGTTCTTCGACAAGGGACTCGACCCGGAGAATGAGAAGCGGGTTCGGGAGGCGCTGGCCGTCTACGAGAAGCTCGGTGCGCAGCTGCGCGAGGTGAGTCTGCCCAATCTGCCCTTGTCGGTGCCGGCCTACTACGTCGTCGCGCCGGCGGAGTGCTCCTCCAACCTCGCGCGCTTCGATGGCGTTCGCTTCGGTTACCGCTGCAAGGATCCGCGCGACCTGATGGACCTCTACAAGCGCTCGCGCGGCGAGGGATTTGGCGCAGAGGTCAAGCGCCGCATCATGACGGGTACCTACGTACTGTCGGCTGGGTATTACGACGCCTACTACCTGAAGGCGCAGAAGGTGCGCCAACTCATCTCGGCAGACTTCAAGCGCGCCTTCGGTGAGGTGGATGTACTGATGGGGCCGACGACGCCGACGGCGGCATTCGCCATCGGCGCCAAGACTTCTGATCCGATCACCATGTATTTGAACGATATCTACACCATCGGGGCGAATCTCGCAGGCCTGCCTGCAATGTCCATCCCTTGTGGGTTTACGCTGGCCCATGGGTCGTCCGGGCTGGCCCATGGGTCCTCCGGGCAGGCCAATGGATCTTCCGGGCAGGGTCTGCCCGTGGGGTTGCAGATCGTGGGGCCTCACTTCAGTGAGGCCAAGTTGCTGAACGTGGCGCACGTTTATCAACGGGAGACTGATTGGCACACGCGGGTGCCGGAGCAGTATTCATGAGCGCCGGTGTGAACGAGGGCTCTTGGGAGACCGTGATCGGGTTGGAGATCCACGCCCAGCTCGCTACGCAGTCCAAGATTTTCTCCGGCTCGGCGATTGCCTACGGCGCGCCGCCGAACGCGCAGGCGAACCTGGTCGATCTCGGCTACCCCGGCGTCCTGCCGGTGTTGAATGCCGAAGCCGTTCGCATGGCGGTGAAGTTCGGTCTGGCCATCGGCGCGAAGATCGCGCCGCACTCCGTGTTCGCCCGCAAGAATTACTTTTATCCCGACCTGCCGAAGGGCTATCAGATCAGTCAGTACGAGCTGCCCATCGTGGCGGGCGGCTCCATCGACATCGTGCTCGAGGATGGCTCGCACAAGCGCATCGGGGTGACCCGGGCGCACCTGGAAGAGGACGCGGGCAAATCCTTGCACGAGGGGCTGCCTGGCGTGACCGGTATCGACCTCAACCGTGCGGGTACGCCGCTGGTGGAGATTGTCTCGGAACCGGACATGCGCTCGGCCAAGGAGGCCGTCGCTTATATGAAGAAGGTGCACACGCTCGTGCGCTACCTCGAGATCTGCGACGGCAATATGCAGGAAGGCTCCTTCCGGTGTGACGCGAACGTGTCGGTGCGGCGAAAGGGCGCCGAGAAGTTCGGCACGCGCGCGGAGATCAAGAACCTCAACTCCTTCCGCTTCGTCGAGAAGGCGATCAACTACGAAGTCGAGCGCCAGATCGAATTGCTGGAGTCCGGCCGGAAGGTGGTGCAGGAGACGCGCCTCTACGATCCCGACAAGGGCGAGACGCGCTCGATGCGCTCGAAGGAGGAGGCGAACGACTATCGCTACTTCCCCGACCCGGACCTCCTGCCGGTGGTGCTGGATGAGACTTTCATCACGGGCGTGCGCGGCAGCCTGCCGGAGCTGCCGGATCAGAAGGCGGCGCGCTTCGCTTCACAGTACGGGTTGTCGGTTTACGATGCCGGCGTCCTGACCGCCAGCCGCGAACTCGCCTCTTATTATGAAGAGGTGGCGCAGCAGGTTCCGAATGAGCCGAAGCTCGCCGCGAACTGGGTGATGGGTGAGCTGGCGGCCGCTCTTAATAAAGAGGGGCTGGAGATCAGCTCCGGCAAGCTGCCGGCCGCACGCCTCGCGGGGCTGCTGAAGCGCATTGCCGACCAGACGATCTCGGGAAAGATCGCGAAAGAGGTCTTCGAGGCGATGTGGGCGAGCGGCGCCGAGGCCGACGCCATCATCGAGGAGAAGGGCCTCAAGCAGATCACGGACAGCTCGGCCATCGAGCGCGCCATTGACGAGGTGATGGCGAAGAATCCGGGCCAGCTGGCGGACTACCGGTCCGGGAAGGACAAGCTGTTCGGGTTCTTCGTGGGGCAGGTCATGAAGGCGACGCAGGGAAAGGCGAACCCGGCGCAGCTCAATGAGCTGCTGAAGAAGAAGCTGCAGGGTTGAGATGAGCGGCCGAAAGCGCGGGCCCATCCCGGGCTGCAGGCGGCTTTCGGCCCATAAATGAAGAGCATGGACCAGGTTCGCCGTTTCATTGTCGAGAATCGACCGGTTCGGGGGCATTGGGTGCGCCTGGAGGAGGCGTGGCGGGAGCTACGCGCTCATAAGGAGTACCCGGAGCCTGTTCGGGAGCTGCTGGGGCAGGCCGTGGCGGCTTCTGTCCTTCTGGCGGCGACGTTGAAGTTCAACGGTACGCTGACGCTACAACTGCAGGGCAGTGGCGTGGTGAGGCTTCTCGTCGCACAGTGCACCCATGATTTTCGGTTGCGGGCGGTCGCGAGGTTCGATGAGGCTGCCGTTGAGGCGCTGCTCCTGGAATCCGAAGGTGGGGCGGCCTTCCGTAAGCTCGTCGGGACCGATGGGCGAGTGCTGGTGACGATCGAGTCCGACGAGAAGAGTGCTCGTTACCAGGGCATCGTGCCCCTCGAGGGAGATTCGCTCGCGGACTCTCTGGAGACCTATTTCGCGACTTCGGAACAGCTGCCTACGCGAGTTCTGCTCGCCGCCGATGGGGAGCGGGGTGTGGGGGTGCTGATACAGAAACTGCCCGACCCTGCCAATGCCGACGAGTCGGACATGAGGGCGGTCTGGGAGAGCGCGCAGCGCGGTATTGAGCGTCTGAGCACGACGGATCTCCTGCTGCGGCCGGTGGAGGAGTTGCTGGAGCGCGGCTTCGCTGACCAGGACATGCGCCTGTTTAAGGGAGCGCCGGTTCAATTCGAATGCCGCTGCAATCAGGGGCGCGTGAGCGGCCTGCTCCGGGCACTCGGAGAGGATGAAGTGCGCGATGTTTTGCGGGAGCAGGGGGCAGTGACTGTGACCTGCGAGTTCTGCCATCGACCTTATCGGTTCGACGCGGTGGACGTGGAGGCGTTGTTTGCCGATGGTCCCGGCGAGGGCGGGGAGCCACCCTCGATTCACTAAAAGCGGTATTCACCGCTCATTGATTCATTAAAGAGACAGTTTGGCGCTGATTTGGGAAGCGCTGGGAGGTTGTGCTAGTCTAGAAATTAAAGATTTGTGCAAATGCTTAAAACTATGATCGAGTCGACGACAATCCTGGGGTGGCTGAAGGCGGCGGGGGAAGACAGCCGGCTTCGCTTGCTGGCGCTGTGTGCGCGGCAGGAATTGAGCGTCTCGGATCTGGCGGATGGGCTGCGGCAGAGCGAGCCGCGGGTGTCGAGGCATCTGAAGATTCTGCTCGAAGCGGGACTGCTGGAGCGGCTGCGGCAGGGGCAGTGGGTGCACTACCGGCTGACGCGGGATGCGGCGGCTGCCGGATTCGTGCAGGGGTTGCTGGCGCTCATGGATCGCGCGGATTCGTTGTTTGTCCGGGATCGGGAGCGGGTTGCCGCTGCGGGGGCTCAGGGCGGAGACAGTTGGGCTGGCGGCACGGT
The DNA here is from genome assembly GCA_035547375.1 of Steroidobacteraceae bacterium. GTDB lineage: Bacteria > Pseudomonadota > Gammaproteobacteria > Steroidobacterales > Steroidobacteraceae > 13-2-20CM-66-19. The sequence goes on from DASZVD010000356.1 coordinate 14,246, forward strand.
GGGGCAAGGTGGCGCGCTTGGTGGCACGGCGGACCTGGGTCCGCGCGTCGGCGGCGTAACGCGAATTGAAAGGGGTACCGTTGCTGGAGCGAAGGGTGATGCGCTCCGTCGGGCGGGGGCCGCGACGGGCGTTGGCATGTCTGGGCGCGCGGTTGCCCCAGGCGTTGGTGGGCCTGCCGGCCGGACTTCGGAGTCCCGGTTGGGGCGGGCGCTGAAAGAATTTGTTGAGGCTGTCGAGGTCGACGCTCTGGCGGCCGCTATGCGGGAGACCGGCGTGCCGGGGGGCGATGTCGGCGGCGAGAGGCGAACGATGGGCTGGCCGGGCGAGCGCAGCCGAGCGCTGGTCGTGGGCGTTGAGCACTTGGAAGTGCTGGAGATGGCGGCCGATACGGCGGAGGAGTGCGTTGCAATTGCGCACTCGCGACGGGCGGCGCAGAGCGCCAAGGCGTTTGTCGAGCGGCGGGCGTTACCGTGCCGGGTGTTGTTGGCGGTGAGCTCCAACGCACTGTCCGAGAAGGACCTCGAGGCGGCGGGAGCCCCCTTTGATGTGGTCTTTCTCGATCACCTGGTGGTCCCTGACACTCCGTTGAATGACCTGTTGGCCTACGGGCGACGGGCGTTGGGGCAGGAGGGGCGGCTCTGGCTGTTCGAGCGTTACGAGTCACTCGAGTTCTCGCGAGACAAGGTCGTCGAGCACCCGATTGGGCGGTTGCGGCGTCTGTTGGGTGACGTCGGCCTGACCTGCGAGCGATTGAGCCCAATCGAGGCGGATGGGGAGCACGTGTTGGCCGCGGTTGCGGTGCCGTCGAGGACGGTCTCGCGCGGCACGGGTGCCGCGGGCGCGGCGTAGGAGTCAGGCAGGCTCCCGGAGGGATCCGCTCTTTCAATTTGAGGATGTCATGAGTACGACTACTGTTGTGATGGGCACGCCCATTCGGGTCTCGTTCGAGTTCTTTCCTCCATCCGATGCGGCAATGGAGGAAACCTTGTGGAAGTCGATCGAGCGACTCGCGCCCCTGGCACCGCGATTCGTGTCGGTCACCTATGGGGCGGATGGCTCGACGCGTGAGCGCACGCACAACCTGGTCACGAGGATTCAACGGGAGACCTCGCTGGTGGGTGCGCCGCATATGACTTGTGTCGGTGCCTCGAAAGGCGAGATTCTCGACATTGCCCGACGGTATTGGGACCAGGGTGTTCGCCACCTGGTTGCGCTGCGCGGCGATCCCCCGCAGGGGCAGTCGGGCTGGCGCCCGCATCCGGACGGCTTCCCCCACGCGGCGGAGCTTGTCGAGGGGCTGGCGAGCGTTGCGAACTTCGATATCTCCGTTGCGGCGTATCCCGAGACGCACCCTGAGGCGCCTTCGCCAAAGTTCGATCTCGACAACCTGAAGCGGAAGATTGACGCTGGCGCCTCCCGAGCGATTACGCAGTTCTTTTACGACACGGATGTGTTTCTCCGTTTTCGCGACCGTTGTGCGGCGGCTGGAATTCACGCGCCCATTGTTCCCGGAATCCTTCCGGTGACGCGCTTCCCGCAGGTGGTGCGGTTCGCGGAGCGATGTGGGGCCACGGTCCCCGACTGGCTGAAGGAGCGTTTCAGAGGTCTTGATGACGATCACGAGACGCGACGTTTGATCGCAGCCAGTGTCGCGATCGACCAGGTACATGCGCTGGCTCGGCATGGCGTCCGGGACTTCCATTTTTATACACTCAATCGCGCGGAGCTTACTTACGCTATTTGCCATGCGTTGAATATTCGTCCTGTGGCTCAGGAGCGCCCCCAAGCGCGGCCGCAGTTTGAAGGAGTGTTGGCATGAGTGGAGGTTGCAGCCATGGAGGCTCACCGGCGCGATCGCTCGATCCGGGTGAGGTGGGCGCTCGAGTAGCCGCTGCGCCGTTCGCGATTGCTCCGGTGGACGAGACGGAGCGTCGCACTCGCATTGAGCGCCTCAAGAAGCTCCTCGAAGAGCGCATCGTGTTCCTCGACGGTGCGATGGGCACGATGATTCAGCAGCATCGGCTCGACGAGCGCGGCTATCGGGGTGAGCGCTTCCGCAATCACGGACGTGATCTCAAGGGAAACAACGACATCCTCTCGTTGACCCAGCCGGGCATCGTTGCGGGGATCCACCGTGCGTATCTCGAAGCGGGCTCGGACATTATCGAGACGAATACGTTCAACTCGAACTCGATCTCGCAGGCGGACTACGGCACCGAAGCGCTCGTCCCCGAGCTCAATTACCGCAGCGCCAGCCTGGCCCGCAAGACGGCGGACGAATTCACACAAAGCTCGGGGCGACCGATCTTTGTGGCGGGGGCTCTCGGTCCGACGACGCGTATGACCTCGCTGTCGCCCGATGTGAATGATCCGGGTTTTCGCAGCGTCAAGTTCGACGAACTCGTTGCTACGTATCTCGATTCTGCGCGCGCATTGGTGATGGGCGGTGTGGACCTGCTTCTGATTGAGACGGTGATCGATACCCTCAATGCCAAGGCGGCGATCTACGCGGCACAGACCTTGTTTGACGAGATTGGCACAAAGGTGCCGATCATTGTGTCCGGGACGATTACCGACGCATCGGGACGCGTGTTATCGGGGCAAACGCCGGAGGCGTTCTGGAATTCCGTTCGTCACGCAGATCCGTTGGCCATCGGTCTCAACTGCGCATTGGGCGGTACGGCGATGCGTCCGTATGTGCAGGAGCTTTCGCGGATCGCGGATACCTATGTGTGCGCGTACCCGAACGCCGGCCTGCCGAACGCGTTTGGCGAGTACGACGAGACACCCGATGAGACGGCCGACATTCTGCGTGATTTTGGCTCGTCGGGGCTGGTGAACATTGTCGGCGGTTGCTGTGGAACGACGCCAGACCACATTCGCCGCATGCGTGACAGTCTCGCGAAGCTCGAGCGTCGTGCGATTCCAAGCGTGCCGGTGAAGTGTCGCCTTTCCGGGCTCGAGCCGCTCAATATCGACGACGAGTCTTTGTTCGTGAACGTCGGTGAGCGCACCAACGTGACGGGCTCGGCGAAGTTCAGAAAGCTGATCGAGGCGGGCGACTATGCGGCGGCGCTGGACATCGCGCGGCAGCAGGTCGCAGCCGGCGCACAGATCATCGACGTCAATATGGACGAGGGCATGCTCGATTCGGAGGCGGCCATGGTGCGCTTCCTGAATCTCGTGGCGGCGGAGCCCGACATTGCGCGGGTGCCGGTGATGCTCGATTCCTCGAAATGGTCGGTGATCGAGGCGGGCCTCAAGTGCGTCCAGGGCAAGTGCATCGTCAATTCGATCAGTCTCAAGGAAGGGGAGGAAATCTTCCTCGACCATGCGAAGAAGGTGCGGCGCTATGGCGCCGCCGCGGTGATCATGGCGTTCGATGAGCAGGGGCAGGCCGACACGATCGAGCGGAAGGTCGGCATCTGCGAGCGCGCGTACAAGCTGCTGGTCGAGCGTGCCGGCATGGCGCCGGAAGACATCATTTTCGACCCCAACATCTTCGCGATTGCCACCGGCATGGAGGAACACAACGGTTACGGTGTGGCCTTCATCGAGGCAACGCGGCAGATCAAGCAAAAGCTTCCGCACGCCATGGTGAGCGGTGGCGTGAGCAACGTGTCGTTCTCCTTCCGCGGCAACGATCCGGTGCGCGAGGCGATTCATTCAGTGTTCCTGTATCACGCCATCGCGGCCGGAATGGATATGGGCATTGTGAATGCCGGGCAGCTCGGCATTTACGAGGAAATCAACCCGACCTTGCGCGAGGCCGTCGAGGACGTGGTGCTGAATCGCCGCCCCGACGCCACCGAGCGGCTCATCCAGATGGCGGGGCAATACAAGGCGGATGGAGCTGCGAAGCCCAAGGAGGACCTGGAGTGGCGCAGCTGGCCGGTCGCCAAGCGGCTGGCGCACGCCCTGGTGAAGGGAATCGATGACTACGTCATCCCGGATACCGAGGAGGCGCGGTTGGCGTTCGATCGGCCGCTACAGGTGATTGAAGGGCCGTTGATGGACGGCATGAATGTCGTCGGTGACTTGTTCGGCTCCGGCAAGATGTTCTTGCCGCAGGTGGTAAAGAGCGCGCGCGTCATGAAGCGTGCTGTCGCGCACCTCATCCCGTTCATTGAGGCTCAGAAGAGCGGCGGTGAGCGTAAGAGTAACGGTCGCATGGTCATCGCGACCGTGAAGGGTGATGTCCACGACATAGGCAAGAACATTGTCGGCGTCGTTCTCCAGTGCAATAACTTCGAGGTCATCGATCTCGGCGTCATGGTTCCGTGCGAGAGGATTCTCGAGACGGCGCGCCGTGAGAACGTGGACTTCATCGGGTTGTCCGGGCTCATTACCCCTTCGCTCGATGAGATGGTCAACGTGGCGAAAGAAATGCAGCGGCAGAATTTTGTCGTGCCGTTGCTCATTGGCGGTGCGACGACGTCGCCTGCTCACACCTCGGTCAAGATTGCTCCGCAATACAAGTCGCCGGTGGTGTATGTGAAGGACGCCTCGCGGTCGGTTGGTGTATGCCAGACGTTGACCACGTCGGCTGCGCGCGACGCGTTCATTCAGAAGAACAATGAAGAGCACGAGCGTCGTCGGGAGCAGCACGCTGGCAAGAAGGTCAAGACACCCGAAGTGAGTATTGCGCAGGCGCGTGCCAACCGCCGTCGCATCGAGTGGGAGGCGTTCAAGCCGACTACACCGCGGATGCTGGGTTTGCAGCGGTTCGACGACTATCCGCTGACCGAGCTGTTGGGCTACATCGACTGGATGCCGTTCTTCAATGCCTGGGAGTTCGCGGGAAAATTCCCGGACGTTCTGTCCGATCCCATAGTGGGCGAGGCGGCGAGCAATCTCTACGCCGACGCCCGACGGTTGTTGAGGCAGGTGATTGCCGAGAAATGGTTGAAGGTACGCGCAGTGATCGGCTTATTCCCGGCCAATTCGGTTGGGGATGACGTCGAGATCTATACCGACGACACGCGTACCGAAGTCGCCATGCGGCTGTCATTCCTGCGGCAGCAGAAGGGTAAGCCGCCGGGTCAGCCGCACGAGTGTCTCGCCGATTACGTGGCGCCCAAGTCGAGCGGCGTGCGGGACTATTTCGGTGCGTTCGCGGTCACTGCCGGTATCGGCATTGAAGAGCACGTCGCGCGCTTCGAAAAGGCTCACGACGACTATTCGAGCATCATGCTGAAGGCGCTGGCGGATCGTCTCGCGGAGGCGGCTGCCGAGCACTTTCACGAGCGTGTGAGGCGTGAGCTGTGGGGTTATGCCGGGCAGGAGACGCTCACGAATCAACAGCTGATTCAGGAAGAGTATCGGGGGATCCGTCCGGCGCCCGGCTACCCGGCGTGCCCGGATCACACGGAGAAGGCGAAGCTCTGGAAGCTGTTGGATGCAGAGCGCAACGCAGGCATCAAGCTCACGGAGTCGTTTGCCATGTATCCGACCGCGGCGGTCAGCGGGTGGTACATCGGCCATCCCGACTCGCGTTACTTTGCCCTCGGCAAGATCGATAAGGACCAGGTCGAGGACTACGCGCAGCGTAAGGGAGTGAGCGTCGCTGAGGTGGAGAAGTGGTTGAGTCCCAATCTGGGGTATAACAGCTGAAGGCTAGTCGGACAGGCTCCTGCGGCCGGCGCGCTTGCGTGCGGCAGGCGCCGGAGTTTCGCTCTCCAGCGCTTTCAAATAGCTTGCACCGCCCAGGTCGCGCATCTGTCCAAGGATCCATTCGCGACGTGAGTACACGTACGCGGACGGACGGTCGACACGAAAGCGGATGGGATTCGGCAGGACCGCCGCGAGCAATGCTGAGTCGCCGGAGGTGAGGCGTGACGCCGGCTTGTGGAAGAACCGATGGGCAGCGGCTTCGACGCCATACACACCGTCTCCGAACTGCGCGATGTTGAGGTACATCTCGAGGATGCGCTCTTTCGGCCACATGGCTTCGATCAGCACGGTGAAATAGGCTTCCAGCGCCTTGCGGACCAAGCCGCCAGGCCAGAGGAACAGGTTTTTCGCGACCTGCTGGGAAATGGTGCTGGCGCCCCGGAGCTTCTTCCCATGCTCGCTGGCGCGTACGGATTCGCGGATGGACCTGAAGTCGAATCCGGCATGGAAAGGGAACTGCTGGTCTTCGGAGGCGATGACCGCGACGGCAGCGTGCGAGGAAATCTGCTCGAGGTTGACCCACTCGAAGTCGGTGCGGTACGTGAAGTCGCCGGTCGCGGTGGCGTGCAGGCGGGCTTCGAGCATGAAGGCGCTCGTGAACGGCCGTACCCACCGTAGCGTTAGAACCGCCACGGCGGATAGAACGATGAACATCAGGGCGGCCCAGGCGAGCCACTTCAATAGGGAGCCGAGGATGCCGCCCCGTTGATTTGAGCGAGAAGACGTGGGGGTAGCCCGCGCGAGGGCCAGGAGCCGGACAGGCTCCATGGCGCATGGTCTTACTTTTCCTCGACCCGCTTCGCCGAGACGATGATGACGTCTTCCATGGGCGCATCCTGGTAACCCTTGCGACGGCCCGTCTTCACTTTCGCGATCTTGTCGACGACATCCATGCCCTCGGTAACGCGCCCGAACACCGCGTAACCGTAGTCGCGCGGACCGTGGTCCAGGAACGCGTTGTCCGCCAGATTCACGAAGAACTGTGATGTGGCGCTGTTGATGTCGCTTGTGCGGGCCATCGAGAGAGAGCCGCGCGTGTTCTTCAACCCGTTCTTGGCCTCGTTCTTGATTGGCGGGTTCGTTTCCTTGTTATCGAAGTCCGCGGTGAGGCCGCCGCCCTGGATGACGAAGCCGGGGACGATGCGGTGGAAGATCGTGCCGTCGAAAAAGCCATCGTCCACGTAGCGCAGGAAGTTCTCGACGGTAACAGGAGCTTCCTTCGGAAACAGCTCGATGGTGAAGGGGCCGTGCGAGGTTTCGAATCTGACCATAATTATGTCCTCATGGGCTAGCGCCCAACTGTCCTGCGGGTCGAAGCGACCCGCTACACGTAGCCCAAATGGGCCGGCGTGCCGTAACGCGGCGCGGAGACTACCATTGCCGTTGGGCTTCGGTCATGCGGTCGTGCCCGGCGAGATCGCGGTGGGAGCGTACGTGACCGAAACCGTGCGCGACAAGTTCGCGGGCGACTTCCGCCGCCTGGTCGGCACCGTGCTCGAGCAGGAGCCACCCGTCACGCTCGAGATGGGCAGGGGCCGAGCTGATGATGGCCCGGAGGCTGGCCATGCCGTCCGGTCCGGGTGTCAGCGCGCCGCGGGGCTCGCGTCGCAGAGCAGGATCGTTCATTGCCGGATCGCCGGCCGCAACGTAGGGCGGGTTGCTGACGATGAGGTCGAAGGCGCGGCCGGCGAGCGGCTCAAACCAGCTGCCGAGGAGAAACTGCACGCGCTGCAGGTTCAAGGACTCCGCGTTCTCGCGTGCGACCGCAAGCGCCGCTGCCGATACGTCCGTAGCCGAGACCTGCCAGCCCGGGCGCTCGTGCGCCAGTGTCAGCGCAATGGCGCCGGAGCCCGTGCCGAGGTCGACGACACGGCCAAAATCCTCTGCTCTCAAGGCCAGTGCGCGCTCCACCAACAGCTCCGTTTCAGGCCTCGGCACCAGCACCGCCGGCGTCACCGCGAGCCGGAGGGACCAGAAATCCTTGCGGCCGATGACGTAGGCGAGGGGCTCTCCAGTAGCACGACGCTCGAGGAGCTCCCGGTAGCGCTGATATTGAGCGTCGGTTGCCAGCGCCTCGGGGTGCGAACGCAGGCGCGCACGCGTTGTGCCTAATGTAAATGTGAGGAGCAGCTCGGCGTCCAGTTCGGGCGTGGCCCCGGCGCCCGTTCCGGCGGGAGAGGCGCGTAATCGCTGGACGCCATGGGCCAGCAGGGCACCGAGCTCGAGATCGGCAGTCGGGGGGCTTGCCAGGACAGGCTCCTTGATCATCATCGATCGGCACGCGCAACGGCGCACGCCTCGGTAATATTCTCGGATGTCAGCGGCTTTCTATCCACCCGACCGGCCCTTGACGGTCGGGGAAGTTCTCGATCTCGCGTTTCGGATTTTCAAGGTCACGCTGGTGCGGGGGCTTCCCTACGGCATTTGGGCCATGCTCGCCGGGCAGCTGGCGAACATTTATGAGCTCGTGCGCGGGGTTGCGGCGGGGCCCCACGAGTCTTTCGGCGGCGGCCGCCTTATCTGGCTCGCGCTCTATCTGGCCGGGATCCTCCTGACGCTGGTCGCCTGGTCGGGCCTGCTGATTCGGCAGCGAGCGATCATCGAGGACCGTCCTACCGGTTTCAAATCCGAGCTGGGTGCGACGCTGCGGCGGCTGCCCGCCTTCGTGGTGGCGACGCTGCTCGTGTTGGCTGCCGTCGGCGCTGGTCTCATGGTGGTGAGAATCATCCCCCGGGCGTACTACTACTGGACACTGGTTCCGGCCGTTCTGCTGAGCGCCTATCTGGCGATCCTCCTGTCGTGCACCTGGCCGGCCGTGCTCTTTGCCGGCTCTGGTCCATTCGGCGCTCTGCGATTGAGCGTCAAGCTGGTGTACGGCAGCTGGTGGCGCCTCTGCACGGTGTATGGGGTCGGCGCCGCTGTGGTGCTCGTTCTGGCGCTTCTGATCGGGGCGCTCATTGCCATCGTCATGCCGGCGCTGGTGACGGATGTTTCCGTCGGCACTTCCGTGTTCGCGGTCGTGGCCAACACGCTGCGCGCGCTGCTGGCCCCCTTTGCCGGCGCCCTGTTGCTGGCAACGTTCGGCGAGCTGCGCGTTCGGCGGGAGGGGATCGATCTGCAGCAGCGGATTGCCGGGCTCGCGGTCGAGTGAATCATGAGGGGCGGCAGGCGACCGGGCGCGTCGACGGTGCTGCTCACGGCCCTGATGATGCCGGTTGCGGCGGCCGCCCAGGCTCCGCAGCCGGCGGAACGGGCTGAGAAGCCGGCGCAACCGCAGACGCTCGCGTCTGCAGGTCCTTTGGCTGCGATCGATGCCTGCATCGGCCGCCTGCACCCTGACATCGACGTCGGGTACGAGCGGATCGCAGCGCGCTGTCCCGATCTCGCTCACCGGTTGGCATCGAGCGGTTGGGGACCCTGGCTACCCCACGACTGGCTGCGGCCCGGTAACGATCTCTCGGCCGCCGGGCTGCGCGAGTTGCGTAAGCTGCTCGTTCGGGAGTCCGCCCCTCGGCCGCCGGCCCGGGCTCTCAGTGTCGCGCCGGTTTCAGGGATTCTGCTGGACCTCGGTCAGGGGAATAACGATAGGGCCGGGTGGTGGAGCCGTACGAGGACGTGGCTTCGCGGGCTGTTGGCTCGCGATGAGGCCGATGAGGGGTGGGCAACGCGCCTCATCGGCGAGGCAGGGTTGCCGCAGCTGGCGATCGAGGTCGTCTCGTATGTTGCCCTGGCGCTCGTTGTGGCATTGGCGGTTGTCATTGTCGTGGGCGAGCTGCACGTCGCCGGCTTGCTCAGGAAATTGTGGAATCGTCGCGGCGGCCCGCTGCGGCGGCGCTCCGTGTCCGTGGCGCTCGAGCCTTCCTGGGGGCGTCGCTGGGAGGAAGTGCGCGCCGCGGCGCCGATGCAGCGGCCGCGTCTATTGCTGGAACTGATCATTGCACGGCTGACCGCCGAAAGTTGTCTGCCGCCGGCACGGGGGCTGACCGTGCGTGAGTTGATCCGGGCGGCGCGCTTGGCGGATGAGGGGGATCGCCGGCGATTGTCGGAGCTGGCGCGCGTCTCGGAGATCGTGCGGTTCTCCGCCGAGGGAGTCAGTGACGAGACTCTCGCCGAGGTGTTGGAAGGCGGAAGGGTCCTGCTCGCAGGGAAGCCGGAGGCTGGCCCGCGAGAGAGCGGCCCGTGAGGGAGCGGCTCGTGACGCTGGTCTGTGGGCTGGGAGCCCTCGCCCTGTTTCTGGCGATGCTCCTGCAGGGTGATGTCGACCAGGGGGGCGGTGATGTGCCGCGTCCGACCACGCAAGAGCGCCAGGGAAATGGTTATCGGGGCGCCTTGGAATGGCTGGATCGAGAGCACGTCCGCACAGCCTCTGTCCGTGAACGGCTCGACAAGCTGTCCGGTGTTCGTGCGCCGGCATCGGGCAATCTGCTGATCGTGACGCTCCCAGTCGCAACGGCGTTCAGGACGGAGGAGTTTCGGGCGCTGGATCACTGGGTCCGTGCCGGGAATACGCTCGTGGTGCTGGCCGCCTTGTCGGACACTCCCGACTGGTCATTCGAGTCGGGGCGGTCCGCCGCGGGCGATCTGACTTTGTTGACGGGCCTGGAGCCGGTGGCGGTTCGGGGACCGGCGGGGCAGCAGCGTCCGGGGCGCTCTGCCGAAATGGGATCACAGGATGTGAAAGCAGCTGAGCCGGGACCGCGTGAGGTTGGATCGCGTGAGGATGAGTTACGGATCGAGGCGGCTGCGAAGGCTTTCGCTCAGCCAGCCAGGGGTACGCTGATTCCCAATCGGCCGCACCCCTACTTCGCCGGCGTCAGGGCCGTCGTGGGACTGTCCGACTACCCGTCTCACGCCTGGGCCGTGCGAATTCCGTATGACGGTTTCGCGCTGGCGCTGGCCAGGGAGCGGGAGACCGGCACTGAAGTGCTTTGGACCCGTGCGATCGGCGACGGGCGTGTCATTGTCAGCGGGCTCGCCTCGTTGTTCACGAACCGTGCCCTGGGGCTGGCGGACAACGCCCGCTTCCTGGCCAATATCGTGGGCTCCGCGGTCGCCCCGGACGGGGTGGTGCTATTCGATGACCTGCACCAGGGACTCAGTGCCGCGTACGATCCCGCGAAGTTCTACAGCGATCCGCGCTTGTACGAGACGGTGGGCATTCTGACCGCGTTGTGGCTCTGCTGGCTTTTTGGGGCGACGCCGTTACGTCTGCCGGCGACACGGCAGGCGGCTCCGCGCGAGGCCGATCTCGTGTGGGTCACGGGAGGTTTTCTCGCCCGTGTGCTGACTCCCGCCGCCGCGGCGCGCGGGCTGTTTGCTCACTTCTTCCGTAGGGCCTTGGCTCGCCAGCCTGCCGGCGCGGCGCACGGTCAGCCGCCGTGGGAGCTGCTCGAGCGTCACCCTGAAATTCCTGTACGCGATCTGCGTCAACTCCGGGACTGGTACGCTGATGCTTGCGCCGGCCGCCGGGTTCCGCTGGATCGGTTGCACACTCTCCTTCGTAAAACGGACAAGTATCGGGCCCCATGAGCGTTTCGCTGCAACAACTGGAGTCTCATCTCTCGCGGGAGCTGGGTCGGGTGGTCATCGGCGCCGAGGCGTCGATCCGCGCGCTCGTCATCGCACTGGTCGCCCGGGGGCACGTGTTGGTTCAGGGGGCTCCCGGCCTGGGCAAGACCCTGCTCGCCAAGGCGCTGGCGCGGACCTTGGGCGGGGAGTTCAAGCGCATCCAGGGCACGTCCGATCTCATGCCGAGCGACATTCTCGGCGTCCACGTGTTCGACGAATCACGAGGCACGTTCGTGTTCCGTCCCGGGCCGCTGTTTGCCGATGTCGTGCTGGTGGACGAGATCAATCGTGCGGGACCGAAGACGCAGTCTGCCCTCCTGGAAGCCATGGAGGAGCGGCAGGTGAGCGTAGAGCGCGCGGCGTGGCCTCTGCCGCAGGATTTCCTGGTGCTCGCGACGCAGAACCCCCGCGAATTCGAGGGTACCTATCCCTTGCCGGAGTCGCAGCTCGACCGCTTCATGCTCCGCATCGATTTCAGCTATCCGCAGCGGGTGGCGGAAGTGGAGATCCTGAGGCGCTACGGCGGCGTGTTTGCAGCCACGATACCGATTCCAGACAGTGTCGCCGTTTTGGAGCGCTCACTGCTCGAGGCCGCGCGTGCTGAAGCAGAGGGCATTCACGTGGCCGATGGACTGCTCGGCTATGTGTTGGATCTTGCAGCGGCTTCCCGGGTACACCCGCAGCTTTCGCTCGGCCTCTCGACGCGAGGCGCGCTGGCGCTGCTGAAGGCATCACGGGTCACTGCCGGGTTTCGCGGAAGCGACTTCGTCACTCCCGATGACGTAAAGGAGGCGGCGACGTGGGTGATGGCGCACCGCTTGGTGTTGACTCCTGAGGCCGCTCTGGAGGGGGTGACCGACCTCGATGTCGTGCGCAGCTTGCTGGGAGAGACCCCTGTGCCTCGTTAAAGGGACACATGCACTTCGCGCAGCGTACTTATATTCTGCTCGTGTTGACCGCCGTGCTGGCGATTGCCGGTATCTGGTCGAGCGAGTCGGCCTTCGCCGGACTGTGGCGTGTCCCGGCGGCGCTGCTGCTGTTGGGACTTGCGTTTGAAAGTGCCATCGCGCGACGGACGCAGATCAGCACTGCCGTCGAGACGGCCACTCGGGCCCATTTGGGGCGAGAGCAAGCTGCTGCCTTCACCTTCCACAATTCATCGTCTCGTGCGGTGTCGCTGCAGTACGCGCCGGTTGTGCCGGAGGTCTTCGAACCCCTTGCACGGGTGCGCGAGGTGGTCGTGCCGGCGCGAGGCTCGGGACGCGATCGAGTCACCTTGCTCCCGGTTCGATTGGGGACTCGGCCCTGGCTGGCGCTGTCTGCGCGAACGCTGGGGGTATTCGGGCTGGCTTGGTGGCCGAGGGAGTTGCAGCCTTCCACCTCGGTCACCGTCGTTGCGGATACGTTGAGCGCGGCCGTCGCTCGTCCGCCCGGCAATCCCTCGGGAGCTCGCTCGCGACGTGTAGTTGGGGCGGGAGCGGAATTGCACCAGCTTCGTGAGTATCGGTACGGAGATCCGCTGGCCTGGGTCGACTGGAAGGCGACGGCACGAACGAGGCGACTGGTCACGCGGGAGTACAGCGAGGATCAGCACCTCGATATCCTCGTCGCCATCGACGCGGGGCGCTTCAGTCGAGTGCGTGCCGGAGTGTTGGATCGCTTTGGTATCTACGCAAACGTGGCGGCGCGGTTTGCTGAGATCGTTGCTCCTGCCGATGATCGCATCGGCCTCATGGTCTATTCGGATCGGTTGCTCGGAGCGTGCGCGCCGACTCGGGGCCTGGCTGCGGTCACGCGATTGCGCAGGACGCTCGAGGCGTCACGCGCCGAGTCGGCCGAGTCCGATCCTATAGCGGCGGCTATCAGGATTCGTGGGATATTGCGGCGTCGTGGGCTCGTGGTTTTGCTGACCGATCTGGATGACGCCAACGGCGTTCAAGCGCTGACCAGGGGTATCCGTTTACTGTCGCCACCGCACTTCGTCGTCGTTGGGGTGATTAGAAGTCCAGAGATTGCAGCGTTGGCCGCTGGGGAGGAGCCGGGGCGGAGTGACCCTTGGGTCGCGTTAGCCGCACAAGAGCACGACGCGCGCGTGAGCCTGCAACACGGAAGGCTGCGGCGCCTGGGTGCGTCGGTGGTGGTTTCGACAGCGCCGCTGTTGGAGAAAAGTTTGTTGGCGGAGTATGAGGCGCTACGGCGGTCCCGCCGTGTTTGACGAGCGTCGGGTGAGCTGGCCGGTCAGATAGGCGACCATCAGGAGCCAGTAGCCGATGCCGATGACGAGTCGAGCCCACAGCGGGATGTCGTGACGTGGCGAGACATACCCTTCAATGAGCCCCGATCCGACGAGCAGTACCGCACAGGCGATGAGCAGCTTCCCTGATCGAAGCGCGGCCATGCGGAACGACTCCATTCGATTGCCGTGAGGGGGGCGGACGAGCGCTTCGCCGACCGCGGCTCCGGCGGCACCCGAGAGGCACATGACTGATAGCTCGACACATCCGTGCGGGACGATGAAGCGGAACAGCCCCGCGTCGAGTCCATGGAGGGCGCTGAAGGCGAATACCGCTCCGAGCGTGAGGCCGTTGAGTCCGAGGATGTAAAGCGTGCCCAGTCCGAAGACGAAGCCTGCGCAGTAGGCGAACAAGCTCACGACGATGTTGTTCGTCAGGATCTGGAGCGATAGCACGGAGGAGGGCACGATGTTCAGTATGCCTTCGGTCCACAGGTGCCCGCGCTCCACGGTCGCGACGAGGTCGGGCGATGCAAACAGGCCGATGAGCTCGGGATAGGTGTGCACCATCCAATACCCGGCAAACGCGGTGAGCACGAAGATGGCGGTGGCCCACGCAATGTGGGGAGCGAGTCCGCGCGTGACTTCCGGAATCTCGTCGCGGAAGAGGCTGAGCAGAGCGGCACCGGGATGCCAGGCGCTTCGATACAACGTGGAGTGAGCACGCGCATAGGCGGCTTCCAGATAGTCCCGTGTGCGCGAGCGTGGCATGAGCCTGCGAGCCCGTGCCAGATCGTGGGCCAGCAAGCGGTAGTCGTCGGCCAGTTGGGCGGCGTCGGCAACGTCTTTCGCTCGGCCGTGGGCCAGACGTTTGGCGCGATCGTCCGCGGATTTCCAGATCGGGGAGCGTTGCAGGAGGGCGGCTTTCAGGGCTTGATCGCGGGCCGCCGTGGAGGGTGTGGAGGGGACGGGCGCGTCAGTGGATGTGGGCGCACCAGGGATCGCAGGCCGCAGCGCGTCGGTGCTCATTTGTGACCGTCTCGTGCCAGGGCGTCCAGTTGTGCTCGGAGCGCGGCGTCGGCTGGATCGTTGGCATCGATGCCGTGGCGACTCAGCAAAATGACCGCAAGGTCGTGCCGCGCGGCCTGTTCCAGCGAATGCCAGCGGAGGAGGAGCTCCCTGATGAGCTCGATTTCCGAAGTGTGCGCGGGCGGCACCGCTTCGCTGCGATCGTAAGTCAGTAAGGTGCCTGCCGCCATATCTCCAATTCGGACGTGCTCGCGGGTCACGAGTGTGACGACCAGGCCGACTCCATAAAGGACAGGCAGTGAGTCTACGAGCCGGAACACGTTACGGATGAGCAGTGCGCCGACTCCCGGCGGCCCGCCATCGCGACTCACCAGCCGCACTCCAGCCAGGCGCTTGCCGGGGGTTCTGCCGTGCATCGCGATCTCGAGGACGAAGTGATAGAGGAAATAGAGCGTCGCAGCTGGTGTTACCACGAACATGAACCACTTCGCGTCCGGATCCAGCGGCGCAGCGAAGCTCCAGCGGCCGTTATAGATGATGGCGGCGACGGCGTACCACGCGGCGAACAGGATGGCGCGGACATGCCAATCGATCAGGAACGCGTAGCAGCGAGCTCCGGGTCCGGCAATCGGTAGAGCGAGCTCGACGCCGGTGACGCTGTCGATTATCAGGTCCCTTGCGCCGTGCGTGCTCATACACCGGATGGCGTTACTCTTCGGCCGCGAGCAGCTCCGCCTGGTGCTCCTGGTGGAGGGCGTCGAGCAACTCGTTCAACTCCCCGTTCATGATCTGCGGCAGCTTGTAGAGCGTCAGGTTTATGCGATGGTCGGTCACCCGGCCCTGTGGGAAGTTGTAGGTCCGAATGCGCTCGGATCGATCACCGCTGCCGACCTGCAGGCGTCGCGAATGCGCCTGCTCGGTCTGCTGCTTCTCTTGCTCGGCGGCCAGCAGGCGAGCTTTGAGCAGCGCCATGGCCTTGGCGCGGTTCTTGTGTTGCGAGCGCTCTTCCTGGCACTCGACGACAATACCGGTGGGAATGTGCGTGATGCGAACGGCGGAGTCCGTCTTGTTGACGTGCTGGCCACCGGCGCCCGAGGACCGGTAGGTGTCGGTGCGCAGATCCGCGGGATTGATGTCGATCGACTCGACTTCATCGATTTCGGGAAGAATGGCTACGGTGCACGCGGACGTGTGAATGCGTCCTTGTGCCTCCGTTGCGGGCACGCGCTGCACGCGATGGGCTCCCGACTCGAACTTCAGGCGAGAGAAGACACCTCGTCCGACGATGCGGGCGATGATCTCCTTGTAACCACCGTGCTCACCTGGGCTTTCGCTCAGGATTTCGACCGTATAGCCCTGGGATTCGGCCCAGCGGCCATACATACGGAACAGGTCGCCCGCAAAAATGGCAGCCTCGTCGCCACCCGTTCCCGCACGGACTTCCAGGTAGATGTTCTTCTCGTCGCGAGGGTCTTTGGGGAGCAGTAGCTGGCGCAGATCCGCCTCGGAGGCCGCGA
>DASZVD010000357.1:0-4905 GCA_035547375.1 Steroidobacteraceae bacterium
ACGGCAAGAGTGACGATCGTCCCCGAGTTGAACCAATCCAGGTCCTTGCCCTTGTCGAGGAGGACCTGCATCGAGCCCACCCACAGCACCAGCAAGCCGAGACCGACCTTGTCGATCGGGAGCTTCGCCGTCGGCGTCTCCCGGTGGCGATAGATGATCCACGTGGCAATCCCCGCGGCAATGCCGACCGGGATATTGATATAGAAAATCCAGGGCCAGGAGATATTGTCGGTGATCCAGCCGCCCAACACCGGCCCCACCACGGGTGCCACCAGGGTCGTGACGGACCACATGCCCAGCGCCGTGCCGGACTTCGACTTGGGATAGCTCGACAGCAGGAGCGACTGTGACAACGGGATCATCGGACCCGCCACCGCGCCCTGTATGACGCGGAACAGGATCAGCAGCGCGATATTCGGCGCCAGCGCACACAGAAACGAGGCGATCACGAACAGCACGACCGCCGACATGAACAACCGCACCTGCCCGAAGCGGCGTGTCAGCCAGCCCGTCAACGGCAGCGAGATGGCGTTGGCGACACCGAACGAGGTGATGACCCAGGTGCCCTGGTCGGGAGAGACGCCCAGGTCACCGGCGATCGACGGCAGCGACACGTTCGCGATCGACGTGTCCAGCACGTTCATGAACACCGCGAGCGACAGAGCCACCGTGCCGATCGCCAGCTTCGCACCGGTGAGCGGCTCCAGCTCCGCCGGGCGCGAGGGCGCCGGAGCCGCTGCCGGCGCTGGGCTGCTTCCCTCGTTGGTGGACATGATTACGGAACCCGCGTGCTGGCCAGCCGGTTGGAATGATTTCGCGCGGCGAGCCGCCGCTCGGCGCCCTGGCTGCGCTGTGCCGCGGCGCCGGAGTCATTGGCGGCAATGATCTCCCGCACGCGAGCATCCGCCGACTGGTCGGACGAATCGAACACGTTGGTGGAGTAGGCGACGTCGTTGCGGGCAAGCTGCGGCAAGCGCACGCCGCTGACGTCGCGCACGTTCACTTCAGCCCTCATGGTCAGGCCGATCTGCAAAGGATGGACCGCCAGCTCCTTTGGGTCGAGCGCCACGCGCACCGGCACCCGCTGCACGATCTTGATCCAGTTGCCCGTCGCATTCTGCGCCGGCAGCAAGGAGAACGCGGAGCCCGTGCCCGCGCCGAAACCCACCACCTTGCCGTGGTAACGGACACCGTTGCCGTAAATGTCGGCAGTGAGGGTCACCGGTTGACCCACACGCATGCCGGCAAGCTGCGGCTCCTTGAAGTTGGCATCGACCCAGACCTGGTCGAGAGGCACGACGGCCATCAACGGAGCTCCCGGGCCGACACGCTGGCCGAGCTGCACATTGCGGCGAGCGATAAAGCCCGAGACGGGCGCCGGCAGCGTCGTGCGCGCATAAGTCAGGTAAGCGTTACGAACGGCCGCGGAAGCGTTCCGGACATCCGGATGATCCTCGAGGGTCGTGTTGTCGATGCGAGCGCGGTTGGCCGCAAGCTGCTGCTGCGCTCCGAGAAGCGAATTCTGAGCCGCCTTCACGGCGTCCTTGGCGTGTTGGAGCTCTTCTCCCGAAACGGCGCCGGTCTTGCCCAGCTCCACGCGACGCGCGAGATCGGTCTGCGCGGAGGCCAGATCCGTCTGACGCAGCGCCACGGCCGCCTGCAGCTGCTCGGTGGTCGCGAACAAGTTGCGGACCTCGCGAACGGTCTTCGCCAGTTGCGCTTCGGCTTGATCGAGCGCCACCTTCGCGTCAGCCTGATCGAGCCGCACGAGCGGCTGCCCTGCCTTCACGAACTGAGTGTCGTCGGCGCCGATGGAAATCACCGTACCGGAGATTTGCGGAGTGATCTGTACGACGTTGCCGTTCACGTAAGCGTCATCGGTCGACTGCGAGTACCGAAGTACCGTCGCCCAATAGGCGCCATAGGCTGCCCCAACGGCAACGAACGCTCCGCCCACGATGGCGAGCCAGAGCTTGCGACGACTCTTCATCGACGTGTTGTCCGATTGAGGGGTCTGTGTGGTCATGGTCTGTCCTTTCCGAATCATCCGTCTGCCTTGGCGGTTTATGCCTAGGCAGATATAAGGGCCAAAAAATCAGGCAGCGTTCTCGAGCATGCGAGACAAATAGCTTTCGAGCTGGCGGGCCTCCGCCTGGGAGAAACCCCGCAAGAATCGGTTGACGACCCCCATGGCGACCAGTCGCATCCGGGGGAAGGCGCGGTGGCCCTCTTCGGTGAGCTCGACGTACACCACACGACGGTCGTCCGGGCGCCTATTTCGACGGAGGAGACCCTTACTCTCCAGCCGGTCGATCATCCGCGTCATCGCCCCCGCATCGTACGAAATCCCTTTGCACAGGTCCGACGATGAATTCGCGGTATCGGACAAAGCCAAGGCTGCGACCACGATGAACTGCGCCGAGCTGATCTCCAGCGAGGCGAGCTCCGGATCGCTCCTCAGGGCCTCGTCCAGGGCGGCAAGGAGCTCTGAGCGCACCCGGTTGAGCAGGTAGCCCACTCCTTTTCGAGGCTGGTAGGTGTCGATGTCGTAGATATCGGCCAAGGTCGCGCTCCCATGGGAGGATGCGCGTCAATATACTTGCCTAGGCTGTAATTGTCAAGGCATTAGCTGCTTCTGCAGACTGGAGACCCCGGCGTCGCAGGGGTTCGGCCGATAAACAGGTAGTACGGAACCTTGAGGCCGGGCAGATAGGGCAAGGGTCCGCGCCGCTCGAGGCGCACATGATCCGCAAGTGCGTCGGTCAGCGCCTCGAGAGGCTCCGGCGAAAGGTGCACGCCATCGTGAGCGAACCATTTGCGCCACAGCCAGCGCTCCCAGGGTGCGTGCTCGACGAAGGCCGGCCGTGGCTTGGCGGCGGACACGTAGAAGTCCACGACACCGAGCGTGCCGCCTGGCTTCAGCATCGAAATCGCATTCGACAACGCAGCGCGCCAGTCATCGATCATGGTGAGAGCATAGGAAAAGAACACGCAGTCGACGGGCGCGGGCGGCCGGTACCGGGTCACGTCGCCCTCCACGAGCTCGACATTCCGGTGCACACGGGCCCGCGAGCGCGCCTGCTCCAACAGAGCCGGGCACAAATCGACCAATGTGTAGCGCTGCAGCTTCTGCATGCGCCGCCCGAACCGGTCGATGTTGGAACCGGTGCCGCCGCCCAGCTCCACCACGACACCGTCCTGAGGAGTGGCGAGCCGATCGATCAGCTCCGAGCGACCGTGGAGGAGCCGCGCGCGAAAAGCGTCATAGCGGCTCGCTTGCGGGGCATAGAACGCTTGCAGCCGCTCTGCCGCGCTCCCGGTCCGTGACTGACCGCGCAACATCTGCAGCAGAATGCGCGAGTCTGCTAGCAGGTCACGCGGGGACATCGCAGATGTGGAACCCAGCGTAGGTGTGCACCCGATCCTGACGCGAAAGCTCACGCGCCAGAGACTCATGGAAACGCAAGTGCTCCGTGAGCTTCACGCCATCGACCGAGATCGTGTCCAGATACTTCGGGCGCGCGTGCGCGCTCCGAAAGATGATGCGGGCACTCGGAGCGGCCCGCGCGAGGATCTCTCGCCACTCCTCCACCAACGCCTGCGGATAGTGGCTGGCCATCCAATCCATGTGATCGAGCAGGACGAACCTGGAGATCCGCTCATCCGAGCCGCGCAGGAACTCCGTGATGGTGGCGGTATGGGGCACGATCCGGTCCACGAGCCCGCCCTTGAGCGCGGCGAAACTCTCCTCCCGGAGGTATTCGGGACAGCAATTGCGGGTATAGCGGCCGTGCAGATACAGCCGCCAGAAATAATTGCTCCAGATCGGCAGCTGGCGCAGGACGTACTCGAGTGACTCGCGCACGTAGCCGGCCACTCCGCCGGAATGCTGGGCCTCGATCTCACGACGCTGCGGATGGGGAACACCCAACAGGCTGAGAGTGAACTGGCGCGACAACGCCCAGCGCATCGTCGGTCCCCACATCGCAGGCCCGACACGCTCATCGTAAATGGCCCGCTGCTCATCGAGCGAGCTGGCGCCAAACAAGGCGCGGATGTGACGCGCCAGGCGCGGACGGACGGCGAGGTAGCCTTTGAACCCCCTGGCCACCAGGCCGGAGAGCCCGTGGAAGTAGAAGCTGCCGCGCTTGCCGGCGAACCAGTCCAGACGCGGATCCCAATAGCCGCGCGCGAACGGCGACAGCTGCTCGCGCAGGCAGCGACCGTACAGAGCCGGGAAATCGGGGTGGCGGCCTTCGCCGAACACCCGGAAGAAATCATCGAACTCGAGCGCGCGGACCCCGGCGAGCTTCAGTTCCAGCAACGCGGTTTGACGCGGGTTGGCATCGACCGCATGGATGCGCTTTGGGCCGACACACGCGTAGTCGAGAACGTTGCACCCGGCGCTGGTGATGACGAGCAGGACGTCATCCGGCGTGAGATTGAACGCCTGCCGGTCTACCGCCGGGTCCTCCCAGCAGGTGTTGTAGACGAGCGAGGTTGCGTAAAGCGTCCGGAACAAGCGCTCATCGAGCCGATCGGACAATGTCGATGGTGTTGGCAACGTTGCAGTCTGTCCCGGCCGATGATCCGCGGAACAGTACTGAGCGCCAGTGAACGGATTGTGACCGGAATATGACGGCTAGAAGACGATTGTCCCAGAATAAACCACCTTGCCGGCGACCATCGTCGTCACGACCTTCGTTTTCGCGATCGTTTCCGCCGGAACGCTGAAGATATCCTGCGACAGGACAGCGAGGTCCGCCTCCTTGCCCACCTCGAGCGTTCCCACTTTGGAGTCAGTGAACGCCGCATAGGCCGAGCCCGCCGTATAAGCCGTCACGGCCTGGGTGATGGTGACCCGCTCGGTCGGGACATAGATCGCGCCGGTAGTTACCGCGCCGC
>DASZVD010000358.1:0-14560 GCA_035547375.1 Steroidobacteraceae bacterium
AAGGATGGCGGACGGCGCAATCGAGGCCAGGAACCCCAACCAATCCGCCACCGCGTGCTCGGTGGTGTAGCGCGACACAGCGAGGGCGCGAGCGCGCATTCCCATGGACTGCAGCCGCTCCGGTGAATCCCGCAACGCCACGAGCTCGGCGGCCAGGCGGGCGCTGTCGCCGACGGCCACTGCGATTCCGCAGCCTTCGCTCGTCACCAGTCGACCCAGGTCGCCGTCCGGAGCGCCGATGAACACGGCCGGGCGGCCCGCCGCCAGAATCCCGTAGATCTTACTGGGGACGATCAGGCCCTCCAACGCGGGCAGGAGGCTCGCAAAATGTACGTCGGCGGCCGCCAGACTGTCGCCGAGCAGCTCCGCTGGCTGATAGCCCTGGAAGAAGAAGCTATCGAGACCTTCCGCCCGGACCGAATCTCGCAAGGCGTCCGCCTTCGCTCCCGCGCCGGTGATCAGAAAAGCGAAGTGCGGGTCCGAGCGTAACAGCCGTGCGGCCCCGATCAATGTATCGAACTCGTGCGCCCGGCCGAGGTTGCCCGAATACCCGATCACGAAGCGTCCCTGGAGCCCGAGCCTAGCGCGGGTCGCGCTCGATTCGGCCGGCAGCGGGACAACATTCTTGGGATCGGCCCAGTTCGGCACGATCTGCACGCGTGAGGCAGCAACGCCCGCTTCCAGCAGTCTGCTCCGCATGGCTTCGCCGAGGACGACGTTCATCGCCGCGCGCCGCAGCGACCGATTGCGGGCGGCAACCAAGCGACGCTGCAGCCAGCTCGGTATGACGCCAGGCGTCAAGACCGTCGCGACCTCCGGAAACAGATCCTGCAGCCAATTGACCAACACGGCGCCACGGAGCGCAGCCGCGCGCGCCACGACCAGCGAGATGAGCGGCGGATCCGTTTTCGCGACGACGACGTCGCCCCGTCTGAGAATCCGCACGAGCTGGATTCCAGCCGCGGCATGGAAACTCGCGTAATCGAGTGCCCGCCCTGCGAGCCTCGAGCGCCCGCGCGTGGCCGTGGACACACGATAGACCTCCACGCCGTTTATCGTCTCACGTGCGGGTAGCGCCGCGCGGGGGTCTTCATAGAGCTGTCGCGAGGTGACTACCGCAACGGAAACACCCCGATCGGCCAATCGGAAAGCCAGGTCGGTCAGCATGCGGCTGGTGGCCGACTGGTCCGGTGCGAAATAACGATTGACGAACACCACGCGGGTGCTTGGTGGTGTCCGAGGAGGCCCGCGGCTCGGCATGATCGTGGGAATTGCTTACAGTGATCGCGCAGGAGGTCAGGGAATCTAGCGGGCCGATATGACGCTTTTGCAACAAGAGCGTAAAATTCCCGCTTGTCACGCAACCGCAATCTTCCTCAGCACCCGGATCACCGCCATGAGTCCCGCCCCTTCGTCCTACGCCGGCCGCGCACTGGAATTTCGCACATGATCCTGGTGACAGGGGGTGCGGGCTTCATTGGCTCCAATATCGCTGCGTCGCTCACGGAACGCGGGACGCCGGTTGCGATCTGCGACCGGTTCCGTAACGCGAACAAGTGGCGCAACGTATCGAAGCTGGAGCTCCGCGATGTCGTGGCACCCGAGGCGCTGCTGCCGTGGCTCGAAACTCACGCCGCACGGGTCGAAGCGATCGTGCACATGGGGGCGATCTCCTCGACGACGGAGCCTGATGTCGACCTCATAGTGGAAGTCAACTTCCGTTTGTCTCAACACTTATGGCGCTGGTGTGCGACGCACGGGAAGCCCTTCGTCTACGCTTCGTCGGCGGCGACGTACGGCAGCGGGGATCAGGGCTTCAACGACGATGGCTCACTTGAAGCGTTGTCGAGCCTCCGGCCCCTCAACGCCTATGGCTGGAGCAAACACTTGTTCGATCGTTGGGTCGCGCGAGAGCTGGACGAAGGCGGTCCGCGGCCCCCGCAATGGGTCGGCCTGAAGTTCTTCAACGTCTACGGGCCGAATGAGTATCACAAGGGTGGGATGCAAAGCGTCGTTGCGCAGAAGTATCCACTGGCCGCGGCAGGCGAGCCGCTGACGCTGTTCCGCTCGCACCGCCCCGGCGTGCCGGATGGCGGCCAGAAACGCGATTTCGTCTACGTGCGTGATTGCGTCGATGCAACACTCTGGCTGCTGGATCAGCCGGGTGTCAGCGGCATTTTCAACCTCGGCACGGGCCACGCACACACTTTCGAGGAGCTGGCTCGTGCGATCTTCGCGGCTCTGGGGCGCCCCGCGGACATCAGGTACATCGACATGCCCGAGGTGATCCGACCCAACTATCAATATTTCACTGAAGCCCGGATGGACCGTCTGCGTAAAGCAGGCTACACCCGTCCGTTCACCTCACTCGTCGACGGCGTGCACGACTATGTCGCGCACTATTTATCCCGTCCGGACCGGTATCGCTGAAGTGCGCATGACGTACAAGCACGTCATTCTGGACCGTGACGGCGTATTGAACCGGGAGGCTGACGATGGCGGTTACGTGCTCGATCCGTCGCAGTTCATCTGGATTCCCGGTGCGCTCGAAGCGCTGGAGATGTTACGGCGCGCGGGGGTATACCTGTCAGTGGCGACGAACCAGTCGGGCGTGGGACGCGGCCTCATGACGCTGGCGCAACTCGAAGCGGTCCATGATCGGATGCGGAGCGAAGCACTACGCGGCGGCGGCGCGCTGGATACGATAGTGTTCTGTCCCCATACGCCGGAAGACGGGTGTGGCTGCCGAAAGCCGGCCCCCGGACTGATTCAAGAGGCGCTGCGCCTGTCGGGAATTCCTGCCGCGGAGAGTCTGGTCGTTGGTGACGCACAACGCGATCTGGAAGCGGCTGCACGCGCAGGAGTGCCGGCCGCGCTGGTTCGCACCGGAAAGGGACGCGAGACGGAAAGGCTGCTGCGCGGTGCAACCGTGCCGACTTATGACGATCTACCCCAGCTGGCGCGCGCCATTTTGCGCGTAGACGAACATCGGATGACCTGACCATGTCCTTCGCCCACATATTTGCCGAGCACGCCAAAGTGACCGAGCGGGCTGCGCGAGAGTTACCCGAGACGCTGCAGCGCGTCGTCGAGGCCGTGCATGGGTGTCTGCGTGATGGCCACAAAGTATTTGCCTGCGGCAATGGCGGCAGTGCATCGGACGCACAGCACCTCGTCGCAGAGCTCATCGGCCGGTTCCTGCACGAGCGCCAGGCGCTGCCTGCGATAGCTCTCACCGGCGATGCGGCGACGCTCACGGCGATCAGTAACGACTATGGCTACGAGCGCGTTTTTGCGCGCCAGCTCGAAGGGCTGGCTAGGAAGGGCGACCTCCTGTTTGCAATCAGCACGAGCGGCAACTCACCGAATGTTCTGCAAGCGGCACAAACCGCACGCGTACTCGGGTGCTCGGTGGTCGCAATGACCGGCGAGCGCGACAGCAAGCTTGCCGCGCAGGCTGACCCGGGTCTCCTGATCCGCGCACCCTCGACGGTGACCGCACGGATCCAGGAAGTGCACGGCCTGTGTATCCACATCATTTGCGAGTCCCTCGACACGCTCTTACGGAATTCGGCCACCCCATGACCAGCGACGCCCGTCTCGCCGAAATCAACTCCCTGCTCGGCGTTCTCGAGCGCTACAAGGGGCTGCACGTCTGGGTCGTCGGCGACCTGATGCTCGACGAATATGTCAGGGGCGCGGTCGAGCGGATCTCGCCGGAAGCGCCCGTGCCGGTCGTGCGGGTCCGCGATACCGAGCATCGCCTCGGGGGTGCCGCGAACGTGGCGCGCCAGGTTGCCGCACTCGAAGCCGAGGTGAGTCTCGCCGGCGTCATTGGAGATGACGCCACGGGAGATGATTTTCTGCGCCTGTGCGCTGCCTCCCGGATCGACACACGATCCATTGTCAGGCTCCCGGGACGCCGCACGACCCGCAAGCTTCGGGTCCTGGGCCATAGTCAGCAGCTGTTGCGCCTGGACTGGGAGGACGTAAAGCCCACTACGTCCCAGGACACCGCGCAGATGATCTCGAAGCTCGCGGCCGGACGAAGGCCCGACGCCATCATTCTGAGCGACTATGCCAAAGGCGTGCTCACTCCGGAGACGATCGCCGGCGTCATCGCGCTGCGCGGCGAAGGACCTGTGGTCGTCGATCCGAAGCACAAGGACTTCACCCGTTATCGGGGCGCCACGACCATCACTCCCAACTTGCGCGAGCTCGAGGCCGCCAGTGGCCAATCTCTCGATCCCGACGACACACGAGCCATCGCCGCGGCGGCTCGGCCTCTCGCGCAGGCGGCGGCGCTGGAGGCCATGGTGGTCACTCTGGGCGACCGCGGAATGTTGGTAGTACCGTCACAAGGCCCCGATACGGCGGTGCCGGCGATACAGCGCGCCGTTTATGACGTCACGGGCGCAGGCGACACGGCGATATCCGTGTTGACCCTCTCGCTCGCCGCACGAGCTTCCATGCTCGAGGCCGCGCAACTTGCCAATGCGGCGGCAGGAGTATCGGTTGGGCAAATCGGCGCCGTGGCAGTGGACTCGGCCAGCATTCACGACGCGCTGACGGCACGGCCCGATGGCAAGATCCTGTCGCGCGACGACCTCGCAGCCCGAGCCGCCACCTGGCGCATGGCTGGAAAGCGCATCGTTTTCACCAACGGCTGCTACGACCTGCTCCACGCGGGACACCTTTCACTGTTGCATCAGGCGGCGAAGCTGGGAGACGTCCTCGTGTTGGCGATAAACAGTGATGCCTCTGTGAGGCGCTTGAAAGGACCCGAGCGCCCGCTCGTACCGCAGGACGACCGCGCCGCAGTGCTGGCGGCACTCGGCTGCGTCGACGCGGTAACCATCTTCGACGAGGACACCCCGCTCGAGACGATCCGGGAAGTCCGTCCGCATGTTTTGGTAAAAGGGGGCGACTACAGGCTCGACCAGGTCGTCGGACGGGAGTTCATGGAAGCCACCGGCGGCCGGGTGGCACTCGTGCCGCTGCTCCCCGAGAAATCGACGACCGCGCTGGTGGAGCGGATTCGCTCGGGCGCCAAGAAGTAGACACGTCAGGCTTGCGAGTCACGCGGGGAAAGCAGGGTCGTCCGGGGCAACAAATAAGCCGCCAGCAGCACAAACCCCGCCATGACCAACAGCGGTACGACATGCCGTTGATAAGCAAAGACCACGGCATACGGGGCCCACCCGGCGCCCACGAACGCCAGCGTCCATAGCGATTGCCGCTGGTTACCGCCCCATAGGCCTCGGACTATGCACAGCAGCAGGGCCAGAAATACCACTCGAGCGAACGCCATCCACACGATCATCGCCAATGCAACCAGCCGTGGGTACGGGGTAGGCGGTCCCTCAGCGGTCTCTCTATAGGGCGTGTGGCGAACCTCCAGGAGGCTGACCCAGAGCTTGCGTCCGACGAATCTCAGGGCATCCCCGGGATGCTCTTGCCACCACGAGCGTGCCAGACCACTGTAATAGCGGTTCCACGCCCACTCGTTTGCAAAGCAGCGCTGGTGCTTCAGGTCGTGGAGCACGACGACGCGACCGTCGGCAAGAGTCGCATGTGTCGAGTCGAAGAGACGGTCCAACAGCACCTGCGGGTACAGCGCCAACCCTTCAGGGCTGCTGCCTCGATAGAGGTTCTCGCCGTTCCAGGAAGACGAGAGATGCAGCTCCCCGGAGGTGCCGAAGTTGTGGCCAACCCAGGCGCCGAAGGGCGCCACCACGCAAACGAGCGCAATTGCCTTGCTACGCCACGTCAGTTGGCGGTCGCACAGAACAAGGGCGAGAACGACCACAAGAGTGAGTCCGGCGGTGGTCTTGATGAAGTAGAGAGCGATCGCGAGCAGCACGGCGGCGAGCGCCATGGCAACCCGCTTGGACCTGTTATCGATGAGCGAGGGTTTGAGGAGGTAGACCACCGCAATGGCCAAACAGATCTCCAGGTCGACCAGCAACCCCTCCTCGTACTCGAGGGATGCTCCGTGTTTGAGCACTTGGGGTCCGAAGTAGAGAGCGTAGGCGAGCGCAACCGTCCGGAAAGACAGGCGTGCGTCCCGGGTCAGCGATCGCAGGAATACGGCCACCAACACGGCGGTGAGCGTACACTTGGCCATCGCGACCGCCGCCGACTTCGTCCCAACCAGTTTGCCCAGACCCGCATACAGCATGGGCAGCAACGGCATTCGCGTCGCATATACACACAGATCGACATCACAGCGAACGAACGGTGCGGTGGCGCAGGAGCGGAACGAGCCGTCCGTAAAGAGCTCGCGCACGTAGCCGCCAAAACCAAAGCCCGTCTGGAAAATGTCGGTGCCGGCGGCGCCCACGGTATGAAGGATCAGCAGGTATTTCGGCACGAGCGCGACGAAAGGCATGCCGATCAGCGCCACACGCGCCGGATCCCAGCGCCGCCAATCGAGTAGCATCACCGCGTCACGTCACTTGCGCGTCGCACGCTTACGCGATCGGTACTCGACCAGGCGCCGACGCAGGGAGTGGGTCAGGCGGTCCCGCAGGTCATCAAAGGCGAGCGCCTGATCGAGCCAGCTCCGATAGTAGCGTCGTGTGCGCAGCCTCCTGGGCTTGCCGCCGAACAGCAGCTTATAGTCGCTTGCGCCCCACAGGAAGTTGAAGCGTTGCGCGCCGCCGTGAATGGCTTCTTCGATACTTTTCAACAGGCACAGCAGTCCGAGACGCACGTGGTTGTATTTCGGATCGTGCGCGATGACGTGCAAAGTCCACCCAAGACCGACGCTCGAGCATAGGGTTCCACCCAGGACCGTGAGTCCATCGGTCGCGATGCAAGCGACACCATGAGAGCGGCAGAGCGCCGCCATCCTGCGCGTGTAGGCATCATCCATGCCGGAGGTCTTGCCTTTCGCTGCCATTCTGCGGTGATTCAGCTCGACGACGGCCTTTACCAGCTCGTGAGTGATCTCGTCTCGGCGGAGTATGCGAAAGATGACATTCGGTGACTCGCGCTCCAGGCGACGCGCGCAGTAACGCAGATTTTTTCTAGTCGCGGGCCCGAAGTCCTGCAGATAATCGTCGTACGAGCGCGGCAGCTCGACCGCGGTGCAGTCTATCGTCTCCCAGGTCGTCGAACGTATCGGAAGGCGCTGACCGCCTGTTGGCTCACCGTAAAGATCGTTGAAGCGTACCGAACGTGCTGCCGGATGCTCGGCCAGCATCCGTGCCGCACAGATATCGAGCGCTTCATCGGGCAACCGGCTCAACCGGTTGACGACCACCAGAGCGCCGCGGCAGGCGTAGAAGGATAGGGCGCCCAGGAACTGGCCACCCCGACTGAAGATCGCGTGGCGCAATTCCGGGATGATCTCGGGTTGGAAGGCGCGTACGTGAGCCAGGCACTCAAAGGGAGTGTCGACCACTGATTCCGCTCGATGCAACGCCTGAGACGCGCCGGCACTGTCGTAGATCTCCACCTGGATCGGAAGAGACGCCGCGCTCGCCTGAAGCGCGTCGGAGGCCTGACGCGCTCCCCCTGCGTCGCAGCAGGACAAGTCTGTCAGATAATCTGTGTCCAAGCGTCGTCTGGCTCCGGTTTGTCCGTCCCACAGAGTGCTTCACGCACGTTACATGCGAATGTCGAGCGCGGGAAACGGCGATCTTCACCGGCGCGAGATGGATTCACCAGACATCGACAAGGTACACGACGGGCGCTCGCCCCCGCTCGCCTGGCGCAAATCGACTATCGAGACCACGGGAGCCGGGTTCAGGATTCTCAGCCGATACAGCTGGAATTCTGCCGCCTTGTCGTCCGGCAGCGAAAAGATGCTGTATTTCGTCGGCTTCGACCGCACGCTTGGCTGGAAGCAGAAGATCACTTGCGGCACCGGATGCTCGAAATACCTTGCGAGAATCTCATCGCCGATCCCGTACGCGCGCACGCTGGTCTCGTAGGCGGCAAGCACCTTGCCGGTCGTGGCGCTCACCATCCATGTGATTGCCACCAGGCTCAGGCACGCCAGTCGGCCGGTGCGCGCAAGCGCACCCTGCGGGGGACTCCCGAGCGGGCAGGCCAAAAGCAGCAGGACCACGAACGGCAGCGCCAGCGCGGTTTGGTTCTCGGACACGAGGTCAGGGATCAGGCAGGTCGGGAAAAAAGCCGCGACGGTCGCCAGCAACACGATCAGGACCGCTCGACGCCGGACTGCCGGCAGCGTGCCGGCCCCGAAGGTCATATCGACCAAACGCTCGCGGAACAACGCCACGAAGACGATGAGCAGCCCCGCCGAGATAATGACGTGCACGATATCGAGGCGGACGAACACCGCGAGGGTGCTGCCGGGAAAACCTATCGAGCCGAGCTCCGCCGCAATGTTCTTGATGACGTTGAGACCGAAGTGAAGCTGATAACGTCCCGCGCCGTTTGGAGCCGCCAGTGAGAAGCCGGACGCGTGACGAAGAACGAGGTAGCCGGCGCCCAACGCACCTTCCAGGGCCAGCAACCCCGCAAGCAGCCGCCGTGAGCCCCGCTGCGAGCTGCCCAGAGCGGTCGCGAACATGAACGGGGTGGCGGCGGCGACGCCGGCAAATGCCTCCTTGGACAGCATGCCGAAGAACACCATGACGGCCGCTCCGACGACGGCACGCAATGCCTTGCCGGAGTCCTTTGCGTCATTGGCCTCGGCTGCAACGAAAGCAAACAGGACGACCAACAGCGCAAACAGCGCCGCCAGATCCTCGCTCACCGTGTCGATCTTGCCAACGGCGCTGACATGCATGGGATGCGCGAGGAAGATCGCGGCAATGACGGCCGGAGCCCACGGCCACGCGGGCGAGACGATCCGTTTCGCGATCTCGTGCACCAGTCCCGCCTTCAAGACGAGCACCGCAACCGCCACGAGCTTGACCAGCCAGAAGTTGGCACCGAACAGCAGCCAGTTGACACCGATGAGGATGCGCTCGATCGGGCGGAAGAAAACCGGTCCCATGTGCAGCAGATTCCAGCCCTGGCGTGCGGCGAACTCCACATGCGCGAAGTCGTCGAACACGGGTCTCGTCCTGAACGTGGGGAAGTAGACCAGCAGCGCTGCCACGCAGGCGATCAGCCAACGCCAGCGGGTAACGAGCTCCACACAAGTGCCGCGACGCTCGGCTCTCAACGCGGCAACCGACATCTCGCTCATCGCATGATGTTGGCGAACAGCGGCCGTGGCGGTGCCACGGCAATCGTCGCGGGCGTGGCCGCAGTCGGCGCGGTCCTGGCGGCCAGCAATTCGGGCATTCGCGCCAGCAGGATCGCCGCCATGAAGTATTCCACGGCCGGCACCATGTTGCCTTCCTTGAAGGTCGTGACCCACGCAAACACGAAATTTGCGGCGGCGACGGCCAACAGCGGGCGCTGCTGCGGGTTGTCGCGTGTGACCCGCCAGCTCCTGAGGAAACCACGCAGAGCGAGCCCGTTCAGGCTGAGATAAATCGCAAGTCCAACGAGCCCCTCCTCGCCCAAAACCTCGACCGGCACATCATGCGGGTAGATACCGATGATTTCCGGATCGTATGCCGCAGAGTTGCCGAGGCCGAAAACTACCGTCGCAGGCGAGTCGGCCCAATGGGACAGAAGCAGGCTGCCCATGCGCCAACGCTCGGACGCGGCGGCGACCGTATCGCGCTGGCTCCAGCGGTCATCGTCGCGCTTGATCAATGTTTGCGCAGAGTACTGGGCCGCCATGCCGACGACGGCAACCGCCATGAAGATAGGGATCAGGCCCCTGATGCGGCTGATCGGGAAAGCGACCGGGAGCATGAGGACGAGAGTGGCGATAACGGTCACGAGCTGCCCCCGCGAGCCCGTCTTGACGACGAGCGCCAGGGCGGCCGCCACCAGTCCCAGACGGACCAGCCAGCTCGCTGCAGGCAACAGGCGCGTGCGCAGGAACATCGCGGCCGTCGCGACGGCACCGCCCAGATTGGCGATTGCGAGCGGATTCGTCTCCATGTCGGAGGTGGGACTGAAGCCGCTGATGAGCAGGCCCCGCTCACCCCATTTTGCGAATGCCAGGAGAGCCACGACGAGCGTGCCGCCCAGTATCAGGAGGATCCAGCAGGCCTGATACAGATCGTCGGCATCCCCGATGACCAAAGGAGCGAGCAGGATTCCGGTAATCACGTAGGGTGCGGCGGAGGCCCACATCGCCAACGCGAGGTCCGGGCGGGGTGTCCAGATCAGCGACAGCAGGCAATAACCATAGAGCGCGATCACGACCCAGCCAGCACCACGGATGTTACATAGAATGCATTTGCTCCGCGCCACGCGGCTTGCGAGTGCGACGAGGACGACGGCACCGATCGCGAAGTTCGTGAAGGAGCTGTGGGCCGCGAGCCAGCCGTTGCTGGTCTGGCCCCACTGCTTGAGGCCGTAGAGGCACAGGACGGCCGCTATCGCGGCAGGGGGGCGCCACAGCGCAGCGACAAAAAAGCCGCCCAACAGGACGGCATACAGCGCAAATTGTACGTTCGCAGGCACAGGAGCAGACACCTCCGCGGCAAGTTTCGCCTGGGAGTGTGAAGCTTTCATAACAGTCCGGCCGTGTCATGAATTTTTTGTGAAACGCCCACTACCCGTGTGGTTCCCGGAGCGTCGATTGCAATAGCATCGCGTACGCACCCAGCGCGTGACCCGACTTTGGATACCCCGTGCCGAGCCCTGCCAGACTGAGCGGACTGTCGTCCAAGGCCGTCTCGGGCGCCGGTTGGATGTTCGCAAGCACGGCTGCCGGGCGCGCGGTCGCCGTGTTGGGTCAGATCGGTATCGGGCGGCTGCTGCTGCCGGCCGACTTCGGCGTCTGGGCCCTCGCCTTGTCTATGGCGACCACTGTCGTGGCGCTGCGCAACGGCGGCACGACGCAGATCCTCATCCAGCGCGGGTCACGTTTCGCCGCGGAGGCACAGCTGTTCCTGCGCTATTCCCTGGCCTTCAACCTGCTCGCCGCGGCGATTCTCGGCGGACTCAGCGTCCCCTACCTTCTGGCGCACAACGCAGTGGGTACCGCGTTGCTGGGCATAGGGTTGTCCGTACCCCTGTCCACGCCCGCGATGCTCTACCGGGCGAAGCTGATCATCGACGGACGCTTCCGCGGATTGGCCCTGATCGATCTGGGGGCCGGGACGTTGTGGCAGGTCAGCGTTTTCGGTTTCGCCTACGCCGGATTCGGCGCCGCGAGCTTCGCGTACGCCCCGATTCTTCGCGCAATATTCGAGACGATCGCAACCCGGCTGCTGGCGGGCAAACTGCCTGACGAGCAGCGCCTGCGCCCCGCCGGCGATTACCTGGCCCTGCTGCGCCAATCCGGTTGGGTCATGTTGAGCGCCGCCGCGGGCTCCCTCGCCACGAACGGTGACTATTTCGCGGTAGGCACGCTCACCGACATGACCACCGTCGGCATCTACTATTTCGCTTTTCAGATGGTCTCAACCCTGAACATGCCGATGTGGAGCGGGGTGGACTCCGTGCTGCCCACATCGCTGGTCAAGCTGAACGACGTCCCCTCCCGGCAGATGACGGCACTGGTTCGCGCCATGCGGATGATCGTTTTGATCGCTCTGCCGCTGGCGATCGCCTTTGCACTGGCGGCGCCCTGGATCATTCACCTGCTCTGGCACGGGAAGTGGGACGTCGCCGTGCGGCCCACGCAGATCCTCGCCGCCTGTCTCCCGGCGTGGCTCGTCATTCAAAGCGCGCGGTCGCTGTTGGAAGCCCGCGGTTACTGGCGTCTGCGGTTCCTGCTGCTGGCCGTGAACGGGATCGGAGGAATCGGCTCCGCGGCCATCGGCACTTTTTTTGGCAGTGTCCCGAACATTGCGCTCACCGTCGCCACGTTCTACGTGTCCTTCAGCCTGTCATTGCTCCTTGCCCTGGGCAAGCTGGGCGCGACCCTGCGCGACGTCGCCGATATCGCCATCAAACCCCTGGCTCTGAACTGCGGCGCGCTCGCCACCACCTTGATGCTGCGACGCTGGATCGGGTCAGGTTCGAGTGACACGATGCTGGACCTCCTCGCAACGACCGTGTTCGTGCTGCTCGTGGGCATCGGGAATCTGGCTATCTTCAAACCCGTCTGGATGGAGCTGCTGGTGGGGCTGGCGAGCGGCCTGCGCAAGCGCGGGGGCGCCGCGGTGGCGAATACCTAGGTTGATCCAAACGTGCGAACTCTGACTCGCCGTGCGATCCTCGGCTCGCTCCCGCTCTACGCGGCCGCAGGCCATGCCCTGTCGGCGGCTGCCACCGACAGACCACGGTCGTTCACCGTGTTCGATGGGCTCATCTACAAGCCCATGCCCGACCTGCGCAACCTGGGCATGCCCAAACTGCTCGATATCGGCAGCATCTGGAGTCCCGGCATCCCGAAGAGCCAGGTGGACCCCACAGGTATCAGGACGGCGGTGGCGGCCGTGCGGCGCCGCGGGCTCACCCGATATTACTTCGATCTCGAGGAATGGACCGTCTCCGGCGCACCGCGCGAAGTGATCGACGCGAATATCCAGAAGCTGGCCCGCACGGCGGAAATCGCCCGCCAGAGCGCTCCGCAGCTGAAGTTCGGGTTCTACGACCAGGCGCCGCGCGGCAACTACTGGCCCATCATCACCAACAACCAGAAAGAGCTGGCGGAGTGGTACAGCATCAACCGCAGCTCCGCCATCATCGCCGCCAAAGTCGACTATCTGTTTCCCTCCCTGTACACCTTCTACGATGATCCAGCGGGTTGGGAGCTTACCTCCCGAGCGGTCATCAAAGAGGCGCGCCAGTACGGCAAGCCGGTGTACCCCTTCCTGATGCCGGAATTCCACGACAGCAATGCCAAGTTGCGCGATACGCAGATCCCGCCGGAGTTCTGGCGCCGGCAGCTCGAGCTCTGCCGGGAGCTGGCCGATGGTCTCGTGATTTGGGGAGGCTGGCTGCGGCTCTGGGATGAAGAGGCGCCCTGGTGGGTGGAAACGAAGTCCTTCATGGCATCGTTGGGCTACAGCGTCTCCCGAGTGTTCTGACGAGATGACTTCAAAACCGGACTTCATCGGCTTGTAAGGAAATGCAACTAGACTCCCCTGCTCCACTCGACCCGTTGATCGCAGGAGAGCAGGGATGATTCGACCGAGAGACGCAGTGCGCAAGGCCGGCCGGTCGGTCATCGATCTCCAGGAATGGCTGTTCGACGCCCGACACTTCATCGAGACCCGGACGTCCGTTTACAGCCCGAGCGTGAGTGCGGCGCATGCGGAGTCGGCAGCGCATGGCACCCGCTACGAACCCGTGCGTCTGTACGTCCTGCGCAGAATGTTTGCCCAATGCCGCAAGCTCGGCGCGTTTCCGCGAACCTTCGTGGATATCGGCTGCGGAAAGGGGCGCGCCTGTTTCTTCGCTGCGGCGAGCGGGCAGTATGACAGGGTCGTTGGCGTCGAGCTTTCCGAGAGCCTCGTCGTGTCGGCGCAACGGAACCTGGCGCGGTTCCGCAGTCCCTGTCCCGTCGAATTTCTCGGCGCAGACGCGACCCGCTACCGCATTCCGACGGAACAGTCGCTGGTGTTTCTCAACAACCCCTTCGACGCGAGTATTTTGCGGCAGTTTCTCGATAACAACATCGACCGATTCGTACAGGCCCGCACGCTGATCGGCTACGCTCACGACTTTCATCGCCGGACCATTCTGGACAGTCAGTTCGAGATCCTCTCGCGAGATCACACCCTGAATCTATCCATTTATCGAGCGGTGGGCTGAGGCAACCCGCCGGCGTTTACCCCGGTAGTACAGGTCCATGAGTCCCGAGAGCTGCAGCCGGACCAGCGCAGGCGAGAACCACGCCTCGACATGAGTCCGATCGATGCTCAAACGTGAAAAACCGGCTCTGGCGACGGACGAGTTGGTCGTAAACGCATAATCGAACAATTTGGCGACCCTCCGTGCCGCCGCGGGCGAATAGGCCCACTCCTCGCCGCCCACCCAGGAGAACGAGTCCACCCGGCGGTTCAGGATCGACTCGAGTCGCTGCTTGGCACACGTCAGCTCGGCATCGAGCTGGGCGTCGGTCAACTCTTCAGAAAGCCTCACGTGTGTCGCCGTGTGACAACCGATGATGTGCCGCTCGCTCAGAGCGATCAGCTGCCGCTCGGTCATGAAGACGCGCGGATCAAGTCGTGTATCGCACTCGTGCAGCACGCTGTGCCGATCCGCGGCTCGGGGATGTTCCGCCGGCGGCAGGGTGACGAGATCGACCGGGGCGAAGAACCACCCCTGGTAGCCGAGCCGGTCCAAAATGGGAGCCACGACCTCGGCGTGCGAACGCAGCCCGTCATCGAAAGTTGGCATCAGGCCGGGGCGATCGTAGGGCCAGAGGCCTTCGAGCAGGAGCCGGTCCAGATCCGCCTTGGAAGCGGGCACGTAAGACCTCTTGAGGCGCGCCAGTTGACAGGCGAACGTGTCGGCCATCGACGGCGGCACATCGTGATAATAGAGGACCCGGATGAACGGGCCCTGCGTGGCTCGCTGCACGGCCGATGATACAGAGGTCACTCCACTGCGTGCA
>DASZVD010000359.1:0-26522 GCA_035547375.1 Steroidobacteraceae bacterium
CGATCTCAAAACCGGCCAGCTCGAGTATCGCGACTTCGAAAAGACGGCGGCGCTGATCTTCTCCACGGTGTTGAGCCCGGTGCGACCCGAGGCGTTCGGCGTATACGCGCAGCTGACGAAGGTCGATACCGCCCACGGCAAGTTGGCCAACCGGGTGAACCTCGACCACACGTTCTATTCGGTGAATATCTCGTCGGATGGCTCCGAGGTGTACCTGGGAGGGGCCATGTGTGATGTGGCTTTCTACGATGCGGCGACATTGACCAAGAAGGCGAATCTGCGTTTACCCGGCTGTCCCGATCAGGTTCTCTCGACGTTGCGTGTCGTCCACCACTGACAATTCGTCCGGCGTACGCGTCAGCCTGTTTTGGCTGGCGCGCTACGTTCGCCGCCATACGGGCACGCTGGCGTGCGTGATCGCGCTCGCCGCCCTGTGCTCGTTATTGGCCGTAGCGCAGCCCTACATCTCGAAGCTGATCATTGACGAAGGCCTCATTGGCCGGCGCATCGATCTTCTGGTGCGGCTCTGCTGCGCCATGGTGGGACTGGCCGTGATCGGATTCGCGCTCGGCGCGCTCAATCGATGGCTGTACGTGCGAGTGTCCGGCCGCATTCTCTTCGCGATGCGTGAGGAGGTTTACGCCCATCTCCTCGAGCTGCCGCCGGAATTCTTTCGCAAGCGTTCCGTGGGCGATCTGGTGACCCGGCTGGACGGCGACGTCGCCGAGGTGCAGCGATTCAGCACCGACACC
Organism: Steroidobacteraceae bacterium; assembly: GCA_035547375.1. Taxonomy (GTDB): domain Bacteria; phylum Pseudomonadota; class Gammaproteobacteria; order Steroidobacterales; family Steroidobacteraceae; genus 13-2-20CM-66-19. The sequence continues at coordinate 753 of DASZVD010000359.1, forward strand.
TTGTTGGCGTTCGTCAACGGTGTCCTGATGCTGGTGGCCGCCGCTGTCATCATGGTGACGTTGAGTCCGGCACTGACTCTGATCGCCGCCGGCTCGGTCCCGTTGCAGCTGTGCGTCCGACATTGGGCGCGAAGGTCCGTGTCCGAGTCGACTCGCGCGGTCAGGGAGCAGACGAGCCGTGTCGCGGGATTTTTCGTGGAAACCCTGGGGGCGGCCAAGGTGGTGCAGGGTGCCGCGGCCGAAGACTGGGAGCAGCAGCGTCTCGGCAGCCTGAATGAGACCTTGCTGACCCGGCTCGTCCGACAGCAACTCGTTGGTTATTCCGTCGGGGGTGCCTCCGGGTTGTTATCTCACGCCACGACCGCTGCGGTGTTCATCGCCGGGGGGCTTGGTGTCGTGCACGGATCGCTTACGGTAGGCACGCTCGTGGCCTTCATCGCCTACCTGACGCGAGGCACCGGATCGGCGGCGTCTCTGATGAACCTTTATACCGCCTATCAGCGCGCGGCGGTGAGTCTACGGAGGGTGCGTGAGCTTCTCGACGCGCAGCCTCTCGACCGGCGTCGTGGCACCGGGAGATCGCTCGAAGCCTGCGCGCCGGGGCACGTCAGATTCGAGGCGATTCACTTCACGCCCGCTGAGCGGGAGGAGCCGCTTTTCACCGATCTGAGTCTCGACATCCCGGCGGGAGCGAAGCTGGTGTTGTGTGGCGACTCGGGTGTCGGCAAGTCGACCCTGATCGATCTGTTGCGGGGCTTTGTCGTTCCGGGCAAGGGGCGTGTCCTGATCGATGGGGTGGAGCTCGGGGAATATGAGCTCGGCTCGCTGCGGCGGCACATCGCCGTGATCGAAGCGGAGCCCGCGTTGTTCCGGGGCAGCATTGCCGACAATTTACGCTATGGGCATTTCGATGCGCCGCAAGAGCTCATTCTGGATGCGGCCCGCCGTGCTGGCGTCGAGCAGTTCGTGGCGCACAGACCCGAGGGCTACGAGGCCGAGCTCGGTGCCGGGGGCGCGGGTTTGTCGACCGGCCAGCGGCAGCGGCTCGCCATCGCGCGGGCGCTGGCGGGCAACCCGGTCATCGTGGTTCTCGACGAGGCGACGAGCAATCTGGATACGCTCGCCGCGCGCTCGATGCACGAGTTGATCGACCGCCATTTCGGTCAACGCACGCGCATCGTCATCACTCATGCGCCGCAGAAGGTTCCCCGGGCGGATCGGGTTCTCGAGCTGCGCAACGGCAGTCTTACGGTGAGCGCCGCACAGGTGGTTCATGGCTGAGCGTTGGCGGATCGCGCTGATCGATAGCGGGCTGGTCCCCGATTGCGGATCACGCATCGTGGCCGCACGGCGTTTCCTCGACACTCAGGCGGAAGTTCGCCATGGTGAGGCAACCGGGGACGCGACGGGGCACGGGTCCGCCATGGCGGCAATCATCCGCGCTTCGGGACAGGAGATCGATTGGATCAATGCACAGGTCCTCGACGCCGGAGCCCGATCGACCCCTGCGGCGGTCGCCGCAGCCGTGAGTTGGGCCCTGGCACAGGGAGCACATCTCATCCACCTGAGTCTCGGTCTACGGCACGACCGGCGAGTTCTTGCGGACGTGGTTGCCGAGGCGTTGGAGGCTTCCGCGATTGTCGTAGCATCGAGTCCCGCCCAGGGGGATGTTCCGTATCCTGCTGCGTATCCCGGCGTAATTCGGGCGACGGGTGATGCGCGTTGTGCGCCTCACGAGCTGTCTGCGCTCGCTACCCTGCAGGCAGATTATGGCGCTTGTCCGCTCTATCTGACCTCAACAGGCCGCGGGTTGCGGGGGGCCAGTGTCGGCGCGGCGCACGTTTCCCGTTTCATTGTGCAGCATTCGCGCCCTGGGGTGGGAGGTGAGGCTTTGCGCCGCTCACTCATTGGCCTGGCCGCGTATCGAGGTCCCGAGCGACGACCGGGACGCGCCGCCCCCGAAGAAACGCATCGCTTACCAGTGGCTTCTTGCGGGTCTAGGACGCGGTCGGAGCCCGGGACCGATCAGGTGCCGTCCCTGCCCGTCAGGACCTTCATGTAGTAGGGCAGCAGAGCGAGGCGCTCGCGGCGTGACTCGTGCACCTCCATCGCGTAATAGCCCACCTGGTGGTAGTACGTGATGCGGGCGCGAACATTCGCTTCTTTCCCTTTGTATCCCATCTCGACATAGATCTGCTCGAGCAGGGTGATCCGCTTCTGGTCGACCGCGGCGACCACCGCGTGCACGGACTCCGAGGTGCGTGCCCAGTCTCTGACGGCGCCATCCCACTTCGGATCGTACTCGTCCTCGTCGATCCAAAGCCGCACCAGCGCACGGTATTTCTCCAGCCAGGTGCCGGGGGCTTGCACGATCCTCTCGAACGGCACCGTGCTCGTCTTCGCCCAGTAATCGAGCAGCTCGTCGATGAGTTGCGCGCGGCTCTTGAAAAACCAATAGAACCCGCCACGGCTCGAGCGCAGGCGTTTCGCCAGCTTGTTGATCTCGAGGCCCGCCGTGCCTTCCTCGATCAGGGCGCGGCGCGCGGTGTCCAGCCAGATCTCGCGGCCGAGCGGCCGGGGTCGCCGGGAGGCCGCGCCCCGTCCACGGTGCTTTTGCTGAGGAGTGCTGTTCATGGGATGATTCTACCGCGCGTTGACCAGACACATGTGTCTGGAGTATAAAGGAACCGTCCGTACCTGGCGAATCCAGCGCATGCATCGCTATTCCTTCCTGAAAGTGATCCAACACGCATTGCGGGGCAACCGCACATGGCAGCCCGCCTGGCGCGATCCCGTGCCGCAAAGCGGTTACGACGTCGTCGTCATTGGCGGGGGCGGTCATGGACTGGCTACCGCCTACTACCTCGCGAAGAAACACGGCATCCGGCGCGTGGCCGTGCTCGAGAAAGGCTGGATCGGCGGCGGTAACAGCGGGCGCAACACGCAGGTGTGCCGCTCGAACTACTTCTATCCGGCGAGCTCGGCTTTCTACGATCATTCCCTGCGCCTCTACGAGCATCTCGGCCGCGAATTGAATTTCAACGTGATGCTGCGCCAGAGCGGCCTCGTGGCGCTGGCGCACAGCGAGCACGAGCTGGAGTTGCAGCGACGTTGGGCGAACGCGATCCACATGAACGATGTCGATTCGCACATGCTGACGCCGGCGCAAATCCGCAAGCGCATTCCGGCGATCAGTCTGCAGTCGCGCTACCCGATCGTGGGCGGGTTCACCCAGCCGCGAGCCGGCATCTCCCGGCACGATGCCGTGGTGTGGGGATTCGCCCGGGGTGCCAGCGCGCTGGGCGTCGATATCATCCAGGGCTGCGAGGTCCTGGGCTTCGATCTTTCCGAAGGCCGGGTGCGTGGCGTGCAAACTTCGCGCGGTCCCATCGGCGCCGAGCGGGTTGTCATGTCGGTGGCCGGACACTCATCCGTGGTCGCGGGTATGGCCGGCATTCGTTTGCCGATTACGACCATGGCATTGCAGGCCATGGTCACCGAGCCGATCAAGCCGGTCCTGGACGCCACGGTGATCTCGGCTGCGGTGCACTCCTACGTGAGTCAAAGTGACCGGGGCGAGATTGTCATGGGCGGTGGCGCCGACGTTTACAACTCGTACGCCCAACGGGGCGGGTTGCCGATATTTCGTGCAACGATCGCGGCGACGCTGGAGCTGTTTCCGAGCTTCAGCCGCCTGCGCCTGATGCGTCAGTGGGCCGGTGCGGTGGATGTCACGCCGGATACGAGCCCGATCATGGGCCTCACTCCGGTGCGCAATCTTTATATCAACTGCGGTTTTGGCACCGGAGGGTACAAGGCCATTCCGGCTGGTGGCGACACCATGGCCGATACGGTGGCCAACGATCGTCCGCATCCGCTGATCCGGCAGTTTGGCCTCGAGCGCTTTACGAGCGGCGCTCTGATCGACGAGGGCGCCGCGGCCGGGGTGGCCCACTGAGGTAGCGAGCGATGTTGCGAATCTCCTGTCCCTACTGCGGCGTGCGCGACGAGCCGGAGTTCGTCTTCGGCGGCCCGACTCACGTCACGCGCCCCATGGGTGATGTGAGCGATGCGCGCTGGGGCGACTATCTGTTCAACCGGGACAACCCGAAAGGCCCGCACCATGAGCGCTGGCTGCACGCCTACGGCTGCGGGCGCTGGTTCAATGCGGTGCGCGATACCGTGAGTCACGAGTTCCTGGCGGTGTACGCGATGGGGGAGCCCAAGCCGGATCTTGCCGCTCCCGAGGCCGGGGGCTTGCGCTGATGTCCGGTCCCTATCGTCTGCCCACGTTCCCGGGGGCGTCGCTCGATCGGCAGCACACCCTGCGGTTCAGGTTCAACGGCCGGGAGCTCACGGGATACGCCGGCGACACGCTGGCCTCCGCACTGTTGGCCAATGGTGTGCGGACCGTCGGCCGCAGTTTAAAATTCCATCGGCCGCGAGGGGTCTATTCTTCGGGTGTCGAGGAGCCGAATGCGCTCCTGCGATTGAGCTCGGGTGTGCGAGCGATTCCGTCGGCGCGTGCGACTCTCACCGAGTTGCACGACGGCCTGGAGTCCTACACACAGTCCGGATGGCCGAGCGTGACGACCGACTTCGCCAGAGTCCTGGACTTCACGGCACCATTGTGGGCGGCTGGATTCTACAACAAGACGTTCATGTGGCCGAGCTGGCATACCTACGAGTGGGCCGTGCGCCGCATGGCCGGGCTCGGTCACGCCCCGCCGGGGCGCGATCCCGATCGTTATGACACTCGTAACATTCATTGCGATGTCCTCATCGTGGGAGGCGGCGCGGCAGGGCTTCGGGAAGCGGAGGCTGCTGCTGCGGCGGGCCAGCGAGTGGTTCTTGCGGAACAGGGGCCGAGTCTGGGCGGACGTGGTGCTTGGAATGGAGCCAACATAGAGGGGCAGGCGGGGCATTCCTGGGCCGCGAGACTTGTCGAGGGATTGCGCGGACGGCCGGACGTGCAGCTCCTCACGCGTACCACGGCGGTGGGCTATTACGACCGCGACGTAGTGACACTGTTGGAACGTGTCCCCGTGGACGGCGCGCGCGGCTCCAGGTCGGAGCGGCCGAATGACGGTGGACCACGAGAGCGCTACTGGGTTGTCCGCGCGGGCCGTATGGTGCTCGCTGGCGGCGCGCTGGAGCAGCCACTCGTTTTCTGCAACAACGATCGTCCCGGAGTCGTGCTGGCGGGCGCCGCACATGAATACCTTCGGCGCTATTCGGTCGCCGTAGGGCGGCGCGTGATCGTCGCGACCAACAATGATTCCGCCTACAAGGTGGCGGGCGATCTGCGTGACGCTGGCGTGGAAGTCGTGGCGCTCGCGGATTCGCGCAAAGATGTTGCCGAGGCGTTGCTCGGAGAGATGCGCTCTCGCTCGATTCCGGTGCTGCTGGAGTCTCTACCGATCGATACCAGCGGCTTCAGCACATTGAATGGAGTGACGATTGGCCGCCTGTCACGTGATGGCGCGACAGTCGTTGGAGAGCAACGCTTCGCCTGTGACGCGTTGGCCGTGTCGGGCGGGTGGGCCCCCTTGCTGCACCTCTATTCCCAGGCGGGAGGGAAGCTGCGCTACAGCTCACGGACGGGTGCGTTGGAGCCGGTGAGCTCGCATCCGCGGGTGACACTGGCTGGCTCGGCTGCGGGGGAGAAGACAAGTCTCGGTCCGAGAGTGAGTCCCGCCGGTGACACGCTGCGCAAGTGGGTAGACCTCAGACACGATGTCACCGTGGCCGACCTCGAGCTGGCGATCCGCGAGAATTACTCGTCGATCGAACACGTGAAGCGATACACGACGGTCGGAATGTCGGTCGATCAGGGCAAGACCTCCAACGTGGCGGCGATCGAGATCGTCGCAAAATTGCGTGGTGTTTCGCCCGAGGCGTTGGGACACACGACTCTCAGGCCCCCGTTCACTCCCGTCACGCTTGGCGCCATTGCGGGGCGCTCCGTAGGCGATGGATTTGCTCCGAGTCGACTTTTACCGCTCCACGATTGGCACGTGTCCCACGGTGGGCTGTTGGAGGACTACGGAGAGTGGAAACGGCCCGCCGCCTACATTCGCCAGGGAGAGTCGCGCGCGGAGGCGATACGACGCGAGATGCGAGCTGCGCGCACGGCGGCCGCGCTGTTCGACGGCTCGCCTCTCGGGAAGATTGAGATTCAGGGACCGGACGCGTTGGCGTTCATCGACAAGTTCTACATCAATAATCTGGCGACGTTGCAGCCCGGGCGCGCTCGCTATGGCTTGATGCTCCGGGAGTCCGGAGTGATTTTCGACGATGGAACGGTCGTCCTGCTCGCGCCCGATCACGTTCTGATTACGACCACCTCCGCTAACGCGAGCCGTGTGGGTGCGTGGCTGGAGGAGTGGCATCAATGTGAATGGCCCGACATGCGCGTCGTCATCACCTCCGTCACGGATCAATGGGCGACCATTTCGCTGGCGGGTGGTCGAGCTCGTGAGATCCTGTCGAGACTCGATACGGACATCGACCTGTCGCCTACCGCTTTCCCGCATTTGGGCACGCGTGTCGGGCATCTTCTCGGACATGTCGCTCGCATCTACCGCGTGAGTTTTACCGGAGAGCTCACTTACGAGATCAACGTCCCGGCCAGCGCCGCCGGAATGATTTGGAGCGCCCTACTGCAGGCTGGGGAGCCGCTCGGATTACAACCTATGGGTATCGAGGCGCTTTTGGCGTTGCGTCTGGAGAAGGGGTTCCTGCACGTCGGAACCGACACTGACGGTACGTCGGTGCCGGATGATGTCGGCTGGGGTAAGGCAGCGGCCAGCAAACGTGCCGACTTCGTCGGCAAGCGTTCGCTGCTCATGCCGGAGAACCGGCGGACCGGTCGCTTGCAGCTCGTTGGATTGCGCGGCGTTGGCGCGACGGAAATCATCGTCGGCAGTCATCTGCGATTGTCCGGCTCAGGCGAGGCAACCGATGGTTGGGTTACTTCGGCGGGGCGCCTCTCATCCAGCGGCGAGCCGATCGCGCTGGCGCTCCTGCGTGGTGGACGCGACCGGCTGGGGAGCGAGGTGAGTGTGCACGATGAGGGGCGAGTCACCCAGGCCAGGGTGGCGGAGCCAATCTTTTTCGATGCCGCCGGAGAGCGCATGAATGGCTGACCTCAGCACGACCGATGCGCGAGTGATGGTTCGCCTGAAGTCCTGGCTGCCGGAATATGTGACCGGCGGTCGTCCGGTGGTGTTGGCCGGACAGGAGCTGCCGGCCCGAGTGGGGGGCACCTTGTCCGCGCAACCGGGCGTGTTGTGTGTGGGGCCGGGCGAGTGGCTGCTCGTATCAGAAAACCTTGACGTCGCCGCGCTCCGTGAGGAAATCAAAGAGGACCTCGAGCGCCAGGGGTTGGCACTCGTCGATCTGAGCCAGGCGTTGGCGGTCATTCGTGTCATGGGGCGCGGGGCGCGTGAGCTGTTGTCGAAGGGCTGCGGGCTCGACCTTCACCCGAAGAGCTTTCCGCCGGATCATTGCGCTCGGACCCGGTTCGCGGCGATCGCCGCGATAGTGCACCGTCTCGCTGGGGAGTCGGTATTCGAACTGTACGTCGCACGCAGTCATGCGGCGTACCTGCAGTCGTGGCTTGCGGACGCCGCGCGGGACTATTGATTTTCCTCTGCGCACGAGCTGCCGGCCGCTGCGCCGCTCTCAAACCCGATCGGACCGGCCGGGCGCCGGCACGGTTATAGAAGCCAGCATGGGTGCAGAAGCCGGCACGGGTGTAGAATCAGTCTCCCCCAGGGGCGTTCCGCAGCCACAGGAGCACGTCATGTCACTCGAGAAGGTTCTGTATACCGCGCACGCAAAAGCCACCGGTGGGCGCGATGGTCGCGCGGTTTCCTCCGATGGCATCCTTGACGTCAAGCTCACGACTCCCAAGGAGATGGGCGGTGGAGGCGGAGCGGGAACGAACCCGGAGCAGTTGTTCGCGGCCGGCTATTCGGCGTGCTTCATTGGCGCCATCAAATTTGTCGCGGGGCGCGACAAGATCAAGTTGCCCGCTGACGTGTCGATCGACGGCAGTGTCGGGATCGGTCCCATTCCGAACGGCTTTGGCATTGAAGTGACCTTGAAAGTCTCATTGCCGGGCGTGCCGCGCGCGGACGCGGAAGCGCTCGTGCAGAAGGCGCACATCGTTTGTCCATATTCGAATGCCACGCGCGGCAATATCGACGTGCGGCTGGTGGTTGTCTAACCGCTAGTGGTCGTCTAAAACGGTTGCCGAAGTCGGGCGGCGCTGAAGGCGCCGCTCACGCTGAACGATCGGCTCTCGAAGAAGCTCCCCGCCGCGTTCAGGCACGGAAGAGGCGCGATGCGATCTCCGCTACGTGCCGCCCTTGGAAGCGTGCTCCTTCGAGCTCGTTCTCCGTCGGCTGTCTCGAGCCGTCGGACGATGCCATCGTTGTCGCTCCATAAGGCGTGCCTCCCGAGACCTGGTCCATGCGCACCAGGCCCGCGAACGAGTATGGCAGGCCCACGATGATCATCCCTTGGTGCAGGAGTGTTGTGTGAAAGCTGGTGATCGTCGTCTCCTGGCCGCCGTGCTGCGTCGCCGTCGAGGCAAAGACGCTGCCCACTTTTCCGACGAGCGCGCCTTTCGCCCACAGCGCGCCCGTCTGGTCCAGGAAATTACGCATCTGGGCGGCCATGTTGCCGAAGCGGGTAGGGGTACCGAAGATGATGGCGTCATAGCTGCTCAACTCTTCGACGCTGGCGAGCGGGGCCTTCTGGTCGAGCTTGATCCCCGCCTTGCGCGCGACTTCCTCGGGCACGATTTCAGGAACGCGCTTGATCGTGACCTCCGTACCGGCGACGGCACTCACTCCTTCGGCGACCGCTTGCGCCATCCGTTCAACGTGCCCATAGGACGAATAATAGAGAACGAGCACCTTCGCCATGTCGGGTACCTCTGTCTGCCTGGCGCACGCTAGAACGGACCGCCATCCAGACGGTTCCACGAGCGTCCCAGCAGGAACGCGTGCGCTATGATGGCGCTTGAGCGGCAGCGTGGGCAATCGCGCCCGCGACCGGCTCGACAGGAGCACCGATATGGCTGCATCGCGGATCCTCAGCGTGCTTTGCGTCGTGGGTACTTTGGGCGTCGTGGGTACTTTGACGCAAGGCTCCTGGGCAGCATCTTCAACCGAGCTTCCGCGAACCATGCGGGCGGCCGCCATAGATCGGGGTGGTGATTCGAAGGAGCTGACGCTCCATAGCCTTCCCGTGCCGCAGATCGGCGCGCATGAGGTGTTGATCGCGGTACAGGTTGCCGGTGTGGCGACCTGGGATGTCTCCATCCGCCGCCATCCGACCGAGATCGAGCATTCTGGATTTCCGCTTGTGCTCGGCACGGACGGCGCCGGTACGGTCGCGGCGGTGGGCCCCCAGGTTCACGACCTCAAAATTGGCGATTCCGTGTACGCCTACAGTTGGGACAATCCCAAAGGCGGCTTCTACGCGGAATATGTCGCGGTTCCGGCGGAGCGGGTGAGCCGTGTCCCGAAAGGCCTGGCGTTGAGCGATGCGGGTGCGATTGGAACGACCGCTCTCACGGCGATTCAAGGTGTCGACGACGCGCTGCATTTGAAAGCTGGACAGACAGTCATCATTCACGGCGCATCCGGTGGCGTGGGCACTCTGGCGATCCAGTTCGCGAAGCTTCGCGGCGCCCGAGTGCTTGCTACCGCCTCGGGCGATGACGGGATGTCGTTAGTCAAGCGCATGGGCGCGGACGCCGTCGTGGATAGCCGAAACGGGGACATTTTGTTAGCCGCTCACCAGTTCGCACCGCACGGTATCGACGCGGTGTTGGCTCTCGCTGGAGGAGACGGTCTCGAGCGTTGTATCGACGCTCTCGGCCCGGGAGGTAAAGTTGCTTATCCACGTGGCGTGGTGCCTCCCAAGAGCCGTGCGGGCCTGTCTCCCATCGCTTACGACGCCATCCCGGGCCCGAAGGAGTTCGGGCGTTTGAATCAGGCCATCGGGCAGGTGCGCCTGCAAGTGCCGATTGCAGCGGAATACCCGCTCGCCGAGGCCAACAAGGCGCAGGAGCGAGTCGAAGCGGGACACATCCTCGGCAAGGTCATCTTGCGGATCCGGTAAGGTCACCTGGTCCGCGCCTCCGACAAATTTGCGCATAGCGAAAATTTTTCGCCGCAGCAGACGGCTAGTGCGCGGGACAACTCGCTCAGGTACGCTGATGCCGTACCGGATGGGGGACCGCACCATGCGCGAGTTCGATGAAAGCAGCATCACGGAGGCCGTGATTGGGCGCCTCGGCGAATGTGACGACCCGCGATTCAAGCAGGTCATGACCTCGCTGGTGACCCATCTGCACGACTTCGTCCGCGAGGTGAGGTTGACCGAGCCGGAGTGGCTCACGGCCGTCGAGTTTCTGACCGAGGTGGGCCGGACCTGCACGGACAAGCGTCAGGAATTCATCCTTCTGTCCGACACGTTGGGTGTGTCGGTGCTCGTCATCACGCTCAACCACCCGGCGGACGAGGGTAGTGTTGAATCGACCGTGATGGGCCCCTTTTACTGGCCGGGCGCGCCCGAGTTGCCGCGGGGAAGCAATCTTGCGGTTGGCGTGAAGGGAGAGCCGACGTTCTATTCGGGTCGGGTGCTGGATGTGGACTCGCGGCCGCTCGAAAACGCAACACTCGACATCTGGTCGGGCGATGGCGAAGGCAACTACGACATGCAGATCCCCGGCGAGGTGGGGATGAAGGCGCGCGGCAAGATTCGCACCGATGCTGCCGGGCGTTACTGGTTTCGCTCGATCCGGCCCTCGTTCTACCCGGTTCCGACCGACGGGCCGGTTGGCCGCATGTTGCGCAAGATGGGGCGCCATCCCTATCGGCCCGGGCACATCCACATGATCGTCTCCGCGGAGGGGTATCTCCCCGTGACCACGCACCTGTTCGTCGCGGGCAGCGACTACCTGGATTCCGATGCCGTGTTCGGCATGAAGGAGTCGCTGGTTGCGCAGTTCGACCGGCACCCGCCGGGAGTCGGGCCTGACGGGGTGCTCCTGGATACCGCGTTTTACACGGTCAACTACGATTTTCGGCTACGGCCGGCCTGAAGCGCGGGGCGTGTCAGGAATCGACGCAGCAACGCGTTGTAGGCGGCCGGGTTATCGAGGTTCGGCAGGTGGCCCGCCCGGGGCACGATCGCGCGCTCGCTCGAAGGCAGGGCCTTGGCCAAGGCCTCCGCCGCGCTGAAGCGGCTTTCCAGATCGAAGGCGCCCGAGATGATCAACGCGGGTGCCCGGATCGCTTCGGGCGGGGGCGCGACGGAAGAGAGCGCGGGGGACGGGGGCATGGTGGGCGGGGGCGTGGGGGATGCGGTGGGAAGCGGGGGCGCGGTGGGCGCGGTGGGCGCAGACCCGGCGTCGGTCGCCGACAGGAGGTCTTCCGCGCGATAGCGCTCGATCATCCGCTCGAGAAGCTCCCGACTTCGCGAGTCCCGGGTCTGCAGCTTCGTCAGCGGATGCTTGCGCCATTCCTTGCGGAAAGCCTCCACCCCACCGACTCGAGCCAGATGGCGGAGCTTGGCGAGGGGAATGTCGCTCGGCTGGATCTCGCTTCCCGCCACGGTGCCGGACGGCGGGCCGTCGAAAATTACGCGCGACACCAGGCCGGGGTTCAGAGCACTCACCTGTGCGGCGACGCGTGCGCCTTGCGACATTCCCAGTAAAGCGACGGAGCGCAGATTCAGATGCTCGCAAAGCGCTAACACGTCGCTGACGTCAGCAGCGAGGGAAGGCTTGCCTGTGGAAAGGCCAAAGCCGCGCCGGTCATGGCGGATGAGCCGCAGGACATCGCGCAGCTCGCGCACTTGCGGCTCCCACATGTCCAGGTCCAGGGTCCATCCGTGAATCAACAGGATGGCAGGTCCGGTCCCCTCATCACGAAAGCGCAGGCGGGCGCCGGAAACGCTCAACTGTCGATCCGGCTCGTTCACGGCGCGTGGCTCCTTGTCAGAAGGCCGCGCTGAGCGACAGTCCGGGTACGCTGGCCAGGTCGGCCGAGATCTGTCGGCTCACGTCCTGCAGCATGGCCAGGCGCTCTCGCACGAGCCTGCTCTTGGAGAGGCGTTTGGAGTGGCTCGACGAATTGAGCGCGGCGACCACCCGGCCCTGTTGGTCGAAAACCGGAACACCGAGTGCGACCACGCCGTAGGCCAACTCGTCCTCCACGGCGGAGTACCCCGCGCGCCGGCACTCTTCGATCAGCTTGCGCAGCTTGCCGGGATCCACCACGGTTTGATCGGTCAGCCGCTCGAGCCGGGCGCCGGCGAAATAGCGGTCCAGGGCTTCCGGGCCCAGGCCGGCGAGCAATACACGGCCCATGGAAGTCGCGTGCGCGGGAAATCGACTCCCGACGTGAGCCTCCAGGCGCAGCAGCGTGCGCACCGAAGCGCGCGCGACATAGACTATCTCCGTCGCGTCGAGGACGGAGAGCGCGGCGGAATCCATTGTCGTGCGCGCGAGCTCCTCCAGGCGGGTGCGGGTGAGTTGCTCGATGTTCATCGATTCGAGATACACGGCCCCCAGCTCGAGCACTTTGGGCCTGAGAATGAAATGGCGTCCCGTGCGCGCCACGTAGCCCAGCTCCTCGAGTGTCAGCAGGCAGCGGCGCGCCGTCGCCGCGGGCATGCGCGCGCTGCGCGCAATCTCGCTCAGAGTCAGAGTCACGTGCTCGCTCCCGAAAACACGTAACACCGCGAGCCCCTTGGCCAGGCCGCCCATCGCTTCGCGCCGTGACGACGCTCCGGTTTTCTTTGGCATGGAGAATTCTATTCGCTAAGCGAAAACACCACGGGACAATTCGCCGGCCTTGACGGCCACGGCGCCTTGGGTTCACGATAACTTCGCAGAACGAAGCATATTTCGCTATACGAAAAAAGCAACGAGGTTATCGCTTGAAGATCGGCTCCCAACAATACCGCAGCACGGCCATCAGCGCCGCCAATGCCGAGACGATTCTCGTGCGTGGCCGCGATCTGGTGCGGGAGCTGATGGGACACATCAGCTTCACGGAGCACTTCTGGTTGCTGTTGACCGGGTCGATGCCCACGGACGTGCAGCGGCGGATGTTGGATGCGACGTTGGTGGCCATAGCCGAGCATGGCCTCGTGCCGAGCGTGCAGGCGAGCCGCATGACTTTGGCTGCCGCGCCCGAGGCTTTGCAGGGAGCGGTGGCGGCTGGGATCCTGGGCTGCGGCTCGGTGGTGCTGGGCTCCGCGGAGGCGGCGGGGCGCTTCTTTTCCGAGATCGCGCTCAAGGAGGATTCCGGTGCGTCGTTGGACGAGTCCATTGCTGCCGTGGTGAATTCGTATCGCGGGGAACGCCGTGCGATCCCGGGCTACGGCCACCCACTTCACAGTAAGAGCGATCCGCGCGCGGTGAAGCTGATCGACATCGCGAAGTCTGCCGGTTGTGCCGGCCGCTACGTCAGTAGCGCGCTTCGCGTGCAGGACCTGGTGCCCGGCCTGGTTGGCAAACCACTGTCCCTCAATGTCTCGGGTGCCATTCCCGCTGTGCTCCTGGATGTTGGCTATCCGCTTGCGGCGCTGAAGGGAGTCCCCATTCTCGCGCGTGCCGCGAGCCTCATCGCCCATCTCCTGGAGGAGCAGGCGCGACCGATCGGGTTTGTCCTGGCGCACGCGGCGGAGGCGGCGATCGGTTACGACGGCGACGCGCCGGCCGGTTTTCGTCCGAGCGAAGGCTGAGCGAGTGATGCACGCGATGCAAGGAGTGTTGAGCGGTACGCGAGTGCTGGAGCTGGGTACCTTCATCACGGGGCCGTGCGCCGGCATGATGCTGGCCGATCTGGGGGCCGATGTGATCAAGGTCGAAAGCCCGGAGGGCGATCCCTATCGCAGCTATCAGGGCGGCCAGTATTCCCCGCATTTCCAGGCCTACAATCGCAACAAGCGCAGCATCGCGCTCGACCTGAAGAGCGCGGCGGATCGCGCGACGTTCGAGCAGCTCGCGCGTGAGGCCGACGTCTTCATCCAGAACTTCCGGCCGGGAACGGTCGATCGGCTGGGGGCCGGCCGCGAGCGCCTGCAGGCCCTGAACGATCGCCTCGTCTACTGCTCGATCAGCGGTTTCGGCTCGAGCGGCCCCTATGTCGATCGTCCGAGCTACGACTCGGTCGCGCAGGCGTTGAGCGGCTTCCTGAGTGTCGTGGTCGACGCCGACCGGCCGCGCTTCCTGGGGCCGGCCCTCGCGGATGCGATCACCGGGTTGTACGCCGCCTATGGAACGCTCGGCGCCCTCGTGCAGCGGGCCCGCACGGGCAAGGGTCTCGCGGTCGAAGTCTCGATGTTGGAAGCCATGGCGCACTTTGCCGTCGAGCCCTTCGCTGCCTTTTTTGCGCTCGGCGCCAATCCGACCTCGCGCGACCGGCCCCGCCTGGCGCAGGCCTACATCCTGCGAACCGCGGACGATCGGCTGATTGCGCTGCACCTGTCGTCGCTGGAGAAGTTCTGGAACGGGCTGGTGAGCGCCCTGGAGGCGCCGGAGCTGGCGGCGGACTCGCGTTTCAACACTCGCGCGGCCCGCATCGCGAACTACGAGGCGTTGGGCGCTGAGCTCGATCAGCGGTTTGCGCGAGCTCCGCTCACGGCGTGGGCCGGGAGGCTCGGCGCCAACGACGTCCCGTTTGCGCCGGTGCAGTCGATCGGCGAGGTGATCGAGGATCCGCAAGTGAAGCACCTGGGGCTCATCGTCCCGGTGCTGGAGCCGCACGGCGGCCCGCTGGCGGTGCGGCCGGCGGTGCAATTTTCCGGACAGAAGGCGGACTGCGTGCGCGGCGCGCCGCTTCTGAACGAGCACGGCGCCGCGATCCGGGCGGCCCTGGCGGGCGCCGGGCATTGGCCGGCCGCCGCGGTCATGGCCAACGGCTCGCGAACGGACAGCTCGACCTGAAGGCGATGAGGGGGTCGACATGTTGTTTCCGACCAGTCTTGTAGGAAGCTATCCGCAGCCGGAGTGGCTCATTGACCGTGAGCGCCTCGCCGGCCGCTTCCCTCCCCGGGTGCGCGCGTTGGAGCTCTGGCGGGTGCCGCGGCCGTTTCTGCAGGAAGCGCAGGACGATGCGACCCTGATGGCCATCAAGGCGCAGGAAGATGCGGGCCTGGATATCGTGTCCGATGGGGAAATCCGCCGCGAGAGCTATTCGAACCTGTTCGCGACGGCGCTCGAAGGCGTCGATATCGACAATCCGGGCACGGCGCTCGACCGTAGCGGTCATCCGAACCCCGTGCCGCGCGTCATCGGGGCCATCCGGCGCAAACATGCGGTTGGAGTCCGGGACCTGGAGTTCCTGAAGAGGCATACGACGCGGGTCGTGAAGGTCACCGTGCCGGGACCCTTCACGATGTCGCAACAGGCGCAGATCGATTATTACGGCGGCGACCGCCGCCTGGCGGCATTGGATTATGCGACGGCGGTCAACGAGGAGATCCGGGATCTGTTCGACGCCGGCGCTGACATCGTCCAGATCGACGAGCCCTATATGCAGGCGCGCCCGCAGGAGGCGCGAGTCTATGGGTTGGAAGCGCTCAATCGGGCGCTCGCGGGAATCACGGGCGACACGGCGGTCCACATTTGCTTCGGCTACGCCGCGATCATCCATGAGCGCCCGAGCGGGTATTCCTTCCTCGGCGAGCTCTCGGGGTGCGCCTGCCGGCAGATCTCCATCGAGACCGCTCAGTCCAACCTGGATTGCTCGGTGCTCACCGAGCTGTCCGGGAAGAAGATCATTTTGGGCGTCATCGATCTGTCCAATCCGCAGATCGAGACCCCGGAGCAGGTTGCAAAGCGCATCGAGCGAGCGCTGCCGTACGTGGCCGCGGAGAACGTGATCGTGGCTCCCGATTGCGGGATGAAGTATCTCCCGCGCGAGGTCGCATTCGGCAAGCTGCAGGCCATGGTGGCCGGCGCGAGCCTGGCACGCAGGAATCTCCAAGTGTCGATATAAGCCAAGACTAGAAGGGGGGCTCACATGGGCGCAAAGAGGGGGAGGTGGGTTGCAGCGGGACTGGCTCTCGCCGCGGCCTGGGGCGCGTCGTTGCCGGTTCTGGCGCAGGATCTGGAGGAAGTCGTCGTCACGGCGCGCAAGCGCGATGAGACCTTCCAGAGCGTGCCGATCACGGTCGATGTCTTCACGGCGCAGCAGATCCAGTCCGCCGGAATCGAGAGCCCGCGCGACTTCATCGCGATGGTGCCCAACATGACGCTGGTCGAGACCCAGAACATCGGCAACTCCTTCATCACCATCCGCGGCATTTCCCAGGCGCGCAACAGCGAGCCGTCGGTGGCGGTGCTGGTCGATGGAGTGCTGGAAACGAATCCGTACGAGTTCAACCAGGAGCTGTACGACATCCGCCAGATCGAGGTGCTGAAAGGACCCCAGGGGGCCTTGTACGGGCGCGATGCGATCGGCGGCGCGATCATCATTCACACCGCGGACCCCGCCGACCACTTCGAGGCCAGCACCCGGGTCGGCGTGGGCAACGGCCCGGCCGAGAAGGCGCAGCTGGCCCTGAGCGGCCCCATCGATGCCGCGGGGACGCTCAGGTACCGCGCCTCGCTGAACTTCTACAACACCGACGGCTACCTGCAGAACGTCTACCTCGATCGCAAGGCCGATCCCTACCGGGATTACTCGGGAAGGGTGCGGCTGGTGTGGAAGCCCGATGATGCGCTCAGCGCGGATCTGCGGTTCATGTACGACCGGACCGAGACGACCGCGTATTACTTCGTCATCCCGCGAAGCGACGAGGCGAACCCGTTCAGCGATTTCTCCACGCCCGGGGATGCGAACGACACCCGGTCGCCGATTCAGAGCAACAACCTGGGCACCGATAATCGCGATGTCCTGGACACCGCGCTCAAGCTCGACTACAGCCCGGGCTACGGCACGTTCACCTCCATCACGGATTACGACCACACCAAGGAGATCGATACCGGGGACGCGTACGACTTCCGGCCCGTGACGACCTCGGTCGAATACGCGCTCACGGGAGGCACTCCGGCGGCCTCGGGAGGCCCGTTCGACGAAAGTCAGAGCCAGTTCATCGACGTGCAGACCTGGAGCCAGGAGCTGCGCTTCACGTCGCCCACCGTAGCGGGCTTCTCGTGGATCGCCGGCGCTTATTTCGTGCACACCGAGCGCTTCATCTCGACGGGCAATCTCGCGGACCGCGGGCTTGGGGTTCCCGCCGTCTACTACAACCCGCTGGTCGATCCGACGAATCCGTTCGCCACGAACACCAATCAGACCTTCCTCGCCGATAGCCAGAACAACAACGCCTGGGCGGTCTTCGGCGACGTGACCTATGACTTCACCCCGCAATGGGAGGTTGACGCGGCGCTGCGCTACGACGAGGACCGCCGCCAGAATACGACGCGGACGCCGACCGCGTTCCTGCCTACTACAGCGGCCTATACGGGTGAGGTGCGCAAAGCCACCTTCAGCGCAACGCAGCCCAAAGCGACTCTGCGCTACAAGCCGAGCGACGATCTCACCTTCTACACCAGCTGGAGCCGTGGCTTCCGCAGCGGCGGCTTCAACCAGACCGGAGTGGGGGAGGTGGCGCGAGCGAATCAGGTGTTGGGCGTAAACGATATATTCCAAGCGGAAATCGCGGATACCTACGAGCTGGGCGTGAAGAGCCAACTGCTGGATAGGAAGCTGAGCGTGGACGCCGATGTGTTCCACACGCAATCGCGGAACGGGTATTTCTTCGTTTATATCGCGGCGGATTCGACCCAGAACCTCGGCAACCTCAATGCGACCTACAAGGGAGCGGAGCTCTCGATCACCGCCCGGCCGACCGACCGGATCGACCTGTATGGCGGCTTCGGCTATACCCAGAGCCGCATCACCAACATGGCGGATCCGACGGTCATCGGCAACCAGGCCCCGCTCGTGTCGCGCAATACCGCGAATGCCGGCGTGCAGTATCGTCAGCCGCTGGAGGGGGGCTTGAGCGCGACGGTGCGCCTGGACTATCAGGAGATCGGCCGCACCTGGTGGGAGCCCTACAACATCACCTCACGCGACCCGGTCTCCCTGGTGGACCTGCGGCTCGGCCTGCAGGGGCAGAACTGGACCGTGACCGCCTGGTCCAAGAATCTGACCAACACGATCTACAACGCGGAGTTCTCCCCCGGCAATGTCGGCGGAGCAGGATTCCTGTGGCGGGCGTTGCCGCGACGCTACGGCGTCGATTTCGACTATAGATTTTAGCACGGCCTGACTCGTCGAGGCGGGCACGTGCAATTCTGACCTGGAGGTGGATGTCATGACTACGTCACCCAAGCTGCCGTCACGGCTGCACCACACGGCCTACGTGACGCGGGATCTGGAGGGAACGCGCAGGTTTTATGAAGAGCTCATCGGGCTGCCGCTGGTGGCAACGTGGTGCGAGAAGGATGAGTTGTTCGGAGCCGAGCGCGTCTATTGTCATCTGTTTTTTGCATTGGGTGACGGCGGCGCGCTCGCCTTCTTCAAGTTCGCAAACCCCGAGGACGAGGCGCTCTTCGGACCGAAGATGCCGGCGACGCCGTTCCATCACATCGCGCTGAACGTCGACAAGGAGACGCAGCAGGGCATCGAGAAACGTCTTGCGGAAGCGGGCTATAAAGAGCCGCAGACGTACGTACTCGAACACGGGTACTGCCGCTCGGTCTACGTCACCGATCCGAACGGCTTGATCCTCGAGTTCACGCTCGACAGCCCGAAAGCGGAAGCGATCGCCAGGGACCGGCGTGCGAGCGCGCACGCCGATCTGAAGCGC
Organism: Steroidobacteraceae bacterium; assembly: GCA_035547375.1. GTDB lineage: Bacteria > Pseudomonadota > Gammaproteobacteria > Steroidobacterales > Steroidobacteraceae > 13-2-20CM-66-19. The sequence continues at coordinate 19,611 of DASZVD010000359.1, forward strand.
TGGATGGCGGGAGACCATACCTCGAACAACACCTATCGGTAATGAGGCGTGTCCACCCAGCGGAGTCCCGTGTTGATTGCCGGCGGAGGGATGGTGGGGTTGAGTGCCGCCGCCTTCCTGGCTCAACGGGGTATCCCCTCCTTGACGATCGAAAAGCTTCCGCAGAGCTCGCTGTTACCGCGTGCCGCGTTCTTCCATATGCGCACGCTCGAGATGTTCCGGTCGCTGGGAATCGAGGCGGCGGTGCGCGAGGGGTCCGCGAAGGACTTCGTTCCTGAGGGCTCGATCGTCGCCGTGGAGTCCATCGCCGGCCGCAAGCTGGCGGACATCATGCCAAGCCTCAACGAAGGCGTGGCGGCGTTGAGCCCGTGTCGGCGCCTTTATCTGAATCAACCCACCTTGGAGCCCATACTCAGAGAGCGTGCACGGCAGGCGGGAGCCACCATCCTTCAGGGCACCGGGATCGAGGATGTTCGCCAGGACGAGGAGGGGGTTTACGTCAAGGCGCGAGAGGTCGCTTCGGGCCGGGAGTGTGAGTTCCGGGGCGACTACCTCATCGCTGCGGACGGGGGACACTCCAAGGTGCGCGAGTGTCTCGGCATTCGTTACCAGGGCAAGGGCGCGTTCTCCAACTCCGTGACGATCTATTTCACCGCGGACCTTGCCCCTTGGCTCGCGGGGCACGCGTGGTCGATCATCTACGTCAACAATCCGGTGCTGCGCGGTTTTTTCCGCCTGAACCGCGCCGCGCAGGCGGGTTTTCTGGCGGTCAATGTGGCCGGCGATCCGGTGCACGATGCTCATGTGGCGGACGCTACCGCGGATTTGAGCGAGGCTCATCTGGTGGAGCTGGTGCGGGCGGGCGTGGGTGTGCCGGATTTACCGGTGCGAATCGATGGCTGGGCCCGCTGGCGGGCGTCCGCTTGTGTCGCGGAGCGCTTTCAGGACGGGCGCATTTTCATCGCGGGAGACGCGGCGCACCTCATGCCGCCCAATGGAGGATTTGGCGGCAACACGGGAATCCACGACGCGCACAATCTTGCCTGGAAGCTCGCGATGGTGATCCGCGGGCACGCGCCGAGTGAGCTGCTCGATTCCTATTCGTCTGAGCGTAAGCCGGTTGCGGAGTTTACTGTTGGACAGGCGTTCACACGCTATGTGCTGCGGACCGCGCCCTGGCTGGAGGCCGCGAATGCGATAGATCCGCTGGTGGATGATCTGGACATCGAGCTCGGGTACTTGTACGGGGTGCCCGGCAAGGTTCACGCGGACCCGCGCGTCACGCGAGGGATCCCGGGATCTCGCGCCCCGCACGTGTGGCTGAGGCGCTCGGGGGAGCGGATTTCCACGCTGGATCTTCTCGGCAATCCGGTTTTTCTCATCGGCCCGGCGGGAGATGAGTGGGCGCGCGCGGCACGCACCCTCGAAGGTGAGTTCCGCCACTTGCCGCTCGATGTCTATCAGGTGGGCCGTGATTTCGATGACGAGGACGGGCGCTTCTGCGACAGCTATGGGTTGTCCGCTGCGGGTGCGACGCTCGTGCGTCCGGATGGATTCGTGGCCTGGAGATCGAATCGGGTCGCTCCGGGGGAGGCCGTGATGAGGCAAGCGCTGGCAGGGAGTCTCGGCAAGGCCTGAAGCGTGAATGGCTGATCGAGTCAGATGAAGAAGCCGCACGATCCACGGTCGGCGGTACAATGGGAACGTGACGCTTCATATCCGTACCCCTTTGCTCGAGTCGCTCGCGCTCAGCGCGCGTTCCGGACTCAACGTCTTCCTCAAGGTCGAGGCACTGCAGCCGACCGGATCGTTCAAGGCACGCGGCATCGGTCACGCCTGTGTGGAATATCAAAAGCGCGGTGCCACGCGATTCATCAGCTCCTCCGGTGGGAATGCCGGGCTTGCTGTCGCTCACGCGGGACGCAAGCTCGCGGTTCCGGTCGTGGTCGTCGTGCCCAAGACGACATCGGCCCGCGCCAGGGAGCTCATCGAGATGGAGCGGGCCCAGGTCATTGTCCACGGCGAATCGTGGAATGAGGCGAACGAGAAAGCATTGAGCCTGGTCGATGCGCACAGTGCCTTCGTGCACCCGTTCGATGATCCGCTCGTGTGGGCCGGGCACGCCAGCCTGGTCGATGAGCTGGCGCAGGAGTCGGAAAAGCCGGATGCGATCGTGCTGTCGGTCGGCGGCGGCGGGTTGTTGTGTGGCGTCTGTGAGGGACTGAGCCGCAACTCCTGGCACGACGTGCCGGTGGTTGCCGTGGAGACCCGGGGCGCCGATTCGTATGCGCAGGCGTTGGCGGCCGGTGAGCCCGTCATGTTGCCTGCCATCAGCTCCATTGCCAGCTCGCTCGGCGCTCGCGCCGTATGTGAGAAATCCGTGTCCCTGGCGAGCCGCTTCACCATCGAGAGCGTGGTGGTCTCGGATGCGCAAGCCGTGACGGCCTGTATCAGTTTCCTGAGGGACCACCGGATGCTGGTGGAACCCGCGTGCGGTGCGCCCCTCGCGGCGCTGACCGAGCGCTCAACTGTTCTCGCGCGCGCCAAGAAGGTGATCGCGATCGTTTGCGGCGGGGTTGGCGCCGACTACGAGAAGCTTCTGGAATGGGACGCCGCGTTTCGCAGGTCCGCTGAGACGTAGGCGACCGGCGGCTAGCAGAAGTACCGGGCCCGCGCCAGGCCTGCCGCGCCGATTGCCCGGCTCTATCGCGCCGATCGGAAAGTCCTACTATCCGGCGGCAATCCCCCGGAAATATAGTGGTCGCACTCTCTATCAAGGCAGGAGCGACCCGTGACCCGAGCAACCGAATCCAAGTGCCCCTTCAACCACACCGGTGGCGGTGGGACCTCGAATCGCGACTGGTGGCCGAGCCAGCTGCGCCTCGACCTCCTGCACCAGCATTCCTCCAAGTCGAATCCCATGGGCGGGGAGTTCAACTACGCCAAGGAGTTCGCGAGCCTGGATCTGGCGGCGGTGAAGCGGGACCTCGCGGCGCTGATGACCGACTCGCAGGAGTGGTGGCCGGCGGACTTCGGGCACTACGGGCCCCTGTTCGTCCGCATGGCCTGGCACAGCGCCGGCACGTACCGCACGGGCGATGGCCGCGGCGGCGGCGGCAGGGGCCAGCAGCGCTTCGCGCCCCTCAACAGCTGGCCGGACAACGTCAGCCTGGACAAGGCCCGGCGCCTGCTTTGGCCGATCAAGCAGAAATACGGCCGCAAGATCTCCTGGGCCGATCTGATCATTCTGACCGGTAACGTAGCCCTGGAGACGATGGGGCTCAAGACGTTCGGGTTCGGTGGCGGCCGCGCGGACGTGTGGGAGCCGGACCAGGATGTTTACTGGGGTGCCGAGACGACCTGGCTGGGCGGCGACAAGCGCTACTCCGGCGAGCGCGATCTCGAAAACCCGCTGGCCGCGGTGCAGATGGGTCTGATCTACGTCAATCCGGAAGGCCCGAACGGCACCCCCGACCCGATCGCCGCGGCGCGTGACATTCGCGAGACGTTCGGACGCATGGCGATGAATGATGAAGAGACGGTCGCGCTGATCGCCGGTGGCCATACCTTCGGCAAGACCCATGGCGCCGGCCCTGCATCGAATGTGGGAGCCGACCCGGAAGCGGCCGGTCTCGAGGCGCAGGGCCTCGGTTGGAAGAGCAGCTTCCGCACGGGAAAGGGCGGCGATGCGATTACCAGCGGCCTGGAAGTCACCTGGACGACAACGCCGACGAAGTGGGGGAACGACTTCTTCAAGCATCTGTTCGGCTACGAATGGGAGCTGACGAAGAGCCCCGCCGGTGCCCATCAGTGGCAAGCGAAGAACGGCGCGGGTGCCGGCAGCATTCCGGATGCGCACGACAAGTCCAAACGCCGCGCGCCGACGATGCTCACGACGGACCTGTCCTTACGGTTCGACCCGGTATACGAGAAGATTTCGCGGCGCTTCATGGAGCACCCCGACCAGTTCGCGGACGCCTTCGCCCGCGCCTGGTTCAAACTCACTCACCGTGATATGGGCCCGCGCGCCCGCTATCTCGGGCCGGAGGTTCCAGCCGAGGAGCTCATCTGGCAGGACCCCGTCCCCAAGGTGAATCACAAATTGATCGACTCGCAGGACATCGCGTCCCTGAAGGCCAGGATCCTGGCATCAGGACTGACGGTCTCGGAGTTGGTCACGACGGCGTGGGCGTCGGCATCCACTTTCCGCGGCTCCGACAAGCGCGGCGGCGCGAACGGCGCACGCATTCGTCTCGCGCCGCAGAAGGATTGGGAGGTCAACCAGCCGGCACAGCTGGCGCGTGTTCTGAAAACCCTCGAAGGCCTCCAGGCCGAGTTCAACAAAGCGCACTCGGACGGCAAGCAGGTCTCGCTCGCTGACCTGATCATCCTGGGTGGATGCGCCGGCGTCGAGCAGGCAGCAAGGAATGCCGGCCAGACCGTGACGGTTCCCTTCACTCCGGGACGCACCGACGCTTCCCAGGATCAGACCGATGTGGAGTCCTTCTCCGTGCTCGAGCCGCTCGCCGACGGGTTCCGCAACTACCAGAAGGCGCGGTACGCGGTGCCGGCCGAGGCGCTGTTGATCGATCGGGCACAGCTGCTGACGCTGACCGCCCCCGAGATGACCGTGCTCATCGGCGGTTTGCGCGTTCTGAACACCAATGTCGGACAGTCCAGGCACGGTGTCTTCACCAGGCGGCCGGAGTCGTTGACCAATGACTTCTTCACGAGCCTGCTCGATATGAGCACGGAGTGGAAGCCAACCTCGGATGCCCAGGAGGTTTACGAAGGGCGCGACCGCAAGACGGGCGAGCCCAAGTGGACCGGTACGCGTGTCGATCTCGTTTTCGGGTCCAACTCCCAGCTGCGGGCGCTGGCGGAGGTTTATGGAAGCTCGGATGCGCAGGAGAAGTTCGTCCGCGACTTCGTGGCGGCCTGGACGAAAGTGATGAATCTCGATCGTTTCGATCTGGCTTGAGCGTTCCGGCCGTCCGGCGACACACCCGCCCCTCCTTCAAGGGCGGGTGTGTCGGTCGGCGGGGTGATAGGTGCGCTGCGTGTGCCCCACCAGGTCGGTTGGGTAAAAATAGACGTCGCGAAGCGCCCCCTGGGTGTAACGCTGCGCCTGATCGTTGAAATGGGGCGACTGCGGATCCCCGCTGGCACCGCCGGTGCTGACCGCACGAGCCCGCACCCGTTTGCCGAACTCTACGATCGCCACGAAGCTGTTTCCCACCGTGCCATAGTACTTACGGGTTCCCGGATAACGTCGCGCGTCGAAAGACGCAAGGGATCCCCATCGCGACGCTGTAAAGCCGACTGGAAGGCTCGGGCTTGCATCGTTGAATGTCGGGGTTATGTTGTCGTCCAGCCTCTGGTAGCGGTTGATCTCACCCCAGGGGACGTGCCAGTTGCCGAAGTCACGCTCGAGCCGCTCTGTGACCGCGCTCAGGGCCGCCAACTTCGCCTGTGGCTGCAGCGCGTCGATCACATCGTAGACGGATACGCGTCGGGTATCGGCTTCCCGCTTGGCTGACACCCACAGCTCATCACCCCAGAGCACCGCTAGCGATGTGGGCACGGAGTCCACCGACCAGCGGTAATCCCAATGCCGCAGCAGATCGATCGGCGCCGCGAGTCGCTCGCGCAGCGGGTCGTTGGCGGACAGGGCATCATGAGCGGCGACCAGCCCGGGAATCAGCCGGGCGAACGCCGGCAAATACGAGTCGAACGCCGCCTGGTTCAGCGAATCGACCGTGAAGTCCTTCCGCCCCGTGAGTAGCATCGTGGCGTGCACACCGCGTGGGTTTTCGCCCGAGGTATCCATGTAGCGCGGATAGTCCGCCCGCTTCGGGCTGTCCGGTCCGGCCGCGGAGTAGGGCCAGTCATTCGTGTTCATCACCCAACCCACGGCCGGGTTCAGGACGTGCGGAAGCTCCGCCAGGGTGTGCAATCCTTTCCAGTCGGTTGCCGGGTCCGATCCGTCCACCGGGCGCGTATAGTCGAACCGATCGTCACGGCGCGGCACGAACTGCGGGTGCAGATAGGCGATGTCGCCGTCGGCGTCCGCGAAGATCGTGTTGTTGGAGGAGTTGGCCTCGAGCTCCATCACTTTCATGAAGGCGGCGTAGCTGCGGGCCTTGGTGAGGAGAAACGACTGGCTCAGCGCTGCGACCGGCTTTTGCATCAGCGAGGTGCTGATCCAACGTCCGGCGGCTTCCGCGACGATCGGGCCATGGTGCGTTCTGTAGGTCGTGAAGGTCTTTTCACCCAACCCGCCCCCGGGGAGACGATAACGCAGGGTGACCAACCGTCCCGCTACGGGGCGCAGCTCCGCCCCGTAGCGGTAATACAAGCGTCCGCGCTCGTGAACGAGCTGCTCCGAGAACTCGTCGATGTTGTCGACGCCGCTGGAAGTGTGCATCCAGCCGACCCGCTCGTTGAATCCCTGGTAGAGAAAGAACTGGCCCCAGGTCGCCGCACCGTAGGCATCGAGCCCCGCATCGCTCGTCATCTGCAGCTCGGAGCGAAAGTAGAACGAGGTGTGAGGATTGATGAGGAGCAGCGTGCGGTGATTCGCCGTGTTGGCAGGGGCGAGGGCGATGCCGTTGGAGCCGCCGCCCCGGTCCCTGAGCGGTACATCCTCGGTGCTGGCGACCTTCATCGTGTCCTGCTGTCCGTAGAAGGCCTGCAGCGGTTCCAGGGGAATCTGTGAGATGTCGCCCCCGATACTGCCCTCACTGAAGCTCAAGGCCATCCAAGGCTCGAAGCGCCGAATCACCTTCGGCCGGGTTTCCGGGTGGGCTCGCAGATAGCAATTCAGGCCGTCGGCCCAGGCGTCCAGCAGGCGCCGCAGCCACGCCGGGCTCGTCGCGTATTGCCGCTCGAGCTCGCTCGGATCGATGAACA
>DASZVD010000360.1:0-3947 GCA_035547375.1 Steroidobacteraceae bacterium
AACGCATCACGACGGTCGGTCTTAAGTCGTTGCTCATTGGGGCTGCGTGCAATCCGCGAGGGGGCGATGACCTCGCATTTTCAGTGCTGCCGACGCAGGTAGCGCACCCAGCCGTAGCCGCACGGGCCTGCCTCGTACACCAGCAGCGTGTTCTCGGGTCTGCAACGCTGACGCCTCAGTGTCTTGCACAGCTCCGAAGGCAACGGATTGATGGTGCCGACAAAACGCGGGGCTGCACGATCCGCGTCCGCAATCGCAACCGCGATGGAGCTTTTGTGAATATCCAGTCCGACGAAGGAAGTGATAGTCTCTTTCATGGGTCTGTCTCCCGCTGCTGGCAGTTTGAACCCCTCGGGGTCTCTGCATGTGGCTCGGCGCTCTCACCGGCGCAACCCACGATAAGGGAGACAGACCTCTCCTCCAACTTCTTTACCAGCCTGCCTCGCCTTCGCGAGCCAGGCCATCATGTCTGACAGCGGCCGTTCACAGGCCAACAAGCAAGAGGCGCAACCCATGACAGCGAGCACCCCGACTTCCCTGTTCCAGCCGCTCTACACGTGGCACGTAGCGCTGGTGACGCGCCACATCGACGAATGCGTGCGCCGCCTTTGGGATGACTTCGGCGTGGGACCGTGGCAGTACGTGAAATTCGATTTCGCCAAGGGTGATGCCCGGGTGTACGGAGAGGCGATGGCGTTCGCCGTGCAGGCCGCGGTGACGCAGGTCGGCTTCATGACCCTCGGCTTCGACCAGCCCTTGAGCACGCCGAATCCCTACTCGCAGATGATCGATGCCCGTGGTGGTGGCGCACACCATCTTGCCTTCGCCATTGCCGACGAAGAGGCCGCCCGCCGGCAGATGCGCGCGCTCGGCCTCCGCGAAATCTTCGCCGCCGACGGCATCGGCCCCTCGCGTGAGGGTCAGGCGGGCTACTTCGACACTCGCGCAGAGCTTGGTACTTACATCGAGCTCAGCAAGGTGCCCGCCGAGCTGCCGCCGCCCGGGCCGGTGTTCCCGGAGCCTGGAGCTGCGCGCAGCTGTCCGGTAAGCGTGCGCGGCACCTCGCACATCGTGATCGCGGTGCGCGACCTCGACAGTACGATGCGGAATTTCGAGCGCCTGCTCGGCATCTCCCGCTGGCGCATCGACAGCCGAACAGCGCCCGCCGTCTATCGCGGCATGCCGATCACGTACTCGTCGAAGACGGCGACGGCCATGGCCGGGCAGTACGTGCTGATGCTGGAACAACCCACCTCGCCCGAGGGACCTGTGAGCGAGTTTCTGAGCCTCCACGGCCCGGCAATCCACCGGATTGCCTTTGTGGTCGACTCGATTGCTGCCGCGGGGCCCGAGCTCGCGAAGCGCGGCCACCGCGAGCTGCTGCGGGTTGCGGATGGCAGCGACGCCGGCACGGCGATCAGCGTGCTCGACACGGAAAGGACGGTCGGGGTCACGATTGAGTTACGCGAACGACCGGTGGAAACGGCCGCGGCCTAGGAGCCTGTCTGACTAACGATGCGCCTACTGCGGCCCGCACTGAATGAACCCGTTCGACGATTTTGAGCATAAGCAGCGACAGGAGATGAAGCTATGACCGCTGTTGAGGAATTGCACGCGTTCGAAGTCAATGAATCGACGTTGCCCTGGTTCGACTACGCGCCAGGCGTGCAGATGAAGCTGCTGAAGATCAACCGGTCCACCGGTCAGTTCGTCCTGCTGCTGCGGGCCGAGCCGGGGGCGCATCTCGGCCGGCACAAGCATTACGGCACGGTGAACGTCTATACCCTCCGGGGACGCTGGCGCTATCTGGAAGATCCCTGGACGGCGACGGCGGGCTCGTACATTCATGAGCCGGCGGGCGCGATTCACACCTTCGAGGCGGACAAGGATGAGGGGCTGCTCGTGTTCCTGGTCGTCGACGGCTGCCTTGAGTTCCTGGATGATCAGGACCGGTCGATCGGTATCGACAACTGGCAGAGTCTGCTGCAGCGCTATGTCGATCACTGCACGCGGACGAATACGAAGTACGTGGATATTTCGCTCTAGTCGATCGGCCGCAAGTGGCGCCTGCAGCGCACGGCACTGCGGCGGGCGTCAATGCGAGGCGCGATTGCGGCCGCGCAGGGCCAGTTTCAGCACGGCGGCGTCCTCCCGGCCGCCTACGGCCTGATAATAGCCGCGGCGCATGCCGACCTGGTCGAAGCCGACGGACAGATACAGGCGGATGGCAGCCGTATTCGACGGCCGTACTTCCAGGAACGCCTCGCTCATCCCCGCTGCGGCGCCTTTGTCGAGCAAATAGTCCAGCATGCGCCGGCCGATGCCCTGGCAACGGCAGGCCGCGTCGATGCAGAGGTTGAGAATATGGGCCTCGCCGGCCCCGACGCTCATGACGCCGTAGCCGATGAGTCGCCCCGCCGAGATGGCCACGCGGCAGGTGTAACCCACGCGCAGGCAATCCCTGAAAATGCCTTCGCTCCAGGGGAACTGGTAGGACGCCCGTTCGAGCGCGACGACGCCGGCCACGTCCGCCTCGGTCATGGGGCGGATCACGACGTCGGGAGCGGGTTGAAGCAGCTCAGGAGAGGTCGCCATCGGTACCTACACGCGATCCGTCAGTTGCCGGAAGACGCTGCGCGCAAATTTCAGATCCTCCCAGGCCTTCCGCTTATCCGCCGGTGTGCGCAGGAGATATGCCGGATGATACGTCACTATGAGCGGCGTATTCAGCTCGCCGAAATGATGCACTTTCCCGCGCAGCCTGCTCAAAGACAGGTCCGTCCCGAGAAGGTTCTGCGCGGCAATCCGTCCGACAGCCAGCATCAGACGGGGCTGCAGGAGCACGATCTGCCGCATGAGGTAGGGCAGACACGCCGCGACCTCTTCCGGCTTGGGGTCCCGGTTGTTCGGCGGCCGGCTCTTCAACACGTTGGCTATGTACACGTTGGTGCCGCGATCGAGGCCGATTGCGCGCAACATGGCGTCCAGCAGGTGCCCGGCGCGCCCGACGAACGGCTCGCCTCGCCGGTCCTCTTCGGCGCCCGGCGCCTCACCGATGACCATCCAATCGGTACGCCGCGGCCCCACGCCGAGCACCCCTTGCGTGCGGGTTTTGTATAGCCCGCACTTGGTGCAGTTCAGGACTTCGGTCCGCAGCGCATCCCACGCCGCGATCGCGTCTCGGGCGCCTGACAGCCCGTCGCCTGCCTCCGTCGGTCCTGCCTCCATCAGCCCTGACCCCGTCGGCCCTGACTCCGTCGACCCCGACGGAATCTCAACCGGGACTGTGCCACCTACGGTCATTGCGCCACCCGTAACGATTGAGCCACCCGTGACCGGCACTGATGCCCCTTCCGCCAGCGCGGCCCCTTCCGCCAAGGCTATCCCTTCCACCGGCACTGACCCCGCCGCCGGCACCGACCCTGCACCGTGCAGCTCAGGCGCGCGAGCGACGACCAGATCGCTCAGCACCCCGCCGGGCCGGCGGACCCAGACATCGACACCGATCGCCTCGAGATATCGATTGCGCCGTTGCGTATCCATCGGGCGCTAGCTCGCCCCCGATGCCGGCGTTCCCCGCATAGCCCGCCGCAAGCGGCGCCCGATCCACAGCACCGGCGCCGACAGCGCGTAAGTGCCGAACATCGACAACAGCATCGTGGAGGGATCGAGCGCGATCAGCACGAAAAACAGCGGCACCAACAGCGTATAGACGAATTTCACCCGGCGATCCAGATTGAACTGCTTGAAGCTCGGGAAACTGAAGCTGCTCACCATGAGCGCACCGGCGCTGGCCGTGACGAGGAAGGCGCCGATCAGTCCCTTGAGCCCGGGCTCGGGCCAGGCGCTCGCGAACCAGATGAAGGCCGCCACGATGGCCGCCGCCGAAGGGCTGGGCAAGCCTTCGAAGTACCGCTTGTCGGCGGTCGCGGCCCTCGCGTTGAACC
>DASZVD010000361.1:0-2394 GCA_035547375.1 Steroidobacteraceae bacterium
TTCGCTTCCCGACTCCTCCACGTAAAGGAGCCCGGTGAGGTATTCCCCCGCCTTCATCCGTTCCTGGATCTGTACGGCGGCGGCAATCCGGTTGGTGGGGTCGTAACCCGCCTCGAGCTTGCGCAGCACGATCCGGCTGCCGTCGTGCATGACCACCGGCAAGGTCTCCCCTGCCTGGTAGTCCGCCACGATCTCGCTCTCCAGGGGAATGAAATCCGCGTGCACCGCCGGCTCGTAGTGCTCACGGGTATAGGCATAACTCTTGGTCGACCCCTCGTGGTCATTGAACGTCACGCAGGGAGAGAGCACATCGATGAGCGCGAAGCCCTTGTGCTTCAGGCCCGCCTGGATGAGCGGCACGAGCTGGCGCTTGTCGCCCGAGAAGCTGCGGGCGACGAACGTGGCCCCGAGGGTCATGGCCAGCAGCACCGGATCGATCGGCGGTTGGAAGTTGGTTTCACCCTTCTTGGCCTTCGTGCCGACGTCGGCCGAGGCGGAGAACTGCCCCTTCGTGAGACCGTACACCCCGTTGTTCTCGATGATGTACAGCATGTTGAGGTTGCGCCGGATCGCGTGGCAGAACTGCCCGAGCCCGATCGAGAGGGTATCGCCGTCGCCCGACACGCCGATGTAATTGAGATTGCGGTTGGCGGCGTTCGCGCCCATCGCGATCGACGGCATGCGCCCGTGCACCGAGTTGAAGCCGTGTCCGCCGCTCACGAAGTACGCGGTGGTCTTCGACGAGCAGCCGATGCCGGAGAGCTTCACGACATTCTGCGGCTCGAGCGACAGCTCCCAACACGCCTCCGTGATCGCCGCGGTGATCGAGTCGTGCCCGCAGCCGGCGCACAGAGTCGAGAGAGCGCCTTCGTAGTCGCGACGAGTGAGCCCCAGCGCATTGCGCGGGAGCGACGGATGGGCAACCTTCGGTTTGGCGATAAAAGTCATGAGCGCTCCTTCAACCGGCCGCCGCGTCTTTCGGCTGCACGAACGTACGCGGGCGGGTCTCCGCCAACACGCCATCGACGATGAACGACGAGGAAATGGGCAGGCCGTTGTAGTGCAGCAGGGAGCGCAGCTTGGATTTCTCGACGGACGACTCGAGAGTCAACAAGGCCCGGAACTGCGCGTCGCGATTCTGCTCGACCACGAACAACAACTTGTGCGCGCTCAGGAAACGCTCCACGTCCTCGCTGAAGGGGAATGAGCGCACGCGCATGTAGTCGACGGCGACGCCGTGCGTCTTCAGGATGTCGATCGCCTCGTGGATGGCGCCTTCACAGCTGCCGATGGAAACGATTCCGATGTCGCTCCCGGCGGTCGCCTCGATGGCCGCCCGCGGCACCAGCCGCTTCGCCGTGTCCCACTTCTTCAGCAGCCGATCGAGGAGGATCTGGTACTCGGCCGAGTCCTCGGTGTACGTGCCGTATTGGGTATGGCCCGAGCCGCGAGTGAAATACGCCGCCTTGGGGTGCACGCCGGGCAAGGTGCGGGCACAGATGCCATCGCCGTCCTTGTCGAGGAAGCGGTAGAACTTCTCCAGCTTCTCAACCGCCTCCTTGTCCAACACCTTGCCGCGATCGGGCCGATACGCATCGTCCCACTTCAGGTCGCGGCACATCCAGTCGTTCATGCCGATATCGAGGTCGGACAGAACGAAGACCGGCGTCTGCAGCCGCTCGGCGAGGTCGAATGCCTGCACGGCCATGTAGAAGCACTCTTCCGGATTGGCCGGATAGAGGCAAATGTGCCGGGTGTCGCCGTGAGAAGCGTACGCACACTCCAACACGTCGCACTGCTGCGTTCGCGTCGGCATGCCGGTTGACGGGCCGACGCGCTGAATATCGAATATCACCGCGGGCACTTCGGCATAGTAGGCGAGACCGAGAAACTCGTTCATCAGCGAGATGCCGGGGCCCGAAGTCGCCGTAAACGCGCGCGCGCCATTCCACATGGCACCGATGACCATGCCTATCGCCGCGAGCTCGTCCTCCGCCTGGATGAAAGCGAAGTTCTTGCGACCCGTGGCGGGATCCACGCGCAGCCGCTCGCAGAACCCCTTATAGGCATCCATGACCGACGTGGAAGGAGTGATCGGGTACCAGGCCGCGACCGTGGCGCCGGCGAACACGCAACCGAGGGCGGCCGCGGTGTTGCCGTCGATGAGAATGTGGCCGGCGGTCTTGTCCAGCTTCTCGACGCGCAACGGCAACGGGCAGGCGAAGTTGGCCCGCGCGTAGTCGTAGCCGAGCTGGATCGCCTTCATGTTGCTGTCCACGAGCTGCGGCTTCTTCGCGTAAGTTTCCGCCAGGAGCTTGCGGATGAGCTCGAGATCCAGATCGAGCAGCGCCGCCAGCACGCCCGCGTAGCAGATGTTCTTCATCAGAATGCGTG
>DASZVD010000362.1:0-8438 GCA_035547375.1 Steroidobacteraceae bacterium
AACCGCGGCGGGCCTGCGCTGACTCTCCAGCTTTGGGAGCGTGATGATCACTTCACGACGCTCGGCGATGGCTTGCAGAACTGACTCGACGAGCACCGTATTTCTCACCCCGTCGGCGATGGTCGACGTCAAGGGAACCAGGCCCAGGCAACTATCGATCCAGTAACGCATGGAGTCGTAGATCCAGTGCGAAAGGCGTCCGTACCGGTCCGGCTCGTCGCCGGACACCGGCCAATAGTAACGGTCGGCGGCGATGTTGAGATTGCGATCGGCGGGTTTGAAATGAACGCGGCCCTTGGAGCCGTAGAGGGCGAAGTCGGCGTCGACGACCCAAGGCACCGAGGATGGCACGGCCCACGAGGTTTCGACCGTGACGAAGGCCCGCTCGAACTGAAATGAGGCTTGCAGCGCGTCGAGACAGTCCCGGCGGGAGCCGCCGACGACGTTCTTCGCGCCACGCGCGAACACGGATTTCGGCATCTCCTCCAGAATCCACACCATCAGATCGAGAATATGCGGCAACAGGAACCACTCGGGGCCGGAACGGTGGGACCAGGGGAGCCACTGCTGCGCCACCTCCATCGCATTGCTTATGCGGATATAGGCCATGTAAAGCGCGCCAAGATCGCCGCGGCGGATGGCGTCGCTGATCATCAGATAATCCGGGCTCCAGCGCAGGTGGAAGTCGACCATGCCCACGATCCCGGCCGCTTCGGCCGCCTGCCAGATCTGCATGGCCTCCTTCGTCGTGGTTGCGAGGGGCTTCTCGATAAGGATGTGCTTGCCAGCGGCGATCGCTGCAAGCGCCACCTCGGTATGCGCGAAATCGGGGGTGGCCACGGCAATCGCGTCGCATTGTCGCGCGGCCTCCCGCACATCCGTGGTCCAGGCGCACCCAAATTTCGCCGCGAGCACTTTCGCCCGCTCCGCATCCGTGTCACATACGACGCTGAGCTCGGATCGATGATAGTTCGAATAGAGGGCCGCGTGATTGCGCCCCCAGATGCCCAGTCCGACGACCCCTACTCGCAATTGTTTTGACATGACTCAGCTCCCCACAAATCTGTTGCGACGATCACGCGGCATACCGCAGCAGCCGCCCGGCTCTGACGCCGGTCTCCTGGTCGGCACGCACGGCCACTCTCCCGTTGACCACGACTGCTTCCAGTCCGACAGCCAGGGCGATCGGGTCGAGATAGGTCGCACGGTCCGCGACTCGCCCCGGGTCGATCACCAGCACGTCGGCGAAGCAGCCAGGCGCGAGGCGGCCGCGATCACGCAGTCGGAGCCGATCGGCCGGTGCCCCCGTCATCTTGCGGACCGCATCGACGAGCGACATGGCGGAGAGATCGCGCACGAATCGACCGAGCACCCGTGGAAAACAGCCGAAGCTGCGTGGGTGCGGGCGCCCGAAATCGTCCCGCGCAGGCAGCGCCAAGCCATCGGATCCGATGCTCGCCAACTCATCGTTCATGAACGCGACGACGTCGCGCTCCTGTCGGTAATGAAGAACGATGTGAACCTCGTTGCCGAACTGCTCGCATAAGCGCAGGACCATCTCCTCGGGGGCGACGTGCGCGTCCGCGGCGAGGGCCTGGATGGAACGGCCGATGAGCTCGTTCGCGCCGGGAGCGGCGGATATGACGAACCGCTCCCACATCCAGGGTTGCTCGTCCCACCAGTCGTGCGAAAGCTCGCGCAAGACACGAATCCGATTGGCCGGATCGGCCAGTCGGCCCCTGAGGAGCTCAATGCCACCTTGTTGAACCCAGGCAGGCAGGTGCTGGGTCAGCGCGGAGGAGGATGCATCGTAGGGATAAACGTCGAACGCGATGTCGGTCCCGCGCCTGCGAAACTCATGGAACCGCGCCAACACGCTGCCCGCGGTTCCCCAGTTGGCCGGTTGATTGATCGCCAGATGCGAATACTGCAGACGCACGCCGGTCTCGAGACCGACGGCCGCCGCCTCTTCGAGTGCGCCAGTCTCGCCAAGCAGGCCACGCGCGTGGGTTGCATAGAGCCGGTCATAGGAAGCAGTCAATCCCACGAGGTCCGAGATTTCAGCGGGCCCAGCGAGGCAGGAAGGGACGTAGGTGAGGCCCGTTGTAAAACCGAAGGCTCCTTGCTCGAAGCAACGAGCAAGAAGACGTCGCATCCTGGCTCGATCTGGCGCTGTCACCGCTTCCGCTGAATCTACTCCGGCAGCGATACGCAGCGAGCCATGACCGACCAAGGGTGCCACGTTGATGGCGGGACGGGCCCGCTCGACCACTGCAGCGAACCCATCGAGATCGGACCAGTCGAGCGGGACATCGACGCGCCCGATCATCCGCAGAAGATCCGCATGGTCGGCCAGGTGGCGAAGATCGAGCGGAAAAGCCGAGAATCCACAGTTTCCCACCACCTCGGTGGTGACGCCCTGGTGAATCTTACTGGCGCAGCAGGGATGCGCGACGACACTCACGTCGGAGTGCGTGTGAATGTCGATGAATCCAGGACAGATCAACCCGCCTCGGGCATCGATGGTGCTCGCGGCTGCCGCACCTGATGCCAATTCGCCAACGGCCACGATCCGGTCGTCCGCAATCGCAACACCGCCGGGCCGAGCAGGCGCGCCGGTTCCATCAACGATCGTCCCATTCGTGATGATCAGGTCCAGATTGCGCATTCCGCTCACGTGCAGGGGCTCAATTTCGAAAAAGGGACATTCTTTCGCACAAGCAATGTCGCGATCGTGTGGCGTAAATTCGAGGTTGCGGCGCCGCCACGCTCCGTAGAGGGCAATCTACAGTTCCGTCAGATAGGACGCAAGTCCCATTTTTTCCGGCCCTGGATGGCGCATACCACCGCGCTGCCCCGGCTCCATGCCGCCCTGCCGCATCACGCTCAATCAAACGGATCGAGCGGAAATATGGGCCGGCGCAAGTTGCGGTATGGCAGCGCGTGCAAGTCCGACGTACACGGTCCCCGAGTGCGGACGGTGTAGGAGGCTTTCGCGATCGGCTCGTACGCACGACGATGCGCGACGGCGGCCTTCACCGCGATGATTCCCAAATCCCCGGGATCGATACCCTGGCTGCGCCATTGCCCGAGATCCCAGGGCGGCGTCTTCACCGAAGTCAGAAGGATCGTCACGCCCTCGTGTCGGACTACGGCACAAGCTCCCATGTCCACTTTGACACCGAAGGCCCCGGCCGCATGACTTTTTCGATCCTCGAGCTCGAAGTGCCCATCGCTTCGCGAGATGAGCTGCACCTCCAGGAGCACCGGTCCGGGATCGAGGTGGCTGCCCTTGCCACCGATGGACAACTGGAGGCGACCTCCGATCGGAACGTCCTGCAACCTCGAAACTGCCTGCGGATCGGCAATGATGACGCCGGCATTGCGCACCCCGTGGCGCACCAACGCGCGCAGCGTGTCGGTGCAGTCACCGGGCGCGCCGCCGCCAATATTGTCGGCGGGTTCCACCAACAGCACAGGTCCGTGCTCGACCGGCAGGATGTGCGCGAGCACCTCGTCGAGATCCTGTTCGTCCTGGATGCCTTCGTGCCGCAGCGACCACGCAAGCTCGGCGAGCTCACGCAGCGCCGTGTCGGCGCTCGCGGTATCACGTTCGACGATAGCGCTGAACGACAACCCCGCATCGCGCACGTCCGAGAATGCAAAGCCCGCAACGACATTTATCGCCAGTACGTTCGCGAGATCGGCTTCGAGCCTGCGTGCACGACTCTCGAGCACGCGCATCGGCCGATCGGCCGTCCCCGTGGCAATCGGGGCCCAGACGATAGGCGGCTGTGCGAGCCGCTGGATCGGCCGCACGCCCGAGGCCAGGCAGCGCGCCAACAGCTCGGCCGCCCTCGCGCCGCATTCGTACGCATCGATGTGGGGGTTTTCCCGATACCCGAGCAAGCCGTCCGCCAGTTGCGCCATGGCAGGAGAAAAGTTGGCGTGCAGATCGAACACACCGAAGATCGGCAGCTCCGCCGCCCCCGGCACGGCGCGAATCCGTCGCAACAGCTCGCCTTCCGTATCTTCCTCGCCGGTGGTGACCATTGCCCCGTGAAGCGAAAGAAAGATACCGTCGAGACCCGCGGCGATCGACTTATCGAGTATGGGTAAAAGCTCGGACCAGAACATCTCGAACACCGCGTGCTCGACTAACCCGGCGGGAAATGCCTCATAGCATATCCCCGGAATCACATCCCAACACTCCCGTGCGGCGACGCTAAGAAACCCGGCGATCTGCGACCCCTCGCCCGCGCGCGCCAGCAGCGCTTCGCCGCGGGTGATCCGAAACGCATCCAGCGCGGTGCGATCATCGGTGAAGCAGTGAGTCTCGTGAAACAAGCCGGCGAGCAGGATCTTCATCGGAGCGCTCCCTTTGAATGCTTAGCAGGCTCACACGGTCCCACCGAGTCGCCGCGCGCACCACGCTCAAATAACTCTATCAACCTGCCGTCCCCCTGCGTCCAACCCGCGATCTCCCATGTCACCATGCTGCAACTCCACCGGTGGAACACACTCTACAGACGGCTTCGCCGCGGACCACCGCGACTGGTCTACCAACTCGTCAATCAGCGATCGCGGCTCGCGGTCAATCAGCACGAGTAGACAACGCCGCTTCGTCGCATCATAATGGAACTACGGTTCCGGTAGATGAGATTACCTCATGAAGGATGACATTGCCACGGGCCGTAGCTCGCGGAGCGGGTAGCCCCGAGCGGCCAGTTGCCGCTCGCACGCCATACGCTGCCGCCACACATCGGTTTGCAGGAAGGTGATTTCGCATGTCGGACGACGAAGCAGGCAATCGGTCCCATCAAAGCGCGCAGAACGCACGTCCGGCGACGGCGTTGGATGTGCACAAGTCGGCTGCCTACCATCTGGACGCCTCAGCGGTAATAGCAGGTGGAGTCAACAGCAATGTCCGCCTCGGAGGAACGCCGCTTTGCTTCTCCCGAGCTTCCGGCTCAAAGCTGTTCGACCTTGATGGCAACGAATACGTGGACTACGCCCTTGGTATGGGTCCGGCTATTCTCGGGCATGCGCCGACAACGGTCGTACAGGCGGTTCGCGAAAGTCTGGACGACGGCCAGCTCTACGCCGGGCAACATCCCTCCGAGCTCTTGCTCGCCAAGCTGCTACGGGCACATGTTCCGTCAGCCGAGCTCGTCCGCATCGGGTTAACGGGATCCGAGATGGTCCAAGCAGCGCTTCGGGTTGCTCGGGCCTACACTCGTCGCACGCACTTCATAAAATTTGAGGGCCAGTATCACGGATGGTTCGACAACGTGCTCGTGAGCGTCAGTGGCCCGCCCGGCAACGCTGCTGGTCCGCTGCCGTTACCGATTCACTACCAGACGTCGGGCCAGAGCCCGGCGGCGGTGTCGGAAACCTATGTACTCCCCTGGAACGACGCCGCGGCCATCCGCCGCTTCCTCGCCAACCATGGCTCACGAGTTGCGGCGATCATCACGGAGCCCGTGATGTGCAACACAGGAGTGATTCCGCCCCGCACCGATTATCTTCAAACATTGCGCTCGCTGTGCAACGAGCATGGCATCGTGTTGATCTTCGACGAGGTGATCACCGGATATCGGCTCGGCCTTGGCGGGGCGCAGGGCCGGTTCGGCGTCCAGCCGGATCTATCGATTTTCGCGAAGGCATTGGGCGGCGGATTCCCCGTGGCGGCCCTCGTGGGCAGCGCGAAAATCATGAGTCTGTTCGCGGACGGCACAGTCAATCACTCCGGCACATACAACTCTAACGTGGTTAGCGTCGCTGCGGCTATCGCGACCCTCGAGCAGCTCGCCGCAGGAAACGGCGCGGTCTACGGAAAAATCGAATCGACCGGCGAGCAGTTGATCAATGGCATTCGTCACCTCGCCTCCAAGCACTCCACCAACCTCAAAGTCATCGGCTGCGGCGCTGTGTTCCATACCCTTTTCACCGACGAGCCGGAGACTTTCGATTACGCCTCCCACTGTCGAGCCGACGCTGCGCGCCAGAAAAAACTGATCGACGCGCTGCTGCCAAAAGGAATTCGCCCGACCAACCGCGGAACCTGGTTCGTATCCGCGGCTCACACTGGAGAGGACGTACAACGCACGCTCGCGGCCGTCGACGAGGTTTTGAGCTCCCAGTTCTGAGACAGCCCGCCGACGTCACACACGTTGTACGGGATGTATCTCCTGGGCTCACACCGCTCCGGTCATCGGCTGGCCCTGACGGGCCGCTGTAGCCCCCATCTTACCCGATCTTGTTGACTATCTTGCCTGCGTGCGCCCCGGCACGAAGATGGTCAAGGCAGCAGGCACATGATCGAAGTCGAACAGTTGGTCGTGAGTGGGTTGCATCCGAGATACTCCCCCGAGGGCGTCGGGGTCGAATCCGCGAAGAGCGGCTAACTCTTTCGCGTCCGCTCGCTCAGCCGCTCCAGGAGCCGTGAGAACGGCGTATTGCTCTTCTGGACCTCGACCCGCAGATGCCGCACACCGGTATCGTTGAGCGTCTCGCCGGTACCGTTGTCCACTTCGAGCTGGCTGGCGCCGAGACTCTCGAGCGTCTCCTCGAGCGTCTGCGGACCGCGGCGCTCGCGCGCATTGATACGGCCGCCCTTGGACGAGACGGGACGCTTGCCGGGAGCCGATTGCCCACCCGGGCGAGCACCAGCCGTCTTCGCTCCGACCGCGGGCTTCGCAACAGGCGCCTCGGGCGACGCCGGGGTTTCATCCTCGATGAGCTTGAACTCATCCATGTTCGCCTGGCGCGCCTTACGCGGGAACTGCAGGGCCGCGTTGGATTTCTTGTCCTCGTCCGTTGCACGCGCCTTCTCTTGCGGACTTACGGGCACCACGGCGACGGACGCAAACTCCGACCGTACGTAGTAGGCCACCTGCTTCGCGGAGATGGCGTCACTGAAGAACCCGAGGCGCAGGCCATACCACTTGCGGCCCTCGCGACTTCCCTCAACGGTGTAGAGCGTATACGCGCTGAAAATCGCCAGCGGCGGTACTTTGTCGAGCTCGACAGGTTGCACAGCCCACTGCAGCTGCACGGCAAATGAAACGGGCGCGTTGTGGCTCACCGCGTCTTTGAGAGCACGGCGGGTGCCCGTGTCATCGGGCTTCAGCAAGGAGATGCTCGCGTCAGGAGTATCCTCGACGACGCGCTCGGGCTCGTCATCGCTCCGACGGCTTTCGAGGTAGCGAAGCACCTGTGTGTCAGTGAGAGTGGCTTCTTCCTGCGCAGCCACGGGTTGCAGCTGTGGAGCAGGCATCATGCGCGTCTGCCCGGTCTCCTCCGTGTCGCCCAGCGCCGCGAGCACTTCACGAACATTCGAATCGCCGAACGCACTGCTCTTCGGCGCCGCTTTGCCCGTGACGGACTGTGCCTTGCTCTTGCTTCCCACTGCTGTGGAGGCTTTGCCGGTCGAGGCCAACCCGCTATTGACCGTAGAAGCTCCGCCGGCTTTCGCCACGGGAACCACGGTGCGACCCGTCGCAGGACGCGCCGCGCCGCCCTTTGCCGCGATAGCCGTAGAAGCCGGCTTCGCCGTAGGGACATTCGCGGGAGCAGACCTCGCAGTTGTCGCCGCAGACGTATTCGGGACAGCCACAGCCCCCTTCGGCACAGCCGCCTTGGCAGCCGAATTCGCAACCTGCACAGACGCGGCAACCTGTGCAGACACCGCAACCGGCGCAGACGCCGCAATTTGCGCGGAGGCTGCAACCGGCACGCTTTGCTGCGCGGGACTCTTCGCGGCAGGTGCGGCAGCTTGCGTGCTCGCGGCCTTCGTGCCCCCCGCAGCGGCGATCGCCACTGCGACAACGGGAGCTGCAGCGACCGGCGGTGTTGGTGTTGCTGCCGGAGCCGGCGCAGCACTCGCCGCCTGGAGCGTCGGAATGTTCAGTCCTTCCGGCGCCTGCGTCACCGTCACTGGCGCTCGCGCCACCGGCGCCGATGCTTGCTGCGCCACTGCCGGTGCCTGCTGCGTCACCGCCAGCGCCTGCGGTGCCACGGCTTGCGTCGCCGGCGCTTGCATCACGGTCGCCGGCACGCGCACGTGCGCCACTGCTGCCGGTGCCAACGGTACAGCCGCCGCCGGCGCCAACGCTACGGCCGCCGGCGCCTGCGCGACGGGCGTGACGGTGGGAGCTGGTGCGGCAACCGGAGGGATAAAGTTCGGGAGCGCCGACCTCGGTTGTGGTCCAGGTTGTTTTCCCTGCTCTGCCGCAGCGGCGGCGCGGGCGCGAAGCTTCTTGCCCGGAGCTTCCCCCGCCCAGGCACCCGGATAAATATCGCGCACGACACTCAGCCACTCCTCGGCCTCGGCGAGTGTCGTGAAGTAGCCCATGTGAAGACGAAACCGCTCGCGCCCCTCTTCAAAGCGACGGCTGACAAAGAACGTAAACCGCTTCAGCTCCGGCAACTCGGCC